>JAKEHV010000002.1 GCA_022614915.1 Gemmataceae bacterium | reverse complement strand
GTCGGCGCCGGTCGCCTCGGTCGTGTCGATCTTCGGGTCCCGAATCTTGGGCATGAGGAAGTGGGTGCCGTCAAACTGCACGTGCTTGCTGCCGGGCCCGCCGTCCATCGGGGCAAGGATGCTGTAGCCGATGCCGCCTTTGATGTAGATGCGGCTGCTGGGCGTCAAGTTACCCAGGAACAGCAGGTAAGGCGCTTTCACGTCGATTTCGCCGCCGAAGAAAGTGATCTGGCCTGCCTGGCCCGGCTGATCGGACAAATCGAGCACATGGCCTGTGCCGTTGCCGGTGACCGAGAAATAGAGCGGTCCGTCGTGAAAGCGCCAATTGCCGCCGCCAGACTGTACTTGCAGCAAGCTGGCGGGAACAAAATGACGGCCCAGGCTGAGCGGCATGTCTTCCGCCACCGCGCACTCGATCTTCACCAAAGGCTTAGCCAGCGCATCGAAGAGCCGCTCGGCGTCCGTCAAATGCATTTCCGGAACCGCAGCTATGTCCCGATCCGGTCGGCGCACCAAGAGTACGGCGGCAGTCACGGTTGCCGCTACGGCGAGGACGGCCGTGCCGACCAGCCAGCGCACGCGCCGGCGCATGGCTCGCGTCGCTTCTTCCGCCAACAGACGCGCTCTCTTCTCTTCGGCATATTGATCGAGCGCCTGTGCGAACGCCGCCATGTCGGGATAGCGTTCGGCGGGCAGCTTCGCGAGCGCTTTCGAGCAGATTGCTTCAAGCGCCGGGTCGATGCTGGGTTGCAGCTGGCAAAGCGGCGGCGGCGGCGCACTCTCGATTTGCGCGATGACTTTGCCCAGCGTTCCCGCGAACGGCGGCTTGCCGGCCAATAGCTCATACATCACCACGCCCAAGCTGTACACATCCGCCGTCGGCCCCAGCGCCTGGCCGTTGACCTGTTCGGGGGGCATGTACGTCGGCGTACCGACGACGAGGCCTGTTTCCGTCAGGCGGTTGCTGGTATCGGCGTCGAAGCGAAACGCCAGGCCGAAGTCGGTGACCGAGGGCTCGCCGCTTTTGGTCAAGAGAATGTTGCCCGGCTTTAGATCGCGGTGCAAGAGGCCGCGTTCATGGGCATGGTGCATCGCCAGCGCGACCTTGTGGATGAGCGTCACGGCCCGATCCGGATCCATGGCCCCTTGCGTGCGAATGACGGTCGAGAGCGGCGCGCCGTCGATATGCGCCATCGTCAAGAAAACTTGGCCATCCGCTTCGCCGACGTCGTGCAACGGGCAAATATTGGGGTGGTGCAAGGCGGCCGCGGCCCGGGCCTCACGCAGAAAGCGCTCGCGCTGCACCGGCGCGTCTTCGGCCAGCCGCGGCGCCTTCAGGGCCACCGTGCGCAAGAGCACGGTGTCATAGGCCAAATAGACTTCCCCCATGCCGCCCTTGCCGAGAACGCCCTGAATCTCATACCGGCCGAAGGTGCGGGCGTTGCCGGCCGCGGCGAGCCGGGACTTGACGGTTTCACCGGCAGTGAAGGCGGCCGTTTCGGCGCCCTCCAAGGGGGCAGCGGGAGTCGCGGCCGGTTCGGACCCGGCGGCGACAGGCTCATCCAGAGACGGCCAACTCAGTTTGACCTGGTTCTTGTTCATGGGCCAATCCAGCTTACAGCCTGGCCATCCGTATCGCAATGGACTTTCCGAACCGTCCATCGACCGCCCCGGCTGCCATCAGGCAACGCTTTTTTCGATCGGTCCAGGTGCGACATGCGCTATCTATGGACGTGAGTTCGAGTCCTTGGCCAGTTCATTCCAGAATTGTTCATGACCCATTCCGCCGTACTTCTCGTAGTCTTTCCAGGCGCGCTTAAGAACTTCCCGCAGTTTGACGGGCGCTCGCTTCTTGCGTCGGCCAAGCCCTACGAGCATGGCCACTGGCTCGCCGCGCTCAACGATCAATACTGGCTGGGCGGCGCTGGTTTTGACATAGTCGCCCAATCTCGCCTGCACCTCTCTCAGGGTAGCCTCTTTCATGCTTCCACCTCAACCAGCGAATGAATTATTCGCGCGCGCCGGCTTCACATGGAGCCGAAAAGTGTTGGAGTAGACAAGTGAGTATTTCTTGCGGGATGACACTTTCACGCCAATACATCGCAGATCGGCGCACCGGCGCTGATAGGCAACGGCCGGCCCAAGGGATCGCGCACTTCGGTGGCGGGGTCGATGCCGAGGCACTGGAACATGGTGGCGGCGATGTCGTCGGGACGGACCGGATTGTTGGCCGGGTAGGCGCCGTGGCGGTCGGAGGCGCCGTGCACCATGCCGCCCTTGACGCCGCCACCGGCGAGCAATGCCGAGTAGCACTGCGGCCAGTGATCGCGGCCGTCCGGGCCGAAACGAGGGTTGCCGCCGATGCGCGGCGTGCGGCCAAACTCGCCCATCCAGACCACGAGCGTTTCGTCCAGAAGTCCGCGGTCGGCGAGATCTGCGAGCAGGGTGGGCACACTCTGATCGGTGGCGGGCAGAAGGCGAGTGCGCAGGTCGGGGAAGTTGTTGGAGTGGGTGTCCCAGCCGCCGCCGTTGCCGCTGTTGCCGATGTTGGGTGCGAAATACACCGTGACGCAGCGGACGCCGGCTTCGACGAGGCGCCGGGCAAGAAGACACGATTGCCCATACTTGGTGCGGCCATAGCGGTCACGGGTGCGCTCGGGCTCTTCACCAAGGTTGAAGGCGCGGCGCAGACGAGCCGAGGCGAGCATGCCGAACGCGCGGTCGTAGAAAGTTTCTAAGCCGCGGCCGGCTGTGCTCTCCACCGCTTCCGTTTGCTCATCGAGTAGTCGCAGCATCGAACGGCGATCTTCCAAACGTTCGAGAGTCAGGTTGCCGGGCAAAGTCAATTCGGGCAGCCGAAAGCCGGGGCTATTCGGATTTTCGGTGAAGAACAAAGGATCGTATTGCTTACCGAGGAAGCTGGCGTGCTGGCCGGGAGTGATGCTGCCGTCGCGCAGGACGAAGGGATAGGCGACGAAGCTGGGCATGCCGTGGTCAGCGGGCCGCAGCCGGGCCATGGTCGCGCCGTAGCAGGGATAGAGGTCGAGCGTGTCGCGCAGGCGGATGTCGTCAAGGAGCGGGGCGACGCCGGTCAGGCTGTAGTAGGTCGCCGAGTTGTGATTGCGCATGCGGTGATGCACGGCGCGGAGCACGGCGACGCGGTGCATTTCGCGAGCCATGCGCGGCAAGTGCTCGCAGATGCGGATGCCGGGCGCGCTCGTGTCGATCGGGTCAAACGTGCCACGGATGTTGTCCGGGGCGTCCGGCTTCATGTCGAACGTGTCGTGATGGCTGGGCCCGCCGAACTGGTTGAGATAGATGACGGCACGGGCCCGCGCGCGCGTGCGGGAACCGCCGCTCGCTTGCGGCGACGCCAGCGCCGGCGCTCCCGCGGCCAAACCGGCCAGACCAAAAGCGCTGACCTTGAGCAAATTACGGCGGCTTTGGCGGAACTCCGGACAACCCAGGGCATAGTTTGGCATAGCGCACCCTGACCATGAGTATGGTTGTTGATAAGTATAGCCGGTTTCTGCTCGGCGCGTCCAAGAAAAAAGCTCGGGGAATTGGCGAGCCGAGCGGCGTAAGCCGCCGGTTGCGAGTCTGGCAACCGGCGCCTTCCCGGCTTATTTTTGAAACGCAGAGGGCGCAGAGATCGCGGAGAAGAAGACAGGCGAGTTCCTTGGCTTGTTATTCCCGGTAGCGACTCGTGCCCGACTATCTCAACTTCTGGTGGCTGTCAGTCCCACCGCGCGGCGATGCTTCGGCCTCTGAAGCTACCGGGCCCGCGGCTTTGCCGGTTGGCTTCGACGTGAACAGTGCAATAACTACTCCAATGATGACAGCGGCGGCGAGCAACGCATAGTTGACCAGCGCAAGCCAAAACGGTATGAGCACCACAAGCCGGTTTGGGTCTTGCGTGACGAGCGCCACGATTCCCGAAATACTCACTACTAATGCCAGTGGCACGGGCACGAGCAAGATGGCGCCGATCCAGCGCGCGGGTCTCCCTTCGACGCTGCGGCGCGGGCTCAACTTGATTCTCCCGTTCACCAGAGCGACGACACCCATGACAAGCATCGCAGGCAGATAGATCAACTCAACCACGAGCGTCCTCCAGCGGCATACGGTGAAGTGGGCCAAGGTCTTGCGTGATAGCGGGCAACGTCTTACGATTGCGGGTCGCGCGAGTCTTTCAATCTGAAACGCAGAGCGCGCAGAAATCGCGAAGAAGAACTCAGACGATTGCAATTGCCGACTATGCCTTTCTTCTTCTCAGCGCTCTCCGCGTCCTTTGCGTTTAGCTCTCATCCCGATAGTTGTTGACGATCCGCTGGATGCCGTTTTTCAGCAAGAGTTCATGGAAGTTGATGAGCAGGCCGACTTGGAGACCCAGGAGGCGCAGGTGGGAGGCGACTTGGGCCTTGTCCACAGGGTGCAGTTTCTCCTTGGCCTTGCATTCGACGATGACCAGTCCCTGCACGAGGAGGTCCGCCCGAAAACCGCATTCCAGCTTGACCTCGTCGTAGATCACCGGTACCGGCTTTTCCTCTTCCACCTGCAAACCGAGTTTTCTCAATTCGTAGGCCAAACAGACTCGATAGGCAGACTCGAGCAATCCCGGACCGAGCGCGCGATGCACCTTGATGGCGGCGCCGATGATCGCGGACGTGAGGTCGTTCAGGGTCATTGGATTCCCCTTTGTGCAGACATTTATTTGAAACGCAGAGAACGCAGAGGACGCGGAGAAGACAAATAACATTGTAGTCGCCGACTGTTCCCTCTTTCTTCTCAGCATTCTCCGCGCCCTCTGCGTTTCAACAGCACTACATGGACTTGCAGAAACTCTCCATCGGGTTATCCGGATCAAATATCCCAACTTCAAAATCTTCGCTCAAGCGGTACCGCTCGAGCGATTGAGCCACCTTAGCGCTTGTTTATGCTCTTGCACAGCAGCGAAATATTCTTGGTGAAATGTGACGACGACATTTGCCGGTTCCGAATCTGCGCCAAGGTTTTCTGATGGCCGCCAGGGTATGGCCTCTCCAATCGCAATGCTGTCAACAACTCTCCTCTCCTCTTGTTATTCGCCTGAAACCGGCTGAACACTATCAGCAACCGGCACCCTCGTTACGCTTCAATCCGGAACGGCGGCAACTGCCGGCCGTCAATGTCCGTGAAGCCGTATTTCTTGGCCAGTTCTCCAACCGTCAGCACACGGCCCGACTTGGCCATGACGTTCGCGTCTTGCGCCAGCGCGATCACCGCCCGCCCGATGTACGCCGGCGATTCCAGGTTCTCGGGCAACGCCTGGCCCGCTCCGGCGAAAGCCGCGCGCACGCGCTCGGTGGCAACGAACCCGGGGGCGACGGCCACGACGGCGACATTGTGGCGTTGCAGCTCCCGGGCCATGCCGAACGCCATACGGTTCACGGCGGCCTTGGAGACGTCATAGAAGACGTTGCACAGATACTTGTCCCGGTCCCACGCCGTCGTGTGGATGATCAGGCCGCGGCGGTTGGCGAGCAGCAGTGGGACGGCCAGGCGAGCGGCGACCAGATGCGCCCGCACGCCGCACTCGAACATGCCGGACCAATGCCGCAGCGGCTGCTCCCAAAAGGGAGCGGCGAAGCGCGAGTGGTCATAATGCTCGTAGCCGCCCCAAACGTTGTTGACGAGAAGGTCGAGACGCCCATGTTCTCGTGCGACGCGGGCGAATAGGGCTTCGACGTCGGCGTCCGCAGTGTGGTCGCAGCGAACCGCGACCCCTTGGCCGCCTCTTTGTGTGACCGCATCCGCCGTATCTTGCACAGTGCCGGGGAGACCCTCGGTTGTGTCGCCGCCATCACTGCGGCCGGTGACGTAGACGGTGGCGC
>JAKEHV010000529.1 GCA_022614915.1 Gemmataceae bacterium | reverse complement strand
ATTTCAACCACTTGCAGGCGGAAGAACAGGTCGCGGCGAAACTTGCCCTCCTGCAAGTTTTTCTCCAATGGCTGATTGGTCGCGGCCACCACGCGGACATCGACCTGAATCTGCTGGCCGCCGCCCACGCGTTCGAACGGATGCCCTTCCAGAATGCGCAAAAGCTTCGCCTGCGTGTGCACGCCCATTTCGCCAATTTCGTCGAGGAAAATCGTGCCGCGGTGGGCCGCTTCGAACTTGCCGATCTTCTTCTCGGTTGCGCCCGTAAAAGCGCCTTTCTCGTGGCCAAACAGCTCGCTTTCCAAGAGCGTCTCGGTGATCGCGGCGCAGTTGAGGCAAATGAACGGGCCGTCCTTGCGCGGGCTGGAGTAATGGAGCGCGCGGGCGACCAATTCCTTGCCGGAGCCGCTTTCGCCGCGGATGAGCACCGTGGCGTTGGTCGGCGCGACGCGCGCGATCTGATCGTGGATTTCGTGAACGGCCGCGCTGTCGCCTACAATCTCGCTCTCGACGCGAAGCTGATCGCGCAGCGCCTGATTCTCAAAGCTCAAGGATTCCTGCCGCCGCATCTGATGGGTGACGGCGGCAAGTTGCTTGGCGACCGCGACGGTAAACTCCAAATCCTCCGGTCCCAGCGCTTTGTGCGGATCGGTGCAATAAAGGTGGATCAAGCCGAGCGTCTTGTTGCCGAAATTGATCGGCGCACAAATGAGACTGGTCGCGCCCAGGCTAGTCAGGCTTTCCCGGTTGCGCAAATAGCGGTCGCGCGACACGTCCTCGGCCAGGATCGCCTCGCGGCTGGCGAGCACTTCGTGGGTAACGAATTCCGAAACCCGGCTATAGGCGTGAATGCTGGGATCGCGATGGCGGTGAGCGGTCACCTCCAGGTCGCGGCCCTCTTTCATCGTGAGAATGGCCCCGACTTCCGCCGGCACTGCTTCGAGCAAGCCGTCGAGCACGATCTTGACCAGTTCTTCGTATGAGGCGGCCGAACCCATGTCGAGCGCAAGCCGGTAGAGCAGCGACAAATCGCGGCTGAGGCTGCGCTTGCCCCCGGGCGTCGTGGGACCGCTCGGCGCCGGCGAATCATCGGGCAGCGGCGTCAGGAAGCGCGTTTGCCCCAAACGTTTCTTGATGGACACGCCGCTGGCGTCCGGCCGCGTCGTCGGCAGCTCGGGCAATTCGTCCAATGTCTCGACAAACACGAACCGGGTCCGGCCGACTTCGAACTCGTCGCCGGTCGACAGCTCCCAATCGCCTTCCAGCGGCGCGCCGTTGATGCGCGTGCCGTTCAGGCTCTTGAGGTCGCGCACACGCCAACGCCCTTCGGCAAGATACACTTCGGCGTGCTCGCGGCTGCACAGCTCGTCCTTGAGGACGATGCGGTTGGTATTGGCGCGGCCCAACGTCAAGTGCTGGCCGGGCTGGAGCGGATGCACGTCTCCGAAGCCGTCCTCGCGACGAACCACCAGATAGGGGCCGGACGCGTTTGGCATGATTGATTGTTTAACTAACGAAGCTGTGTTTCGCGCTTGCCCCTACCATAGCGGTTTTCGCGCTGTTGGGGAAGAGAGCCCGCCGACTGCCAAGCAGTCGGCTTGGGCCAGCCGACCGCTGGGCGGTCGGCTGCATTGGTTGCCATGCTACTTCATCGGCATAAACTACTCCCAAGATTCCCAAGCAGCACATCCTCGAAGGAGTAGATCATGCCTTACACCTTGCCGAATCTGCCGTATGCCGCCAACGCGCTGGAGCCGTCCATCGACACAATGACGATGGAGATCCACCAAGGCCGGCATCACAAGGCGTATGTGGACAATCTGAACAAGGCTCTTGAAGGTCAGGCGGCGCTGGCCAATAAGCCGATCGAGCAGTTGTTGCGCGAAATCAATCAAGTGCCCGAGAACATTCGCCAACAAGTGATCAACAACGGCGGCGGCCACGCCAATCACAGTATGTTTTGGGAAATCATGGGGCCCAAAGCGGGAGGCCAACCGACCGGCCCGCTCGCCGACGATATCAAAGCCGCGTTCGGCGACTTCGCGCAATTCCAGGCGCAACTCAAGCAGGCGGGCGTTGGCCGGTTCGGCAGCGGCTGGGCCTGGCTTGTCCTCGCCGACGGCAAGCTGAAAGTGCTCAACACCCTCAATCAAGACAGCCCCTACATGCAGGGCCAAGCGCCTGTCATGGGCATCGATGTTTGGGAACACGCCTACTACCTCAAGTACCAAAACAAGCGCCCCGACTACATTGACGCATGGTGGAACGTCGTTAATTGGTCCGCAGTCAATGAACGCTACAGCAAAGCGAAATCAGGCAAGCTGTAGGATTTGGGTGAGTGGTGAGTAGTAAGTGGTGAGTAGTACGTGGTGAATGGGGATCGGTCACCACTCACAACTCACCACCAATTCGACTTGCAACCACGCCATCGCCCGCTATACTCCCCGTCCGCGTTGAATGGGGAGAATCGCAAATGCGCAAGACGTGGGTGCCGATCGTCGGCCTGGCCATGCTGTTGGCGGTATGGGGCTGCAGGACGCCTCAGCCTGATTTGAAACCGGCCGAGACGGTGGAACAATTTATCGTTCCGCCTGCCGAGCCGCGTTACAATGCTTCCGCCTATCCTAAGGAAGCCTTCAACAACCGCGACCCGTTGAAGAAGCTAAACCCGGAATCCGCGGTCATGCCGGCGCGCGGCCCAGGTATGATGCCCGGTCCCGGCGGGGGCTATCGCTGAGAAAACGCTCGACAGTTTTCCGTCCTGTTCAACGACTCGAATCGGCTTTTCGGAGCGACAACATTTCCGGAGCGACAATTACCCACAACCTTTGTCGCTCCGGAGCTACGACACAAGTGACTGTCTGCGAATGCTTTCCGTCTCCAAAAAGCTCCGGAGCGACAAGCGACACACACT
>JAKEHV010000084.1 GCA_022614915.1 Gemmataceae bacterium | reverse complement strand
CGCCTTTTGGGGCGCCCGCTTGACCTTACAGCAACCGGCGGTTTCGGCTTCAGGACCGCCGAACGGAGCCTTGCTCGGTTCCGCGCGCCATTTCCTAGAAATCTGTTTGCAAGAAGATCCGCGGCACGCCGATGCCCTGTGGTGCCTGGCCGCCGTGCGCTGGCTGCAAGGCGATGCAGCGGGGTTAGCGCAGCAGGCGGAGGCAATGCGCGCCGTCGATAATCCCGATTCGCGCTTTGTGTTCTTTACCGCGCTGACTAGACTTGCAGCCCAGGACTATCGCGGCGTGCTTGCCAGTTGCGCGTCGTTGGCCCCCTCACCCCCGACCCCTCTCCCCCAGGGCGAGGGGAGGATGATCCCCTCACCCCCGACACTGTCCGAGCCGCGCCCGTTAGGAAGCGGCACACTGCCGAAATCGGGTCCGCTCGATTCCGCCGCGGCACGAAATGGCGAATCGACAGCGGTGCATTGGCCGGTCGAAGCGCGCTACTTGGCGGGCTTGGCGCAATGGGCGCTTCACGAACCAAGTGCGGCCGCCGATGCGCTGGCGACCCCTGCGCAAACCATGAATAGCGCATCTGCGCCCCCCGCGCAGGCGTTGCTGGGCGCACTCCTCTTTCAGCAAGGTGAATGGGATGAGGCCGCCAAGTGGTGGCAACGGCTTGAGCCCGAGCGCCGCAACGCCTGGAAGATCGGCGAGACGCTGGCGGGCGCCATGTTCCTGAGCGCACTCGATGATTTTCACGCGGGCCGGTTCGAGGAAGCCGCCGACAGAATGCGCCAAGCCGGCCGGCTCGGTTGCCGCGACCGGCGCTTGGGTCCGCTTCTGGTAGCTTCGCTGTTCAAAGCGGGGCAAGCCATCGTGTTCGGACCGCTGAATGATGAGAAAGAACTAACCACAGAGACACAGAGAAGACATGAAGAATGAACAATGAACTTGCCACGCGAGTGCTTGCCGCTCTCATTCTTCATTCTTCTTTGCTTTCTTTGTGTTTTCTCTGTGCCTCTGTGTGTCTCTGTGTTCAAATCATAATCCGCGCGCGGCGTAGTAGAAAACCGCAGCTCCGTCCAAGAGGGCGAACTCCGGTTCCGGCGGGCCTTCGACTCCGTCGTGCGGCAGGAGCCGAACCCGGCCGCGATCGTGCAAACGGCGCAGCCCCGAGTGAAAATCCGCAATGCTAAGGCCGGTTTCCTTGCCCCTAAGATGGGCGAATAAATCGGGCAGCGGACAGCGCTCCGGCAAGCCGCTGCGCAGGCGCTTGTCCAGATACTCCGCTGCGGCGTGAGCCCAAGGCAACGCGCCCGCGATTCCGTCCGGCAACGGCGACTGGAACTGGCCAATCCGTTTGAGCGCTTCCATGACGCGGCCGGCCAAGACCTCCAGCCGCCTTCCCATCGCCTCGACTTCACCCGTCACACGTTGCGACAACTGGACCAATTGACGTTGAAAGTCCGCGACCCAGATCGGAATGCCGTCCTGACTTGTCTGCAAGAAGCCACGCAACTCGTCGAGCACCTTGACCGGCGAGTCGTGCTCGAGGAGAAAGGCGACCCCTATGGGCGTTACCCGCACCCACTCCGTCGTGGTTTTGCCCTTGGTTTCGGACCGCACCATTTCCAAGAGGCCGTCGTCCAAGGCGCGCGCGGCGATTTCGGCGGTCAGACTATTGCGGGCAGCGAACAAACCCGGCACTTTGCCGGCGCGGTAGAGCCGCTGTTCGCCACCCTCGACCCCTAGCCGCAGCGCCTCGACCAGGATTCCTGTGACCTTATCCATGGTGTTTTGCTCTAGACTCCCCAATGCCGCGACTCGACCATGCAAGCGGACGCGCTTGTTGTTCCCCATTGCCGCAAGTCACGGCGGTGCCGGCAAATTGCGCCGAACTCCCCAAGAAGCCGCAAACGACCGAATACAAACGGCGCAAGCGTGCCTTCCTGCCAGCGCCGCCAGGCCTTGCCCGCCAACACCGCGATGTGCTTGGGCAAAGCGCGGAGCAAATCGGAACCGAACAGGTTGCGCCAAAAGACACGCTCTTCGTTGGCCGATTGCCGTTCAACGAGTTTTCGAGAAGCACGGCCATGCGATGCGCCGACGCGGTGCAGAATCCGGCATCTCGGTTCGAAAGCAATGCGAAAGCCGGCGCGCTGCAAGCGGAAGGAAAGATCGACGTCTTCGAAGTAACTGCCGAACTGTTCCGGAAAGAGGCCGGCCTTTGCGAGCGCGGAACGCCGGTAGAAGGCGCTCGAAGCGCTCGCGCCAAACACCAGGCCGGGCTGCTGGTACTTGGCATGGACCGGTTCCCCGCGGCCGCGCTTGGCCGCCACGCCTCCCAAGTAATAGCGATCGCCGGCGCTGTCAATCTTCTTGCCGTCCGGCCCCATCAAGACAAGCGGGGCAACAGCGCCGATGGTTGGATCGTCGAACCACCGCAGCACTGCTTGCGCCCCACCCGGCGTCCACTCGGCGTCGTCGTTTAGTAGCTGCACGATGTCGCCGCGGCTGGCGCGTATGCCGGCGTTCGCGGCGGCTGCGAATCCGGATCGGCGCTTGAGCTTCAGGCAATGCACGTCGCGGAAACGGGAAATAACATCAGCCGTGCGCGCATTCGCTGAGGCGTCATCCACGACAAGGATTTGCGTCCCGGCAGGCGCGTGCTCGGTCACGGATTGCAGGCATTTTTCCAGCAAGTCCGCGCGCTGGTGTGTGGGAATGACGATGGCAAGCATAGCTTCGATTCATCGATTAGCGTTCGTAGGACACTGCACCGGCACGGCATTCGGCGAACGCTAAACGGGTTAGACGCCGACGCGGACATCGATATGTTCCACGGCGCGGTCGATGCGCCGGCGCGCCGCCGCTTCGTCGCCATGGAGCATGTCGCGGGTCAGGCCGGCCAACTCGCGGAAGAAGGCCGCTTGCCGGCCGTCGCCGCGCCACCAGGCAAAGACGCGGCGCACCCAGGCCTCGGCGCGAATGATCCGCGCGAGCAACCGGAACTGCCAGCCGGCCCAATGCTTGGCGCCGTAGGTCAGCAAGGAATGCCGCGTGACGAGGCGCAGCGCCGCCGGCACGGGCCGGCTGTGCAGCGGGTGATGGTGTATCACGGCCAGGTCCGGCTCGTACCATACCGTCCAGCCCTTTTGTCTTGCCCGCAGGCACAAATCGACGTCTTCGTAGTAAAGAAAAAACGCTTCGTCCAAGCCGCCCAGGTCGCGAATGCACGCGCTCTTTAAGAGCAAACAGCAACCCGTCACCCACGGCGCCGGCGCACGCTGGGTTGCGCGCGGTGTCTTGTACTTGCGCCGGCTGCGCGGCAACACGAGCCGCCACAGCGTGGACCAGAGCGTCGGCAGCGGCCCGGCCGAAAGCTGCTGCGAGCCGTCGCTGTTGCGCAGGTGAAAGCCGATGATGCCCGCTTTTGGATCCGTTGCTTCCAGCCTGTCCGCCAGGCCGAGCACGCCGTCCAGAAATCCCTGCGTCAGCGTCATGTCCGGGTTCAAAAGCAAAAACCAGTCCCCGCGGCTGAGCCGGCAACCTTCGTTCACGGCTTTGGCGAAGCCCCGGTTTTTGTCCCAGCGACGCACGGAAACGCCCGGCAGCTTCTTCAGCTTTTTGGCGGCCGGATGGCCCGGCGAGTGGTTGTCCACCACGATGACTTCCGCCGCCCCGCTTCGTAGCGCATGTGAGGACAACAATTGCCGGACTAGTTCGTAGGTTTTCTCCCATTGACGATAATTCACGACGAGAATCGAAAGCCGGGGTGTTTCCAAAAGGGGAGTCGCAGGCGCGCGGCGTTGCGGAACGAGTTGCGGCGTAAGCGTCGGCGCGTGCGCGGCCATCGCGGGGGCTCCTTCCCACGTTCAATGTCGCCCTCGCCAGGGGGGAGCGGGGGGTTGAGGCGGAAGTATAGTGTCAATGTTTGGAAAGAAACAATCCCGGCTGGTTTTGGCTCGTAGCGGAATTCGCAAGAATTCCGGTCGCGTGCGCGTCACCCGCATTCTTGCGAATGCGGCTACAAATGCATGGAAGATAGCTAAGTCAGGGAATTTAGCCTAACTGCTGGCACTTCGGTAACGCTGCAATGCGTAGCGGAAGAAGCGCCGGCTCACCCACAGGACCGCCACCGTCGCCGCGAAAATGTACAGCACCATTTCCGGCTCGATCATCTTGAGCATGACGCGCGCGGGCACGTTGGTCACGAGCATGATCGGCACCACGAACGAAAAGACAAAGCCGACCGGCGCTGCCCATGGCCCTTTGAAAATCTCGCGCGGATAGCGCATGAGCGTCGTGAACAGCCACCACATCTCGAACAGGCTCTGGTTGCGCATGAACCAGATCGACGCCGACGTCAAAAGAAGCATGAATCCGTACGCAAGGCCCAAACCGCACGCGAAAGTGGCCAGGAACAAGAGCAGCACGCCCAGATCAAACGTCCAGCCGCTCAACACAAGTGCGGTGAGCATGACTCCGCCGCCCAGAAACACGTTGGGCACGCACGACCAGTCCACGTTGCGGCAGGTCACAAGAAACTGTTCGTCCATCGGCTTTAAGAGATAGAAATCTAGGTCGCCGCTGCGGACCAGATCGGCGAAGGTGTTGCAGTTGTCCATGAACAGCGTTTCCAAGAGACCGCCGAGCGCGAAGTAGTAGCCCAGGAAAAAGAGATACTGGTGGCGGTCCCAGTCCTCAACCTTATCGGTTTGGGCGAAGATGGTTTCGTAAAACGCCAAAAGAATTGCCAGCCACAAGAGCTCGACGAAGATCTTGACCAGGAAATTGGAGCGGAAGGACAGCTCGCGCGTGAGGCTGAAGCGGGCCAGGGAGAGCCAGAGGCGCAGGTAGCGGGCCAGAGTCGCCAT
>JAKEHV010000083.1 GCA_022614915.1 Gemmataceae bacterium | reverse complement strand
CCGAGAACTGCAGCGCGCGGCTCGGTCAGGTCGAGGATAATGGGGTTGGCGGTTTCGGCGCGGCCGACGTTGCCGGCCAGGTCGGTGACTTCGACCTTGAAAAAGAACGTGTGGCCCTGGTCCTTGGGGAAACTCCAGCGGAACATGGCGTCATTCTTCATATTGCGGGCGACGACTTGCCAAGGGCCGTCGGCGCGCGTCCGATAGAAGAGCGACACCGGCTCGGCGCCGAGGTTCTTATCGCTGGCGGACCAGCGGATTTCCATCATGCCGCTTTGCGGCGGATCGAGAGGACGCAGCTGCACGAACGGGCTGGTTGTATCCACTTCGATGGTGCAAGTCGGCGCTTCGCCTTTGGCCGGCGCGGTGCCGCCGAAGCCGTTGCCGTTGGTGATGGCCAAACGGATGCCGAACACGCCTTCACCGGGCAGATCCAATTCCACGGGACTTTTGCGATCGACGTCTTCCTGGATGCGCTGCCACTGTTGGCCCGCGTCGGAAGTGAGATAGACATCGACTCGGCTGATGCCGCTGGGACCGACCTGGTCGATGCGATAGTCAATGACGGCCCGCGTGGTGTTGAGCATCAACCTGCCCGCCGCGGCCGATACCGGTGCGACGTTAGCCGAAGTTTCGGGCACAGTGGGCGGCATAACCGGCGCCGTCGGGCCGCCAGGAACCGACCCTTGCTCGCGCGTCGGGTTCACAGGAGGCAGCGGCGGAGCGTTTGGCGTCGGCACAGCGCCGGGCTTGTCCACAATCGCCGGGGGCAAAGCCGGCTTGAGCGCCTCGCTCTTGATAAAGTCGGGCAGCTTGCTGGGCTCCATGGGCAACGCGGGCGGCGTCGGCGCGGCCTTTGGCTCCCCGGTCGCGCTCACGGTTCTTACGGCTTGCTCTTTCGACAGAGTCGCGACCAGCATTTCCTTGACATTCACATCGCGGCTGGTCGTGTTGCCGCATTGGTCCGTGGCGGACACCTTAACGGGATGCTCGAGTACTTGGCGGTCGGTGACTTTGAACAGCATCGGGTCGCCGGCAACCGGCTCCCAGGTCTTGTCGCCGAGCGGCGTGCGAAACGCGACTTTCAAGCCTTTGGGATCGAAGTGCGCGTCCTGCACGACGAAGCGGACGCAGAATTCGCCGTCCGCGTTGGTCATGGATTGCGTGTCCACGCTGGGGGCTTGCGTATCGACGACGACGCGCAAAGCCGGCGGTTCCTTGGCGAGGTCGGCGGGCGTCATTTTGCCCGATTTGTCCACAGTTGCCAGGTTGAACCAGTACTCGCCGTCGCGTGGGGCGTTGTAGAGAAAGTGCTGCGTGGAAGGCAGTCCGGTTTCGTGGCGGATCCAGTCGCCGCCGTTCACCTTCACGTAGAGGCACACCTCGCGGAGGTTGCCGCGCAGGCCGGGGTCCATTTGCACGGGCAGATGGAACTTGTTGTTCTTCGTGTACGTAATCTTGGGCAATGCCGGGTTGGGCGGCGCTTGCGCCCAGATTGCCGTGCCCGCGCCGAGGCCCAGCCACAGCGTCGTCATCGCCAATGCCGTCCCCAACCGCTTGCGGATCCATTCGCGCATCATGACTGGTTTCCCCCAACCGCGCAGGCGTATCGCCGCCGGCCCTCCCCAGGGTCGGCTCCTGTGCCCGCGAGAATACTTGGCAGAAAGAGGGAGGACTCATATTTTTTCTCAAGTTTTCTGTCAAGCCGAATTCCGCTATGGTCCGGTGAAGTCAGCGGTAATTCTCCAAATCGATCGCCTGATACGCGCCGCGGTTGTCGCGGGCCAAAAGTTGCATGGGCATGCCGACCCGGTGCTGATTGGCCAGCGTTAGCTCGATCGTATGGATGACGGTTCGGCCCCGATTGGCAAGATTCGTCTGGCGAAGGTGTTCTTGTTTCAAATCGTCGGCGTCGGTGAGAAAGTAAAGCACATCCGGCTGCAAGGCAATCGCCTTTTGTAGCGCCGGTCCGTGTTCTGTCTTGCCTTCCGTAGGCAACGCGTTGAACGCGGCTTCGATCTCCTGCGTCATTTGCGGCGACGCGGTCAGCCAGCCGCTGTAGCGCGCGAGCAAAAACCTTGGCTTAGCGTTGTAGACGATGACTTGGAACTGCGCGTGCGCGGGAAGCTGTTCGACGCTGCGCACCAACTCCCGCGCCGCCGCGACGATGGCCCCGTTCTTGCCCATGCTTCCCGAGCAATCAAGGACATAGACAATGCGCGAACCGTGGGCCGCTACGCCGAAGAACTTGGTGACGCCGTCGCCTGGGCCCGCCGCCCCCTTGTTCCCGCTGTCCGAGCCGCGCCCGTGCGGCAGCGGGTTGCCGAGATTCACGCCGGGCAGAGGCTCCGATGCGACGCTTGCTGCATGCGTCGGCGCCATCGGCGCCGTTTCCATGTTACTTGGGGTTGGCGCGTCCGGTGGTATGGATTGTGTTGGAGATGTGGACTCTTCCGAGTTCGGTAGGAAATGGACTTCGCCTCCCGGTCCCTCGTCGTCCAAGAGACTGATGCCGAAAACGCGCGCCGGTGCGGCATCCGCTTGCCATGCCGCACGAAAAGGCAGTACGGAAAGACCAATAAGCAAACCGGCGTGCAAAAGCAGCGACGTAGTTACCGCAATCGGCCAATATTTGCTCAAATGCCCCGCCGGTCCCATTTTCAGGAATCCTTTCCCTGAAGTTCTCTTCCCCATTGGCCGATAGTACCGATGTTGCCAAGGGGTGGTCCGACCCAAATGTGCGGCAGGATGCCGAATACACCCTTGCCGAACATCGTGTATTGAGTTGACCAACCTGAGGAATAGCGGCGCCGCATGGCTGCGGGGCCGCTATT
>JAKEHV010000528.1 GCA_022614915.1 Gemmataceae bacterium | reverse complement strand
TTTTGCCGCAGTAGGTTAGGATTCCGCTCCGGATTCCGCTCCTGACCAATGCGCCCATAGCGATTCCCAGCAAGGCAGGACAGGAACGGAATCCTATCCTACGCAACAAAAAAGGACAGGTTAAAAACCTGTCCTACGGAATGATGTTGGCAACTCACCACTATTTTTCACCGTACGCTGGGAATGCACTGCGGCTCGAAGTTGTCGCTTGCAGTGAGACGAACCGGGCGTCGTTTTGCGCAGGTGCGGCTGTGGCAGGAGCCTCGCCAAAGGCCGGAAATGCCACGGTCGCACTCTTCGCCGGCAGCGAAACCAGTTTGCCTTCGAGCGGCACGGTCGGCCCCTTAGGCGGGAACTTGGGTTCGGCGCCCGGGATCGGAACGCGATTCGCCGGCCCGCCATCGTAGAAATACGTGCCGTCGCCGTTCCCCGCCGGCGGCATCACCTGCTTTTGTTCCATCGGCCGCTGCTGCCCAAGTACGACCGCATTGCCATTCCCTGCTTCGTCCAGAACGCAGGGATACGCGTAGTAGTACGACGGGTACGAGTATGAGGGGTACGAGTACGCGTAGCTGGAGTAATAATAGGGCGAGTAGTACGGCCGGTAGTACGAGTACGGGCGGTAGTAAAAGTTGTTGTAATAGGGCCGATAGCCGTAGCTGAACGCGAAGCTCGGGCTGTAGTAACGGAACCCATAGCCGCCGTAACCATAGCCGCCGTAACCATAGCCGCGATAACCGCCGTAGCCATAGCCGCGGTAGCCAGCGTAACCATAACCGCGATAGCCGCCGTAGCCATAGCCACGGTAGCCGCCATACCCGTAGCCGCCGCGATAGCCGCCTCGGTAATGGGCGAGTACGGTGTCGGCGTCCCCATCATAGATCAGGTTTTGCGTGGGAGCGTCGCCGCCGCCCAAAAGCACTACGTCGTCCGCTCGCGCCGCTTGGCTGCCTGTCACAAACAGCAACCCAGCGGCTAGTGCGGTCCATCCTAGATGCTTCATGGTCATGCCCTCCTCAAGTCCCGTTTGCCGGACGGGACTGCGCATGAGGTCCCACTCAAAAGGGGACCCACAGGAAAAGGAATTCACCAACATCCACAGGTGACGGCGTGTTCCGCTGGCATGCCATCAACGATCATTCTACGAGTCCAGCGATCGGCTTGTCAATTTTCTTTCAATTGGGCAGTGGCCGCTTGAGCAACGCTTGCACGACTTCCACTGTTCGCTCGATCGCCGCCTGCAAAAACTTCCGTCCCTTCTCCGGCGTCGCCAATTCGGGATAGCCGACCGCCCCGTGATCGGTGCGCTGGTGCATGTCCTCGCTGATATAGAGGCCGCGTAGAGCGGGATCGGGCGGCGGCGGATCGTTTTGAATCTTGTCCTTGCGCACCAGGTCGGGGCGCAGCGCCAGGATCATCGACGTTTCGAATTCGCACGCGTGCCCCATGCTCTTGCGCGGGCCCTCCGCCAGAGCCGCCAACTCGTTCGCGGCCAGGTCCCAGTAGGAGGCGGCAGTCACTTGCTTGTTTGTGTACTTGGGTTGCAGCCGGCGCAGGGCCATCTGCATCGTGTCGATGTTGCCGCCGTGACCGTTCAGGATCAGCACGCGCTGGTGGCCGTCGTCCAAGAGCGGCTGCACGAGATCGCACAGCATCGCTACATGGGTATCGACATGGACGGACAAGGTCGCGCCGAAGCGCAAATGGTGATGGCTGGCCCCGAACCACTGCGTCGGCAAGAGCAACACGTGCGCCGGCAGCCGCTCTTCGACGCCGCCCGCGACCGCGCTCACCAAGAGCGTGTCGGTGAAAGTGGGCAAGTGCCGGCTATGTTGCTCACAGGCCGCGATTGGGGCCAAAACCAGCGTTGTGTCGCGATTGACTTGGCGAAGTTCGGGAAAGGTCATGTCCTGGAATCGCATGAGATCCTCATTCCTCCGGTCGGTTGCTTCACCTTGATGTTTTCCACCTTGCTGCGCATACTTCGCCGCGCATCAGTGATTGTCAACAAAAATCCCGCAAGTAGCAAAGGTAGGGAAAGATGGGCAATCCGCTGCTTTGGATCACAATTCCCCTGTTATTCGCTGCCGGCTGCAAGCGCCAGGACACCGAATGCCTGTCGCGCATCGGCAAGAAGATCGTGGCCCAGGCGAACGCCGCCACCGCCGATCTGCGCGCCAATCTCGCCGATTGGAAGGGTCCGAATGCAGTGCCTGAGGAATCTTTGGAACTACGCGTGCAACAACGCCTGCGCTGGGAGAAAGTGCTCGCCGACGTCTCGATCGAGGTCGTCCCGGTCGGCAAAGAGATTGAGCTTAGGGGCGTGGTGCAAAACGCCGAGCAACGCGAGAAGGCCATTGCGCTGGCGGAAGCCACCGTCGGCGTGGAGCGAGTCATCGTCAGCCTGCAAATGCCCGAGCCGCCGCCGGAGAAGGATGAATAACCATCCACGAAAAGACACGAAACAGCACGAAAGGGAATGGACATGCGCCGTGTTTGGGTTGGTCTGTGCCTGTTGATCAGCGCTGGCGTCGTCGGCTGCACCGGCACCGCGCGGCACATCCTCCAAACACCCGACGGCGGCGTCATTGCCCTGCCGGCGAACACGGAACTGAACCGCCGCAAAGCCGAGGAGTTGATGACGGCGCGCTTCGCCGAGGGCTACGTCATTGAGCGCGAAGAAGAACACGTCGTCGGCCAAATCACTACCACACTTGACGACGCGCGTAAATTCTCGGAAGAGCAATCCGGCACGAAAAAGAAAACCGCCGGCAGCCTGGACACCACACTTTCGACGCGCACGACCAGCACCTCCAATCAGACGGAATACCGCATCACCTATCGCAGAAGGTAATCTTCTTTTTCTCGCTTCTGTCGTATTCCTCCGCTACCATAGCGCGGTCACTTACTCCTGGAAAGGAATACGTCCGTGACGCGCACGCTCAAGAAACCTGCTGCTCTTCTCTTTGGTTTGGCGCTCATCATCATGGTCCAACAAGCTTTGGCCCAGCGCTATCTCTCCGGCATTCTCTGGCCCGAGCCGCCGGTTGTGACACCGGGCGACAACCATAGCGCACCGTCCGACGCCATAGTCCTCTTCGACGGCAAGAACTTCGACGCCTGGAAGGGCGCGGAGAAATGGTCGGTGGAACCCGACGGCGGCTTCACGGTCAAGGGGGCCATTCAAACCAAGCAAGGCTTCGGCGACTGCCAACTTCACTTGGAATTTGCCTCGCCGAAGGAAGTCAAGAGCAGCGGTCAAGGCCGCGGCAACAACGGCATCGGCTTCATGAGCGCGCTTTACGAAATCCAGGTCCTCGACTCTTACAACAACAAAACCTACCCCGAAGGCCAATGTGCTTCCGTCTACAATCAAACCCCGCCCATGGTCAACGCCTCGCGCAAGCCCGGCGAATGGCAATCGCTCGACATCACCTTCACCGCGCCGCGTTTCGACGCCGACGGCAAGGTCTCGAAGCCGGCGTACTTCACCGTGCTGCACAACAACATCCTGGTGCACAACCACACCGAGGTCGCCGGCAGAACCTACTACGACCAGGAAAACGTCTACAAAAAGCACGCCGACAAACTCCCCATCGTGCTCATGTATCACGGCGACCCCGTCCGCTTCCGAAACATCTGGCTGCGCGAGTTCAAGGCGCTGGAAGGCAAGCCGGGCGGCAAGAAGGGGAAGGAAGGGTAAGGCAATGGGCGCATCCAGGATGGCAATTTCGTTTTGCGCGCTGTCGTTGCTTGCCGCATTGGTTCCGACAGGTTGTTCGCGCCGCGCGGCGCCTCCGCCCACCATTAAGGTAGGTCCGGGAGGCTCCTATGGGATCGAAAAAGCGCTAACTGTGCGCGGTCCCGATAACGTCTCCAGCGGCTTTTTTCAAGAATTTGAGTACGCGGTGCATAATGACGAGTTTTCGTTGATGGTGATTACGGACTTGAGTCACTTGGAAGTGGTCGGCGGCGGCAGTGGTGGCTCGAGCACCGGCGCGACACACGGCCACTGGAAAATCAAAAACAAGCAGCCCCTTTCCTACCGATGCACGTTCTCAACCGATGAAATCACCTCCGGCCAGCTTACCATCGGTGGGATATCGAAGAGCCTCGCTAAAGGCCGTGTGTTTCTGGTCAGCACGCGCGACGGCGACATGACGGACGTGATACAAGTCGATGCCCCGCTCGTTCGCGCCGGCCCAGACCCGTCTCCCGAAAAAGCACTGAAAAACCTGGTTAAGGAGAATGCCCAGTTGCGCGGCTTTCTCGTCGCCAAACTCGTCAAGGGACTCAAAGGCGAGCAGGCCGCGCGGCGCAACGACGCAGCCGTCTTCCTTTACAAAACGGACTTGGCGCGGGAAATCGAAGCGCCCCTTCTAGTCGACCTGTTGAAAGATCTAGCTGACTGGACGGCGCTGGCGGCGGCCAAGGGGCTATGGGATCAGTCCAAACACGAGGCGGCGGTCCCGGCGCTAGCCGGGTTGCTGCAGAGAAAAAAGCTAAGCATTTACGCCCGCCGCGAAGTGCCCAAAGTGCTGGGTGAAATCGGGCCGCAGGCCGGGGCAGCCGTGCCCGCTTTGCGCGAGGCTCTTAACGCGACCAAAGATGAGCAACTGCGTGCCGCGGCTGAGGATGCATTGAAAAAGATCGAGAAATGATGCGGGCGCCTTACTGAATCTGTTTCTGCAGCGGTCCCGCCAAACCGCGCAATCCTTCCAACAACTTCTCGAAACCTGGGAAACTGAGCGATTGCGCCCCGTCCGACTGCGCGTGCTCCGGATCGGGGTGCACCTCCAGCAGCAATCCATCCGCCCCGGCCGCCAGCGCCGCCAGAGCCATGGGCGGCACATAATCCCGCTTGCCCGTGCCATGGCTTGGATCGACCAGGATCGGCAAGTGCGACAGCTTTTTCGCCGGCGGGATCACGGAGAGGTCGAGGGTGTTGCGGCTATGGTCGTTGAAGGTGCGCACGCCGCGCTCGCACAGGATAACCTGATAGTTGCCGCCGGCCATCACGTACTCGGCGGCCATCAGCCATTCCTCCAAGGTGGCCGCCATGCCGCGCTTCAAAAGCACCGGCTTACGCGCCTTGGCGACGCGCTTGAGCAGGCTGAAGTTCTGCATGTTGCGCGTGCCAATTTGAATGACGTCGGCAGCATCCTCAACCGCGCCGGCGTTGTCGGTGTCCATTAATTCCGTGACAATGCCGATGCCCGTTTTCTTCCGTGCCTTTTCCAGAATCTTCAAGCCTTCGAGGCCCATGCCTTGAAACGAATACGGACTGGTGCGCGGCTTGAAGGCGCCAGCCCGCAAAAGCCGCACGCCGCGCCCCATGAGATACTCCGCCGTGCGCAGGATCATGTCTTCGTTTTCAACGGAGCATGGACCCGCGATCAGCGTGAACGTGCCCGGACCGATCACGGTTTGCGGCGTTCGCACGACGGTGTCGGCCTCGTGCATTTCCCGGCTGGCGAGCTTGAACGGCTTGGTCACGCGGATGAGCTCGAGCACGCCCGGCAGCACCTCGAGCGTGCGCGGATCGACCGCGCCGACGTTGCCGGTAATGCCGATCGCCGTCCGCGTCGCACCCGGCATGGGATGCGCCGCCAGGTTCATCGCCCGAATGGCGCGGACCACTTCGTCCACTTGCTCGGGCGTGGCATGACTATCCATCACGACAAGCATGCGTTATCCTCTTTCCAGCGAGACGCTCCCATTGTACTTTACTCTATCTTGATGACTGATTCATCGACCGCCGCTGAAATGAAATCACTTATCAATTACCTCAAGCTGCTCGGCCCGTTCCTCATCACGCTGCTCATCATGCTGTGCGCGGTGACCGGCATTTGGGCGCTGCTCTTTTACAACGCCCTCTTGTTCGCCATGGGCGCCATCGTTTTGGTCATTCTGCTCTCGGTGTTGTCGCGCTTCACGTCGCGCTGGTGGATGCACGAAGCCGCGGGCCGGCGCGCTTTCGAACAAGGCAAGTTCGACGAATCGCTACAGAAGTATCGCCTGGCATTGCAGTCTCAGGAAGGATTTGCCGCCAACGACGTGCGCCGGTGCACGGTCTACGACGGCCTGGGCCAGGTCTATCGCGCCTTGGGGGAAGCCGAGGAGGCCGAACACTTCGGCAAAAAGGCGGTCGAGGTTTCCGAAAAGGCCTGGGGGCCGGACCATCGCCGCACGCTCATCCATCTGAACAACCTCGCGAACATTTACCTCGATCTGGCCCGCTTCGACGAAGCGGAAAAAGTCTATCGCGGCGTGCTGGAGAAGCGCGAGCGCAAGTCCGGCCCCAACCACTTCGACCTGGCGATCTGCCTCAACAACCTGGGCAAGTGCTACAGCGACCGCGAGCGCTACGCCGAGGCCGAGCCGTATTATCGTCGAGCGCTCGCAATCATGGAAAAGAAATTGCGCGCCAGTCATTGGATCGTCGGCCTGGGCTGCAACAACCTCGCCCTGATCCTCTGCCATCTGCACCGGACGGACGAAGCCGCGTTCTTGGCCGCGCGTGCGTGCAAAAACATGGAAACCAAGCTCGGCAAAGAGCACATCAACACCGCCAACGCAGTCGGCACGCTCGGCGTAGTGCGCTTTCGTCAGGGACACTTGGACGAAGCCGAAGACTTGCAGGTTCACTGCGTGAAGATCTACGAAAAGAGCGTGGGCGAACATCACCCTGGCTTGGCGCACGGACTCTATGAGTTGGCGCTGGTGCAGCACGCGCAGAACAAACTGTCGCCGGCGGAAACCAATTGCCGCCGCGCGATCCATATCCTGGAAGACTTTCTGCCGCCCAACCATCCAACACTCGCCAGGGTTTACGAGATCTACGCCGACATCATTTCGGCAATGGGCCGCGCCGACGAGGCCCCAGCCTTTCGCCATCGTGCCGAACACATTCGCTCGCTCTATCGTCCGGTGCCAAATTGACACCCTACTGGTCACCGTTTGTGAGTACGTTCATTGTTCCAAGTTGCAATGTTACTTCTTTGCAACAAAACACTTACATCGTCGCACAACGCGTATCGAATCCTTCGGCACGCGCGTTGCATCTATTTTAAGCGAACAGAAACGGCTCGCCTCAATTCCAAAGCGAGCCGCAAAGGCAAAAAAGAAACAATAACCATCGCAAAAACGATTGCGTGCCTTGTGCGCGCGTTGGTTGACATTTTCCAAAGGAGGTTTGAACATGTTTTGGACCCGCTTCAATCCGTTCAGCAATCGTGTTTGGAATGACCTGCAGCAACTGCAGGGCGAAATGTTCCGCTGGTTCGACCGGCCCCACTGGGGCGTGGCTGCGTTTCCAGCGGTCAACGTTTGGGAAGACGGCGATACCTTGCACGTTGAGGCCGAGCTGCCGGGCTTGCAGCTCGACAATCTTGAGATCTTCGTGACCGGCAACAACCAGCTCACGATCAAGGGCGAACGCAAGCAGCAAACGCCGGAAAAGGCCTTCGAGCATCGGCTCGAGCGGCACTACGGCTCTTTCGTCCGCACATTGACGCTGCCCTTCCCGGTCGACGACCGCAATGTCGACGCCCGCCTGGAAAACGGCGTGCTCCGTATCGAGCTCCCCAAACACGAAGCGGCCCGCCCGCGCCGCATTCCGGTGAAAGCGTAATCTGTAAATGCGTCACGCCCGCAGGCGAGCGCAGCGAGCCTGCGGGATCGAAACTTCGAAAATCACAAGAACAAAAGGAGATCCATCCATGGCTGAGAATAGTTTGGCTGTCGCACAACGCACCGACACCACGAACGTCGAAACCACGCGCAACGGCAAATACTTCACCCCGCGCGTGGACATCTTCGAAACCGACACAGAGCTATTGCTCTTGGCCGATCTGCCCGGCGTCGCTCCCGGCGACATCGACCTGCGCTACGAAAACGGCGAACTGGTCGTGCAAGGCAAAGTGCAGCCGCACGAGCGCAAAGGCCACCTGATCCTGGGCGAATACGAGGAGGGCGATTTCTACCGCGTCTTCCAGATCCACGAATCGATCGACTCCGCCCGGATCGAAGCCGAGTGCAAGAACGGCGTCTTGACCGTGCACTTGCCCAAAGCGGAGGCGGCCAAGCCGAAGCAGGTGACGGTGAAGGCGAAGTAAAGCCAGTCGACGAAACAGCACGACCCCGGCCACCGCCGGGGTCGTGCCGTTTAGGCTCCTGTCCACTGTCGCACGCAGCCGACTACCATCGTGCCCGTAGCCCCGCTTGCGAGTATACTCACGGCAAGCCTCTTTGCGGAGGGCCGCATGATTGGGTTGCTTGTACAGATCGCTGTACTCATTGCCGAAATCGCGATGTTCTTCTACGGACTGTCCGCGGCAATCACCGGCTATTTTCCAGGTCGGCAGCGAGCCTCGAACGGCATGGCAGTGCGGCTCGCCGGTGTCGTAATGGCGATGGCTCTGCCCCTGGGACTATCCGTGGGATTTGGCATCAGCGCGTCAAACCAACCTGGTTCGTCAGCAGTATCCATGCTCCAAAAGTCCATACTGGGGCTTTTCATTGAAATAGGCATTATCCTTGGCTGTTTTTTTGGATCGGTAATTGTGGCTGCCGTGTTCGACGAAAAGCCATTTGCGGAACACGACAGGAAAAAACAAGAGAAGAAACGACGCAAGGCCGAACGCCGGCAACGTAAAGATCGAGAAATCGGGTCAGCGCTAGTCGTTGACCCGCCAAGTCGCGATGAAGCCAAAGTCCCCGTTGGATTGATCATTGGCATTTCCAGCGGCGTGGTCGGACTGCTGCTGCTCCTGGTCATCATCGTAGTTGTAGCCAATTCCTTGGGGGCGCCCGACCTGCCGCAGGCTCAGTTGCCTCCCGCACAGCTGCCTCCCGCACAGCTGCCTCCCGGACAGCTGCCGCCGCCGATTCAACCAATGCCCAAGAATCCGCCCGCTCCAGTAGTCAATCTGCCGCCCCCCAAAACACCGCCGCCGGCCAGCGATTTTCCAGGGTTGATCGCCTACTGGCCGTTCGAAGACGAAAACCCAGGGATCAGAGTCGCCGACCTTTCCAAAACTGGCAACGACGGCAGAGCTATCGGCGCGCAACCAGTGGACGGGATCCGCGGCAAAGCACTGTCCTTGAACGACGCCGTGTTCTTCAACTATGGCGCCCACCCGTCGCTCAACTTTCCGGCGGGCGGGGATTTCACCATGGCCTGCTGGGTGAAAGCGACCACGCCGGCGGGCATGTTGATTTCACATAGAAACAGCAAGGATGACGGGGCCGCCATCAACTTCTTTTTCTTCCAACGCTGCTTGGCGGCCCATGTCCGCCAAGATAAGGGATTCTGGCACTTAGAGATCAATTCCAAAACCGTCATGAACGATGACCGCTGGCGACATTGCGCATTGCTTCGTACCGGCAATGGCTACGAGATCTTTCAGGATGGCGAATTGGTAGCGCGGAATTCGGGCAAGGAATCGCTCGGAGCGATCACGACCGACTTGCGCTCCGTCGGTTTCGAGCAGCGCTGGGGCAAGAAAGGCTTCTTGCGCTGGCCGGGGACATTGACGGCAGCGGTGGACGAAGTTTGCATCTTCAACCGTGCACTGACGCCGGACGAGTTGCGGGCACTGGCTGGTCGCTAACACCAGCCCGACGCGCGAGCGAGGGCGTGTTAGCTACCTCCTCTTAATCCCGCCACGGATCGTCGCCGTGTTTCCACCAATCCGGGTCCTGCTCCCACGGCGCCCGCGGCTCCGAGCCGCCCTCGTCCCAGTCCGGACCGGCGCGTTTCAAGAAGTATAAGAGCTGCCCGTTCGCGACCGCGAGCAAACCGAAAAACAGCACCGGGAACCACGTCCCGCCAAACGACAGGAACGGGACGAGCGGCTCTTTCGAAATCACTTCGACAAGCGCCACCAGCGCCAGCCCCGCGGCCACGGCCAGCGAGATGATGAGCGCCAGCCGCAGCCCGTCGCGGCCGCGATAGTGCTCGCAAGTTTCCCGGCTGATTTGGCCGCCGTCCAAAGGCCAAATAGGGAGCAAGTTCACCAGTCCCCAAACAGTATTCACCCACATCACGTTGAGAATGGCATATTTGATGTAAAATGGCGGCGAACTTAGTATTTCAAGGTCATTTCCAATACCGAAAAAGGATCCGAGGCGATCAAGTGTCCACGAAGGGTAGTACAGCCAGAAAACAAAAATGGCAATTGCGGCCAAGAGGAACCCAGCCGCCGGTCCGGCCAGCGAGACCGCATTGCGCTGCCAGCGCCGCGGTAAGTCTGAGCTGCCGATCGCCAAGCCGCACAAGCCCGTGAGTACGATTTCGCCGCGCACACCGAACCAGCGCCCCATGAGGATGTGTCCAAGCTCGTGGACCAGGATGGATACGAATACGACTGCCAACCAAATCAGAACGAGAATCAACCGCTCGATCCAATCGCCAAGGTTTGGGAAGCCGAGCACCACCGTGGTCAGCCAAAAGAAAGGATGAATGCGGACCGGGATGTCGCCGAGTCGAAAACACACGTCGAACCGGGTCGGCGGGGCAATGCTTTCTTCGAGGGTGTTCACGGAGTTTGAGGGCTTGTTGTGCTGTTGCTGATTCTATGGAATCGCTCGCCCAACCAAGTCGCGGCATTCATCGTTGAGGATTGGCAGTCGCTGCGATTGATGCGAATGGAGGTTACTTCTTTTTCAAATCCCAAGACTTTTGATTCGTCCCCGCCTTCACCTCAAGCGTCAGCACCGTTTCGTCGTTGTACTTCGCGGGCAACGATTCCTCTTCCAAGGGATACCACTTTCCGCCTGGCGCGTCGTAGTCTTTCTGTTTGCCAACGACCTTGGGCGCGCGGATTTCGACTTTCATAATGCCGACGGACGATTTCACGATGTATTGGCCGGCTTTGATCTCGCCGCCTGCCGTCTGGCCATTGCCGTCCGCGGGGACAAAGCCGATGCTGCCGCGTTCGAGGAGTGTGCCCTCGATGCTGACCGTGCCGCTCACCTCACCGGAGGGTGGGCCGCTCGAACAACCGGCGGCGAATACAGCGATGCTCAGGAACGCGCTCAATCTCATGGCAGTGTCCGGTATCGCACCACAGAGCCACAGAGTAGACCAGATTTCAAATTGAAAATTGCAAATTGCAAATTGAAAACTGGCACAGCCGATGTGTCTTTCAATTTGCAATTGAAAATTTGCAATTTGCAATTTGAAATCCAGTCTCTGCCTCCCGAATACTAGAACTAGAAATCATTACCAATCACTTCGCCGCCATTCATCGTCCCCAGCGCTTGCCAGGTGCGCAGGCTGATCGAGTTGGAAACGAAGCGGACCGAGCCGTCGCACAATGAGGCGTTGACGCCGCCTGTGTGCCGGCTGCGGGCGGCGGCCACCTGGGCGTTCCTCGCGCCGGCGACAGCCGGCATCGCGGGATCGCCGGTATTCTGGAACCAGCCATTTTGGATGATGTCTGGGGCCGTAGTATTCGGCGTCAACAGCGTCTGGAACCGGAAATGCCCGTCGTCGTTCTGAATGTCCCCACGCCAATCGTTGTCCTGGATGCTCTTGGCCATCAGCGTCTCGGACATCATCAGGGTGTTGGCGGTGCCGTCGATGATGAACGCCATCTTGACGGTCGCGGGCGTGTTGCGGTTGCCGTTCAAATGCCAAAACGGGGCGGCCGCCACCGGTTGCGGGTTCTGTCCATAGCGCGCGTTGCCCCAATTCACCACGTAGTTGCCGCGTCGCCGTTGATAGAGCGGGTGGTCCGTCAGGTCGCTGCCGCCGTCGCTTGGGCAGTAATAGAGCGGCACCTTGGCGCCGGTCGCGCCGTTCAGCGTTCCGGGAATCGTGGCCGGCGGCAGGTAGAAATGCTGGGAATCAATTTTGGGAATCACCTTTTGCACGTTGTCCTGTTCGACGAACGGCCAAACGTGCATCACCCAGCTTTGCCGTGGGCCGCTGCGCGATCCAAGCGGAAACTTCTTATACACGTCGTGATAGTTGTGCAAGGCCAGGCTCCACTGCTTGAGGTGATTGGAGCATTGCGTGCGAGCGGCGGCCTCGCGAACCTTTTGGACGGCGGGTAGGAGCAAACCAATCAAGATGCTAATGATGGCGATGACGACCAAGAGCTCGATCAGCGTGAACGCACGCCTGCTATTGGGCGGACGACGCGGGGGTGAAAAACCAGTCATGAAATTCTCCTTGGAAATACGAAGAGATAGGGTCGATCAGCCTTGATTACGGTCCCGCGCGCAATGAATGTCAAGTGGAAAATGAGAAAAAGATGAGAGTCGACTGAATGTAACGTGCAAAACACTAGCCCGACGCGCTAGCGAGGGCGAACGGGTTGCCCGGAGGAAATGAATCCCATTGCATTGTACCTGCGAGGAATCTCACGATGGAACGGCGTCCGCAGCGGCGACACGTTTGCCCTAGCGCGTCGGGCTAGTGTTGTCCAGGTTGAATTGAGATAATTTCTTCACCGAACTTTCCAAATTCAAATCCTGCGTGACAGGACCCAGAGAATCCCAGACGAACTGCAGTGGCGTTTGCGCGGCGTCGCCGTATTTCGGCGGCACACCGACGCCGGTCACCGTGACTCGGAAAGTCCGCGGCGGCAGAGCGAAGCACTCGTAGCGGCCCGCTTCGTCCGCGTCGATCCTGGCGTAGCCGCGCAGCCGTTCGCCGGCGACCAGGTGAAACGTGATGACCGCGCCCAGCACAGGCGCCCCATCGAGCTGAACCACGCCCGCCGGCAGCACGCCATGCTCCGGCTTGCGGCCGGGATGATAGTGCATGCACCAGGTAGTAAGAGGAATCACACAGAAACCGGAGAGCACAAATGCCCCGCCGCCCATCGCGGCGGACCAGAAGACACTGAGGTAACTGCCGTCGGAAAGCTGCCCGTGCTTATTGATCACGCGCAGACCCTGGTCGTATGCGTCCCAGCCGTGCATGTCGATGACTGCCAAGGCTTGCACGGCATACGAGGTGAAAAAAGGAATTCCCAGGCAGGCGAATGGGACCAGGACGGCCATGCCCAGCCAGAAGGTGGACCGCGACCGCCTCAGCGGCAGAAAGCGGTACGCGGTGAGGCTGAGGATGCCGATGACAACGAGCCACAACAGCATGCCGACGCCGGCCATCGACAGGCCGAGCATGCCGACCCAAAAGCTTTCCGGGTGCGTCAACGTCGTCTCCGTTCACCACGTCACCTTCATCCTAACGGCGCCGGTTTGCGGAAGACAGGCCAGAGGCGCGGACGGGAGCCCTTCGATTCCCGCCCGATTCCTTTTCTGCTTCCCTTTCTCCGTCTCGACTGGTAAAGTACAATCCTCACCGAAAGTCACGCGCGTTCGCCTCTTTTCCAGGAGATCATTATGGCCCGCCTGCTTGGCTCTCTTACTGCAATTCTCGTCTTCGGCATCGCGGTCGCTCAGGAACCTACGCCGCCACCGCCGAAAGTGGACGTCGGCACGAAAGCTCCGGAATTCAAGTTCAAGGACCAATCGGGCAAAGTAATCGACCTTGCAGAACTGTTCGCGCGCGGACCGGTGCTCGTGCGCTTGACCTGCGGCTGCTCCGGCTGCGATAAGGAGCTGGCCTACTTCCAGGAAATCGACGCCGCCTACAAGAAAGCCGGCCTGACCAGCGTGGCCATCTTCCGAGAACCCGACGCCAAGGTCGCCAAGTACGCACAAGAGCGGAAGATCAACATGCTCTACGGCGTGGATTCGCAAGGCGCGAGCTGGCAGGTTTTTCAAACCAAGACCATGCCCACCAACTTCCTGATCGGCAAGGGAGGCGAGATCCTGGCCATCGCCGCTGGCTGCGATCCAAGCGGCCTGTTGGCGAAGAAGCTGTCGGAGAAGGTCGCCAAGACCGTGGACACGAAAGCGGTGGACGTGCAGAAACGGGTGGTGGAGCAAAAGAAGTAATCCAGGCGGGAACGACCGGGTCGGGTGATGTTTCCGAAATCGACCGCCCGACCCTCTCTTACCTCGTATCTCGTTCCCAAACGCCCGTTTGGGAACGCACTTCCTCGAAACTCTGTTTCGATCCTTTCACGCAGCCAGCGCGATCTATCAAGTTCCGCGTCCTTTGCCGACTCTGACGTATAGCTCGAAGTGCAAATTCGATTGTTTCGCGTAACGATTACCTTCCCGCGCGCATACTCCTTTTCGACCTGGAACGCAGGGCTTGTTACCTGAGGCCGGTGGACACAGGGTTCACGGGCGCTCCGTCCCGTCCGCGTTGCCGAGTTTTTGCAAAGGGAGGTGTCCCATGTTGCGTCGGGTGATGGCGTTGACGGTCGTGACCGCCGCGATTCTGTTCAGCTCCGCTGACCGGGTGACTGCGCAGGAGGCGGAGAAACTGCACGTGCTGCTGGTGATCGACACCAATGCCGCGGTTCGCGGTGGCGAGGATCGGATCCATCGGCCAGGCATGGAGGCCAATCTCAAGAACTGGCTGGACGTGATCAACGAGGTACGCGCGGCCGAAGCCGGTCGGCTCCGAGATCGTATTCTCGTGACTGTTCTGAAGGGCAACGACGTAACTCCGGTCGCGGTCCGCGACTACTTACTCCGCCTGCCGGCGAGCGACCGGGACAATCTCTTGCTGTATTACGGCGGGCATGGCGCGACCGACCCCAAGAAGGGTCATTTTTTCGCGACCAGCGGCGGCGATCTTCTGCGCAGAGATGTGCTGGCCCGGATGGGCGAGACGGGGGCGCGGGGGGTCTTTCTCATCTCCGATTGCTGCGCGAACTACGTTGACTACACGCCGCCAGCCCGCCGGAGCCCGGCTAAATGGAAAGTCTTTCACAAACTGTTCTTCGAGGTTTCGGGAATCGCCGACCTCACGGCCGCGTCGCCGGGCCGGCTCAGCTGGCTCAACGCAAGGGATGGCGGGCTCTTCACCAAGGCCTTCACCAATTTCCTGTGTGAACCGCCCGAGAACATCCGCAAGGATGGCCCGGTAGGCTGGCCAGAGTTCTTCGAACGGGTGAGTGAACAGGCGCTTGCCCAGTTCCAGGAAGCCAAACGCCAGGCCCCCAACGGGCATGAGATCAAGACGGCCGCCACCCAAACTGCGGACCTGCTGCAACTGGGACCATTTCAAAAACACCACTCCAAGCAGCTGATGGTCAAAAATGACTCGGGTCGGCACATTGTCATGCACTTGCAGTACCAAGCCTGGGACCCGGAGTCGGCCGACTGGAAGTGGTACGACCCCGTGGCAGCAAATTGGCACTGGAAGCTGGCCCCTGGCCAACACGACAAGATCAGCTATGACGGCCGGCGCGTAGTTGCTCACCACATGCGAATCTGGGCCGAGACGCCGGACGGCCGCCACATATGGGACTCGCACAAGAATGGCGTGTCACTGAACCCCGATGGCCCTTACGACGGACCCAGCCGCGCCTTCACCTACACGTTCCGCCCCGTCCGCTGACCATCCCCACCGTTGCCGCCGCTGTGATTAGTCATCAAGCGCGGGCCGCATGGACGCCCCGCGTTATTTCGTTGAAATAACCTTGGAACTCGTCTACGATCCATGTCCTAATCTGCCCTAGCTCGGCCCGGACATGGATACCACGCCGTCGTCATTGTTCGTGCGTTTGCGCGAGCCTGCCAACCAGGAAGCGTGGACGCGCTTCGTGCGGCTGTACACGCCGCTGCTCTATACGTGGGCGAACCGTGCGGGGGTGCAACGAAGCGAAGCAGATGACCTGGTGCAGGACGTCTTTGCGGTGCTCGTACAGAAGATGCCAGCCTTCGAATACGACCGAACCAAATCATTTCGCGGCTGGCTGCGAACCGTAGCGCTGCACAAATGGCGTGAGATAAAGCGGCGGCGGGCGCTCGCGGCCGGCGCATTGGCGGAAGAACCGGCCCTGCCCGATCCGGCCGAGGAGTTCTGGGATCAGGAGTATCGCGAACACGTGCTGCGGCGGGCGCTGGACATCATGCGCGTCGATTTCCCGGAGAAAACCTGGCAAGCGTGCTGGCAGACGGTGATGGAAGGCAAAAGCGCCGCCGCAATCGCTGCCGACCAGGGCACAACCGTCGGGGCGGTGCACGCGGCGAAGTTTCGGGTGTTGACGCGGCTGCGGCAGGAGCTGGCGGGAATGCTGGAATGATCGCTGGGCGCCAACTTTGGACAATTCTCATCTTCCATTTGCAACAATCGCGAAATTTCGTTGCGCTTTCGAGTAAAGCCGCTTCCACTGCGCGCATAGTCTGAGTAACTTCGTCGCGTTCAATCCATAGGCCAACCGGCGCGAGTGCATAAGTCCACCGGCGCGGCTGCATACGCCAACGGGCGCTTGCATACGCCAACCGGCGCCGGTTGGGAGACTCAGTAGTTCGGCGGAAAGATTGACGCTTTGACGTTCTCAATTATGGTCGACGTTGTACGATCGCACCTTAATGCGAACGAGACGAACAGGAGCACCAAATGCCAAACGAGCTCGAAGGCAAACTGAATGAAACGTTGAAAACGGTCAATGGCCTTGCCGACCAGGCTACTGGAATTGCCGCCACAGTCGCCAAGCTCGACGAAAAGGTCACGGGCTTTGGCGTCAAGGGCATTGAAAATGCCGCAATTGTTGCCAATCTCGACGAAAAGGTCACAGACCTTGGCGTTAAGGCCACCGAAACTGCCACAGCAGTCGCCAAACTCGACGAAAAGAACACGGGCTTTGGCGTCAAAGCCACTGAAACTGTCGCAACAGTCGCCAAGCTCTATGAGAAGGTCAATGGGCTCGATCGGCTGCTGTTCAGAATTGGCGCCATCGGCGTTGCTGTAGGCATTGGTTTCGGAATCGTGTTGGCCTTTTTCGGACGGACGCTGAATGAACTACCGAAGACGGCGCGCGATGAGGCTGCGAAAACCGCTACGGAAATTGCCAAGATAGTAGCGAAGGAAGAGGCCGAAAAGGTCGTTAAGCTCGAGTTTTTTGAAAAGGCAAAGCAGCAAATCAACAGTTTCGTCGCCACGGCAGAGCAGCAATCAATCCAAGTTAAAAATGCCGCGGAGGGAGCCGCAAAGACGGAGATAAAGCTTGAGGCAATGGAAAATGCCTGGAGAGTTAAGATTGGCGAATCTGTTCCCATTGGGTCTGTGATTGCCTTTGCCGGAGTATGGACCAAACAGGACGAGGAGAAAGGGTGGATCGTTTGCGATGGGCGTAAGCTTGACGACGAGCAATACGCCAAACTAAAATCAGTGCTCCAAAAAGAAAGTGCCCCAGACTTTCGAGGTCGTGTACTTGTAGCCGCCGGAAATGGACCCGAACTGAAGGCGCGAAAGCTTGGCGACACCGGCGGTTCGGAAACTCACACCCTGACGATTGCGCAAATGCCCAGTCATAGCCATGAAGTCAACGACCCGGGACACAAACACATTTATCCAGGGGATGCCAGACAAATCTACGCCAGCGGCGGTGATCGCCAAGCGGCCAGCTTCTTTAATCACGAAGATCAAAAGGGCAAGGACAGAACGGCTACGACGGGTATTACAATCAAGGCAACAGGCGGCGGGCAAGCCTTTAATATCATGCAGCCGTATTACGTGACGGACTTTATTATCAAATATCGCTAATGGTGGGGACCGAGATCCGCGGCGCAACTCCTCTCGCTATTACGTAATTGCCCGAGGACGCCGCCGAACAAGAAGTTGCACCTGCTGCGGCGGCACCACGCGAAATCGGGGTTCAAAGTCTCACCAGCCGCCGCAGCAGGTGAACTTCATCGTTCGGCAACTTCGAGGAGGGTATTCGATGGACAGCTGGATTGCGTTCGAGGGGCTGCCACCGATCAAGTTGACAACTGTCGGCTCACCCCGAGCAAGGGGGACGGCATCATCGAGGTGCCGAAGGACGACGTGCGACTCTCAGGTAGCAAGGTCGAGGTTCGAGTGGGCACCACGGCGACCGTCGTGCAGAACCCCGCCGGTAGCCAACCTGCGAGTCTCAGCCTCGATGCGGCAGCTCGGTCGGACTGTCCGAGCGGCAAGACCTACTGCATCGGTTTGCTCCTGTTCTGCTGTGGCTCGGGTAAGTTGCTCGGCCCCTGCATCGGTGGCTGGGGGTGCTGATTCTTGAGGCAGCACAGATTGCCGACGCAGTCTGCACCAGACGGCCGCCGCAGGAAACTTTCGCATTCATTGCAGAGCGCCGGTATACTGGCAGCCGCTCATTCGCTCGCGGGTGCGCCATGAACACCACATCCGCCTGTCCCGACGCTTCCGTCTTCGAACAGCTCGCCCATGGCACGCTGTCGCCCGAGGACAGCGAGGTTGTGGCGCGGCATCTGGAGCAGTGTGCGTCGTGCGGCGAGCGGTTCGGCGCGTGGGGCTGTGATTGGCTCAGGGCGCTGCAAGGGAGTGCGGGGCGGGACGTGGCGATCACGCCGCCGGTCGAGGCGATGATGCAGCGGCTCGAGAAGTGGGCGGTCGGACGCGTGGAAACGCCTACGACCGCCGGCGACGCTTCGGAAGAAACCTCCGATCCCACTTCCATGCTGCAGCCGGCGCGGGGCGGCGGCGAGATCGGTTGGCTGGGGATCTATCGTGTCCTGAAGGTGCTGGGCCGGGGCGGCATGGGGGTCGTCTTTCTGGCCGAGGATAGCGTCCTCAAACGGCCGGTGGCCCTGAAAGTCTTACGCGGCGCCCTGGCCGAGCGGCCGTCGGCGCGGCAGCGTTTCCTGCGCGAAGCCCAGGCCGCCGCCGCAATCCGGCATGAGCACGTCGTCACCATCTTCCAGGCGGGCGAACAGGCGGGCGTCGGCTATTTGGCCATGGAGCTCTTGCAAGGCGAATCGCTCGAAGCGCGTCTGGAGCGCGAGAACCGAATACCGATCTCCACGGCGGTGGATTTGGGCCGGCAGATCGCCCAGGGACTTGCGGCGGCTCACGAGCTCAGCCTGATCCATCGCGACCTCAAGCCGGCCAACATCTTTTTGGTGAGTGATGGAGTGGTGAGTGGTGGACTGGTCAAGCTGCTCGACTTCGGTCTGGCCCGCGCCGCTGCGGACGAGGCAAAGCTCACGAAGTCCGGCACAGTGGTGGGTACACCGGCGTACATGGCGCCCGAGCAGGCCGAGGGCAAGCCGGTGGACGCGCGTAGCGACCTGTTCAGTCTGGGCTGCGTGCTGTACCGAATGGTGGTCGGCGTGCGGCCGTTCCGCGGCGACTCGACGCTGCAAATCCTCCGAGCGCTGGCGGTCGAACAGCCCGCGCCGCCGCAACAGCTTAATCCGGAGTGCCCGGCTGCTCTCTCGGAGCTCATCATGCGGCTGTTGAGCAAGGACCCGGCCGGCCGGCCCGCTTCCGCGACGGCGGTCGCCGAGCAGCTTGATCGCATCGCCGAAGCGGCACTGAGTCGGCGGCGCCGGCAGCCGCGACCGTCGCGCTGGATGCGCGCCGCGGCGGTCGTGGGGTTGCTCGGTGTGCTCGCGGTCGCGGTCGTCATCATGATTCTCCCCGAGAAGGAGAAGGGCACGGGGAATGGTCCGGTCGTCAACAGCAACGGCAAGCCGCCAACCGTCAAAGGTTCGGAACTAACCGTCACGCCCGCTCTTGACTTGCTGCGCGAGGCCGTCTTGTTGATGACCTTCGAAAAGGACACTTTCTACAAGAAAGGCAACTTAACCTACGTTCGCGACCTCAGCGGCCGGGGGAATGACGGCGTTTGTGAAAACGTGGAGTTCAACGCCGACGGCAAAGTCGGCGGCGGCTTGATGTGTCGCATGGCAGCATCCTTGCGCCTGGCCAAGTCTTTGATCAACCGTCAGCCCAACTACACGATCACGGCGTGGGTCCGGCCCATTAAGACGAAGGGCATGACGCAACGCATCTACCAATTGGGCGATCACCTCAAGCCGTACGCGCCGGCCTTTGCGATTGAAATCCAGCCCAACTTCGCGGTTCGTATCGCCGCGTTCAACCAGCACCGCAAGCCGGACCCCTGGGACTACGGCGGCTTCGCCGGGGAGGGCCTCCGTCCCGACGTTTGGCATTTTTTGGCCGTGGTCCTTTACAACGGCGACGTCGGCAAGGGCCATTTGCAAATCACGATCGACAATCTCGATACCGGCGTGGGCCTGCAAATGGTTGACGCGCCCGACCCGGTCGTCGATCTCGTGGGCCACAACCTGCGAGGCGACCTGGATGAGGTGGCGGTGTTTCCACGAGCGCTGACGGGGCCTGAAGTAGAACTCATTCGCCAGCTTGGAAAGGACGGCAAGACTTTGTGCCGATGACCTGCCAGTCGTCTGCCCTTGCGTTGCCGGATTCGCCGTAGCTCATTTCTTCTCGCGCTTGTACACCGCCAGGATTCGGCCCGAGCCTTCGGCGGCGGAGAATTCCGCCGGCCGCTTTCCGCCCACTTCCGAAGCCCGGCACATTTTGAGTGTGTCCGTTGCCAGCTCGTAAATGCCCGGGGTCGTCTTCTTCTCGTCATCGCCGACGAGGGAGAAGTCGATTGTCTTTGGCTTCTTCGACGGGTCCAACTTGTAGGTCAATTCCACCTTGCGGTCGCCGATGTCGACTGTGTAGCGGTCGCCCTTGATCGTCAGCCGGATTTGCTTGATCAGTTCCTCGGACAGGGGCTTGCCGTCGTTTTCCAGCGACTGCAAGACCCAGACGCCTTCTAGCTGCTTCATCTCCATTTTGACCGCGTCTCCCTTCTTGTCTTCGCCAGCCGTCACGAGACCAAATGCGATCACCACGGAACCGACAGCCAGGACCGATACTATGTGCGCCCGCATGAGCCACCTCCGAAAAGAGTTCAGGATTCCTGGTAACATATGTCACGCGTCCTTGTCGCACAGCGCCGCCGAGCGCGACCAAGGCGTCAAAGTCAAAATGCTCTTGCAGGAACCCGGGACAGACAAACTCGCGACGATGGTCGACAGCCACACGCCGCTTGATCTTGCTAAACTAAACGACAGGCGACGTGTTGCAGAATACATCCAAGCCGCGGGCGGCGGCCGAATAAAGGCAGCTTATCGTGAAGCGGAAAGCAACATGGTGTGCGCTCGTCTTGGCGCTCGTCCTGGGCGCGTTGTTCGTTTTCGGGCCGCGCGACCCGGTCAGCCGGGCCACCTACGAGAGAATCCAGATCGGCATGACGCTCGAAGAGGCGGAAGCGGTGGTCGGCCGTCCCGGCATCGGCATTGAGCAATTGCTCGAAGAACTGTTCAAGAAGCGGCGCGTGCGCTGGATGGACGCGAAACCGGAAGAAATCCTGCACGAGGGCAGCGATTGGTCCAAAAGCCGCCCGGACCTGTCCACGATCATGTGCTGGGAGGGATCGCACGGCGGCATTTCCGTGCAGCTCGGACACGATGGCCGCATTGTCGGCAAGCGCTTCGAAGATAGGCCCGCACTGGGTTTTTGGGATCGCCTGCTCAGTCTGCTGCCGTGGTGATGTTGAGTTGGGGGAATACCATGGCGCATCGACTCCAACCAAAAGAAGGGAAGTGCTTTCTTACGCCGAAGAAAGCTGTCAAGCTTTTGCGTCAAGCCTTCGATTTCGTGGACGCGGATCAATCTGCAGGCGCAGACCATGTCGGAGACATGATTGCACACCTTCTTCGCATCAAAGCAGGTTATTCCCGCTGGCGTGATCCTCCGCCGGAAGCTGCTCGGCTGGACGACGTCATTGCCCAGCTTGAAGCTGTGCGCGAAGAAGCCATTATGGTAACGCTCGGTGACGATACGGCATCCGAGTTTGGATGGATCAGGTTCGCCATCATTCCTGAAGAGCCAATGATCATCGGATTCAGTTGTGGGCAGCACGAGGACAAAGCGACGCCACTTGTTCGCCGGGTCGTTGATGTGTTGGGATACAATGTTGTGATCGACTGATGGAAGCATGTTGCAATGAACTTGAAAAAACATCGTAGTGAAGTTCAACACTCGCACTCGGAGATCCGCCCATGAATAAGATCCTCTGCGCTGCAATCGTTGGCATTCTGGCGCTCGCCGAGCCGGCTGTGGCTCAGAACCGCACTATCGATTTGGAAATCACGCACACAAATGACCTGACCGTTCCCATCGTAACTGTGCCGCTCAGCCTGGCCAAGGAAGATGCCGAGCGGCGCGACCTCATGGTCGATGTCGAAGGATCAAAAGCCAAGCCCATGGTGATGGGTCAACTCACGGTGCCGGGACTGCGGACGGCGCACATTAAGCCGTCCGCCGAAGGTCTGGTGCGCCGCGACTTGCACATCGACTTGTTCGGCTCATTCAAGGCCGGCACGATCACCAAAGTGAAAGTGCACCTGGGCCCACTGAGCAAGCCGATCTCCGGCTTCAGCTACGACTGGAGCAAGAAGGACGGGAAGTTTGCCGAATTGTCATTGAACTACGGCAAGCGGCCGGTGCTGCGCTACGTGCACAGTGCCTACGACAATTCCTCCAAGGAAAAACGTGTCCAGACCAACATGGTGTTTCATCATCTATATGTCATGGGCGCCGGCAATCCGTTCAAGGGTGGAAGGCAGCCGCGCTTCATTACCAACGGCGGCGACACCAACGACCCATTGCCCAAAGACCCCAAGGACAACTTGTATCCCCACCACCGCGGCCTCATGTTCGCCTATAGCAAGATCACTTACGACGGCGACAAGCAATGCAACATGTGGAGCGCGCAGCCGGGCGACACCCATCAAGCGCATGCGGGTTTCTTGGCGACGGAAGCGGGCCGGATCATCGCCCGCCAGCGCGTCGCGGTCGATTGGCACGGGCCGGACAACAAGGTCTTCGCCAAGGAGGAGCGCGAGATCACCGTGCTTCTCATCCGGGACTACCTGCGAAAGACGCTGGTCGAATTCACCTCGCGCCTGAAGACGACGGGCGGACTTGTCAAGCTGCGCGGCGACCCGCAGCACGCTGGCTTCCAGTTCCGCGCTCACAACGACCTCTACGAACAAAAAAACGAGAAACAGACCTATTTCCTGCGTCCCGACGGCAAGGGGGAATATGGCGAAACGCGCAACTGGGATCCCAAGACGGAAACGGGACCGGTCAACTTGCCCTGGGACGCATGCAGCTTTGTGATCGACGGCAAACGCTTCACCGTGGCCTACCTCAACCATCCGGACAACCCCGGTGAGTCGCGCTGGAGCGAACGCACCTACGGGCGGTTTGGCTGCTACTTCGAATACGACCTGACCGAAAAGAACCCGCTCGTCGTGACGTATCGCGTCTGGGTCCAGGATGGCGAAATGACGGTGGACGCGGTCGAGGCGTTGAGTAACGCGTTTCGGGAGCCACCCAAAGTGACTGTGAAATAATTTCGGAGGAATATATGCATGTCGCGCACCGCAGTCTAAGATCCGTTCTTAGTGACCGTGATGGGTGGCATGCTTTCGCCGATCCTGTGCAAGGGCAGCGAATTCCGGACCAGCACGGCGAAAGCATGCAGAAGCGCCCGGTTTCGTGGCGCTTCGCATGCCTTGGCGGTGCTGGTCCCCGGTTCGATGTCCTTACACAGGAGCCGCCAAGGCATGCCACCCACGCCACATTCGGCCGGATTGCGTGCATGCAGCATCTGAGCGCGTGCTGGTTGAGTCTTGCGATATTCGTCGCACTTGCAACCCCCGCCCCGCTTTTCGCCCAACCCCCCTGGGCCCGCGTCACCCAGGACGACCGCGCCATCAAGATCGAGACCGACAAACTCGAAGCCGTCATCCCAAAGAAAAATCCCAAGCAGTGGATGACCGGCATTGAGAAGGGTTCCTTTCTCGACAAGACCACAGGCTTCCGCGAGATCGGCGACGGCCTGATGGTCGTGGATTGGCTCATGGAGGCGGGCAGCGACGAAGCCTATGGCGATCAAGTTATCGCTAAGGACGGGCACGGCGTCGGCCGTTACACCTGGCACACGAACGAGACCGATCCTGGCCGGCGTCAATACGCGCTCATGGCGCACGGCGGCAGCCATCGCAAACGCGTGGTCGAGGGCCCGCAGCTTTGCCATCGCATGAAGCCGGTCCAGCCCGAGATCATCCGCGGTGAAGACTTTATCGCCGTGAAAACGACCTACCAATTCGAATACGCCGCCCCCGGCCGCAAACCCGGATCGCGCTGGACGCAAGTTATCGTCTTTCCCAAAGGCGCACGCTATTTCGTGCTGATGGACAAGATCGACAGCGTCAACGACTCGGACGAGATGTTTCTCCGCAACGACACTCCGGGCTGTGTCCGCCACGAGAAGGGCGACACTTTCAGCGAGATGTATTTGAGCTACCTGAGCGGGCCCAAAGGGCTGCGCGTGCCGGCCCGCGAGTTCTTTGAGCCCTTTCCGCCCGACTTGAAGTTCGGCTACCGCCGCGACACGCACAAGACGCCGGAGCATTTCATTCGCGCCTACCACTTAAGGGATAAGAAAACGGGCAAAGACGGCCCGTGGCTGGCGGGGCTGACGCTGGAGCCGTCCGTGGTCTACGAGGCGTGGTGCAGCCAGCGGCCGGGCGGCATCATCGTCCTGATCGAGGAGGTTCACGGCAAACCGGTGAAGGCCGGACAGTCCTTCAGCGCCGCCCACATTGTCGGCTACTTCGACACCATTGAGGAAATGCACGCCGTTTACGAGCGCCACAAAGGCCACACCGCCCTCGACGTGGACAACAAGGGCTGGCGGCTGGTGAAATAGGTGACGGATTTTTTGGGCCGGCCGCTTGCGCAGTGACCCCAGTTTGCGCCAATTACTTACGACAAAAGTGGACTCGCGCTCGCATTCGGGCTTTCTTTCACTTTTCGATCTCCCCTATACTGCTCCCAGTTTCGACACCATTTCGCGCTTGGGAGCCCTGGTCATGATGCTGTCCGCCGGATGCCGATCCGTTGCCGCTTTGGCCATTTTTGCATCCTGGTCCGGTGTCGCGGCCGCTTCGCACACCGAACAGCGCGACTATTCCATTCTCGTCGACGGCAAAGAAGCGGGCCAATCGCGGATGACTATCGTCACGCAGGACGACGGCACCACCGTGGTGACTGGGACGGCGCGCGTCGACGTGCGTCTCCTGATCGGCAATTACAGCGTGCGCATCGACGGCACCGAATGGTGGAAGGACGGCAAGCTCATCGGCGTCCGCTCCAACACTGTCGAAAACGGCAAGAAGACTGAGGTGGTGGTGTCGGTGGACGGCAACCAACTGCGGGCCCGCGTCAACGGCCAGGACAAAGCGGTGCGCGCCGATGTGTGGACGAACAGTTTTTGGAAGCTCGCCGACGCCCGCTTTCACAACAAGCCGGTGCCGGTGTTCGAAGTGGACAGCGGCAAGGAATTCGCGGGCCAATTGAATTACATTGGCACGGAACAACTCACGATCGCCAACCAGCCGCAAGCGTGCTACCGGTTTCGCGTGAGCGGTGGGCCCTATCCCGTCGATATTTGGTTCGACCGCTATCATCGCATGGTTCGCCAGGAGTTTGTCGAATCCGGGCACAAGACGATCGTGCAGCTCTTGAGCGTGCGTCGCTAGTTGTTGACGCTTCGACGCGGCACTTGAAACGCAGAGGACGCGGAGGACGCAGAGAAATGAGCAGAAAGATACAATCAGTCCTTTTGGAATTCCTCCGCGCTCTCTGCGCCCTCTGCGTTTAGAAATCCCCACAAAAATCGATCTTGCCTGAAAACACAAAAACTGGTTTCTTATCCTCTGTGCGCACATCCAAGGAAGGGGACGCCATGGCCGATCGAGCCGCCATTCGCCAAACGTTGATCGAACTCATGGAAGCGGACACGGGGGAGAATTACGCCAACCTGGAAGACGCCAAGAAGCTGCGCGAGGAATTGGGCCTCGACTCCGTGGATGTGGTCAGCATCGTTTCGCAAATCGAGCGGCATTTTCGCATTCGCCTCAGCCAGGATGAACTGTTGAATCTCGTGACGGTGGGCGACTTGTTGGACCTCATGGTCGCCAAAGTCGCCGCTTTGCCGCAAGCTGCTTAAACTCCCTGCCAATCATAGAAGTCCTATTTATCCCAGTGGGGTGAACTTGTTTGCCCGACTGTACGCACCACGACCGGTAAACGAAATCGTGGCACACCTAGGCCGGCTCGACTAAACTAACTTGCAAGCTATTGGACATTTCACAACCGCAGTCACCTGGAGGTCATCATGAATGCGCTCCGCACTGCTCTTCTCGCCGTCACTTGCTTCCTATTCGCTCCCGTCGCACGCGCCGCCCAAGACGACGCCAAACCCATGAAGGCGACGGTTCAAGCCCCCGACGGCTTGACCATCGCCTACGACGTCCGCGGCAAAGGCGACACCGCACTTGTCTTCATCCACGGCTGGTGCTGCGACCGCGAATACTGGAAACATCAACTCGATGCGTTCGCCGCCGACAACCGCGTCGTCGCCATCGACGTTGGTGGGCACGGCGCATCCGGCAAAGACCGGAAGGCTTGGAGTATCGCCGGTCTGGCGGGCGACGTTGAAGCTGTGGTCAAAAAGTTGGGCCTTAAGCGCGTCATCCTCGTCGGCCATTCGATGGGCGGACCGGTTTCGCTGGCGTCTGCGAAGCGCATGCCGGGCACAGTCGTCGCCGTCATCGGTGTCGATACGCTGCACAACGCCGAATTCCAATGGCCGGAAGATCAAGCGAAGATGTTTATGGCTGCATTCGAGGCCGATTTCAAAAAGGCGATGCAGGGGGCGATTCGCATGATGCTTCCCGAAAAAACCGATGCGAAACTGGTCGAATGGATTGTGACCAGAGCGGAGGCCCAGGATCCCAAGACGGCGGTGGCGATCTTCCGCGACTTCCCCAGCCTCGACGCCAAAGCGCTACTCAAGGAGGCCAAAGTGCCGGTGCGCTGCATCAACGCCGCCCCCTCGACCAAGTTCGCCATCCCGACGGCCACTGACATCAACAAGAAGTACGCCGACTTCAAGGCGGTCATCATGGAAGACGTCGGCCACTACCCGATGCTGGAGCGGCCGGCCGAGTTCAATCAGAAGCTGCGCGAGGTGCTCAAAGAGTTCGCAGCTAATAAGTGAGCATCCAATGCTGGGTGCCATGCATGCCACCATGCCACCCATGCCACCCACTGTGAATTGTCGACACTGGAGCAATTATGACTTCGACGCGTCGCACCTTTATCGGCGTTGGGGCAGCGGCTGTCCTCGCCGATCCCGTCTTCGGCTTCCAGGCCAACGAGCGCATCCACTGCGCCGTCATCGGCACGCGCGGCCGGGGCGGCACGTTCTACGGCCCGTTGTCCAGCCGCAAGGACACGCTAGTCGCCGCGCTGTGCGACGTGGATGCGAACGCGTTGGCCGGCGCGGCACAGTCCGTGGAAAAACGGCAAGGCCGGGCGCCGCGCGCCGTCGAAGATTTTCGTCGCGTGCTCGACGATAAGACGATCGACGCGGTCTTTGTGTGCACGCCGCACCATTGGCACGGCCCCATCGCGCTCAGAGCGCTTGAAGCCGGCAAGCACGTCTACGTGGAAAAGCCGGCCTCGCACGTGTACCGCGAAGGACAACTTCTTGTGCAAGCCGCTCAAAAGCACCGCAAGATCGTGCAGCACGGCACGCAGATGCGCTCCAGTGAAGTCACCGCTCGGGCACGCGAGCTGTTGCGTTCCGGCATCATAGGCGACGTGAAAATGGCCAAAGCCTGGAACGTGCAGCGGCACAGCCATCGCAATCCGGTGGCGGACGCCGAGCCGCCGCGCGGCGTCAACTACGACCTCTGGCTCGGCCCCGCGCCCGAGCGCCGCTTCAACCCCAACCGCTTCCACGGCAACTGGCAGTGGTATCGCGATTACGGCAACGGCGACATTGGCAACGACGGCATCCACGACATCGACATGGCCTGCATGGGCCTGGGCGTCGACCGCCTGCCCATCCGCGTCACCGCCCACGGCAGCAAGCTCGACCTAACGGGCGAGCGCGAATATCCGGACAACATGATGTGCGTCTACCAGTTCGACAACAACAAAGCCCTCATCTACGAAGACCGCGGCTGGACCCACTACGGCATGAACGGTTTCGATAGCGGCAACGAGTTTTACGGCACCAAAGGCTACATGCTCTTCTCGCGCCGCGGCATGTTCCAGGTCTACTTCGACCGCAAAGGCACCAAGGGCCCCGGCATGAACGGCGACAGCGGCATCGAGCGCCACATCGATAACTTCCTCGACTGCATCCGCACCGGCCGGCAGCCCAACGCCGACGCCCGCACCGCGCACCTATCTTGCGCTCTTGTGCACCTGGGCGAAATCGCTTACCGCGCGGAGAAGGTGCTGCACTTCGACCCTAAGACAGAAACGATCACCAACGACAAGCAGGCGAACGCCATGCTGACCAAGGAATATCGCAAGCCGTGGGGGCTGCCGGGATGAGGTGAGAAAACATCATCGTGACGCCGTCATTCCAAGCCGGTTCCTATACCCTATTGCCCATTGCTGATACGTCCGGGCGCTTCTGCGACTTCATGCCCTACGTGGTTTCCGTCAACAATGACGGTGTCGTGGCGTTTCAAGCGACGCTAAGGGGCGGCGGTTCCGGCGTGTACACCGGCGACGGCGGGCCGATCAGGACGGTTGCGGATTCCGCCACTGGCCCATTTCACGAGGTGTGCAGCCATCCGGACATCAATCGTGACGGATCAACGTGCTTTTATGCGAGCCTCAAATCCGGAGGCCGCGGGCTCTTTCTGGCGCGTGGCGGCGAAATCTTTGCCGTTGCGGATTCGGCAGGTCCATTGGGACCGACCATGAACGAAGCGGGAATGATTGCCTTTCGAGTGGATTTGATTTCCGGAGGCAGCGGCATCTTCAGCGCAGGCGGCGGCGTCATTTCCTCCATCGCCGACACAACCTGCCGGTTCAGCATGTTCCATGGGTTGCCCGTGATCAATAATACCGGGGCAGTGGCGTTTCGCGCCGACCTGAGAAATGGCGGCCAGGGCATTTATGTCACGAGCCCGACGCGCGAGCAAGGGTCTGAAAACGCAATTGTCGAAACCGGCGACATTTTCATTAGCCTTGGTTCCTTCCCAACCATGAACGACGCGGGCACTGTCGCGTTTTGCGCCACCCTTCGGGCCGGCGGCTCAGGAGTGTTTGCGGCATCCAAGGGCAAGATCGCGACGGTCTTGGATACGAGCGGCCCCTTTGAAAGCTTCCGCGGAGTGCTTCTGAACAACGCGAATAGAATCGTGTTTTCTGCCACACCCAGTGCGGGCGCGCTTGGCGTTTTCGCCGGCCGGGACCCCGTCGCTGATTGCCTGTTCTCTCTCGACGCGCCGCTTCTTGGCTCCACAGTTGCCGACTTCGCGCTGAACCCGGTCTCGATCAACGATGCCGGCCAAATCGCGCTCCGGGTCAGGCTCACGGACCAAAGGCATTTCGTGCTTCGGGCCGATCCGGTCAACTCCAGCCGTCACCAACTTCTCAAATGACGAAAATGTGAAAAGTCGGCGGCAACGACACAACTTGGTTTTGCGAAGCGACTTGTGACAAAAAATATCCTTCACTTTTCAAATTGGCACATAGGCGAACAATTGAAAACCGCCTCATTGCACGGTCCGAATCTCTACTGCTGCGTACAAATACTTCCGAAAAAACTTCCGATCTTGTCGATCTCGCCGCCCGCCGTCCGACCTGTAAGAAGAGGCTACGGGATACTCCATCCCGGTTCCGAACCGCAATTCTAAGGAGACACAACCATGCGCTTCATGATCTTGATCAAAGCCAATAAGGAATCCGAGGCCGGCGTGATGCCGAGCGAGAAATTTCTCACCGAAATGGGCAAGTATAACGAGGAACTGGTGAAGGCCGGCGTGATGCTCGCGGGCGAGGGGCTACACCCCAGCACCAAGGGCGCACGCATCCGATTCGCAAAGGGCGGCAAACTCACGGTGATCGACGGCCCCTTCGCCGAGACCAAGGAGCTCATCGCCGGCTTCTGGATTTGGCAAGTGAAGTCGCTGGCCGAGGCCATTGAGTGGGTCAAACGTTGCCCGAGTCCCGATGACCTGGTGGAGGGCGAGATCGAGATTCGCCAGGTGTTCGAGGCGTCGGACTTCGGCGCCGAGTTCACTCCTGAGCTTAGGGAGCAAGAGGAGCGACTGCGCGCACAAACCGAGCAGCTCAGCAAATCCGCGAAGCGGTAGACACTAGCCCGACGCGCGAGCGAGGGAACTAACCACAGAGACACAGAGACACAGAGACACAGAGAAAAAACAAAAAGAAAAAGAGCGGAACCGTGTCGAGCGCGCAGTCCCTCGTTCGACGCGACAGTAGAGCCTGGGTTTGATTCCGGTCGAGATCGTCCGGGAGCCCAGCTCAGAATGCAGAAACCAGAAGGAGACATACCGATGCGTATCCTAGGACTGCTCAAGGCTGACGAATCCTCCGAGAGGGGCGATCCCCCCAGCCCAGAGCTCATGGAGAAAATGGGGAAGTTTATCGAGGAAGTTGCGAAGGCCGGCGTCCTGCTCGCGACCGATGGGCTTTTGCCCAGCTCGAAGGGCAAGCGCGTCCGGGTCGTTGGCGGGAAGATCACCGTGATCGACGGCCCTTTTACCGAGTCGAAGGAACTGATCGCCTCGTACGCGTTGCTCCAGGTAAAGACGATGGACGAGGCGGTCGAATGGACGTCACGCTTCCTGAAAGCGCTGGGCGGAGGTGAGTGCGAACTTCGCCCGATTTTCGAAGCGGGTGAGGGGTGCTAACCACAGAGGCACAGAGATCACAGAGGAATCGCACGGAAGAATGAACAATGAAGACTTGATGCTTGGTTATTCATTCTTTGTTCTTCTCCTCTGTGATCTCTGTGTCTCTGTGGTTAGATCTAACGCCTCGGCTTGCACTGGCCTATTGCAATCGGTCTAATCGGTTGTTGTGCAGGCTTCTGATACCCATCGCGCCATCGACGCGGTCTGGAGGATCGAGTCGGCCCGGCTCATTGCCGGTCTCGCGCGGATTGTGCGCGATGTCGGTATTGCCGAGGAGCTCGCACAAGACGCACTTGTCGCCGCGCTCGAGCAATGGCCGGCGTCGGGGGTTCCGGACAACCCGGGCGCCTGGCTCATGGCCACCGCGAAGCATCGTGCGATCGATGTTGTGCGGCGACACAAGCTGCTGGAGCGCAAGCACGAGGAGCTCGGCCGCGAGCTCGAGGCCCGGCAACAAGAGGCCGCGCCCGATCTGGACGCGGCCCTCGATGACGACATCGGCGACGACCTTTTGCGCCTTGTCTTCACGACCTGCCATCCGGTTTTGTCCACCGAAGCGCGCGTCGCGCTTACGCTGCGTTTGCTCGGCGGCCTGACTACCGACGAGATCGCGCGGGCGTTCCTCGTCTCGGAACCGACGATTGCCCAGCGCATCGTCCGGGCCAAGCGGACCCTGGCCGAAAAGGGAGTCCCCTTCGAGGTCCCCCGCGGGGCCGAGTTGGCCGACCGCCTGTCGTCGGTGCTCGAGGTCATCTACCTCGTCTTCAACGAAGGCTACACGGCGACGGCCGGCGACGACTGGATGCGGCCAGCGCTTTGCGAAGATGCCCTGCGACTTGGGCGCATCTTGGCCGAACTGGTGCCGCGCGAGCCCGAGATCCACGGCCTGGTCGCGCTGATGGAGATCCAGGCGTCGCGCGCGCGGGCGCGCGTCGGTCCGTCGGGAGAGCCGATCGTGCTCTTCGATCAAAACCGCGCGCTTTGGGATCAACTCCTCATCCAGCGTGGTCTGGCGGCGCTCGAACGTGCCGAGGCGCTCGGCGGCGCGCGTGGCCCGTACGCGCTCCAGGCCGCGATCGCCGCCTGTCATGCGCGTGCGCGTACACCGGCCGACACGGACTGGGCGCACATCGTACAACTCTATGCCGAACTCGCCCAGCGCGTGCCATCGCCCGTCGTGGAGTTGAACCGAGCGGTGGCGGTCGCGATGGCGTTCGGTCCACAAGCCGGGTTGGACCTCGTCGATGCGCTGAGCGGGCAGCCTTCGATCCAGGGATACCACCTCTTGCCGACTGTCCGCGGCGACTTCCTCGCTAAGCTTGGCCGCTTCGGCGAGGCCCGCGCGGAATTCGAGCGCGCGGCAGCGCTCACCCGGAATGCACGCGAGCGCGATTTGCTCCTCGAGCGCGCTCGCACGTGCGCCGGCAGTGACTAAGACGGCGCTTTGCATCTTTGGAGTGCGGCGCTTTCCCGCCGCTTTTTTTTTGAAGTGTGTGCGACTCTTCGCCGAGATCAGGCCGTTCCCCACTCTTCGCGCCGGATGCCATAAACCAAGGCCTCGACCCCGAGCGCCCGGCTGTGCCCCTGGAGCCGCTCGCCCAGCTTCTCGGCGACGCGAATGGAAGCGACGTTTTCCGGGCGAATCAAGCTGATGACGTGCGGCTTGTGCAGCGTGGCGAAGACAAACGCCAGCGCGGCGCGCGCGCCCTCGGTCGCCAAGCCGCGCCCCCACTGATCGCGCGCCAGCATCCAACCCAGTTCCAATCCCGGCCATCCTTCCGGCTCATAGAACCCGATGCGGCCGATCAGCGCACCGCTGGCGCGATCCTCGACGGCCCACATGCCGTAGCCGCGGAGTTGCCAGTGGCCGAGCATCATCGCGATGTGCAGCCAAACTTCCGGGCGGGAGAATGGAGCGCCGACGTGGCGCACCACCTCAGGATTGGCACAAATGCGGGCGTAGTCGTCGAGGTCAGTCTCCCGGAATGCCCGGAGATGCAAGCGTTCCGTCTCAAGCGTATTCATGCTTCCCTACCCGTTTGACGTCGTATCGTCCAGCAAAGGATGCCGCTGCGTTTGCGCGAGCAAGAGCAGCAGGATCCTTAATTGCGCTTGGTGACTTTTTCCAAGAGCGCAAGCACGGCTGCGCGATATTCGTCAGGATCGCTCATGCAGTATCCTTCGTGCCCCGCGTCATCGAAAACGAGGAGCCGCGCGTGTGCTGACACCTGCCGGTGCATTTCTTCAACTTGCTCGGGCCGGGCGCGGTCGTCGCGGCTCCCAGACATGAGCAAGATCGGAACCCGCACAGGAATCTTGGCGATGTGATCGAACGGCGCAATCCGGTCTATGTCGGGAAGCACCAGCGGACCAACCAGGGAAAGACCGGCGTAGGCGACAGAGTCCAATGGTGCGAACAGGTAAACCGACGTGCGATTGCGTACCGCGGTGCGCAGGTCGCGGTAGGGGCACTCCAAGATGTAAGCGCTCACTCGTTCGCCAAGTTCCTCGCCCGCAAAGATCGCTGCCGCCGCGCCAAGCGAGGTTCCTTGGATCATCACTTGCTGCCCCGGTCGCCGCTTTTCCAAGAACTCCATCGCTGCCAACACGTCGAGACGCGCGCTTAGCCCAAAGTCGTTGATATCTCCTGTCGAATCGCCGTGGGCGCGCAGGCTGACGGCCAGGACGCTGCATCCTTCGCGCGCGAACAATTCCATCTGGGGCAGCGAAGCGGTTCGGCTTTTGCCGTTGCCATGAAGCAACAGGACCGAGGGGCGTTCCTCGCGGCCGGCAGCGAACCAGGCGCCCAGCACTTCATTATCCGCCGTCGTGAGTTGTAGCCACTCGATCTTGGCCCAATGAACCTCTGGGGCGGGCTCCGCGAAAGGAGGCTGGGAACGGCGCGTCAGGCGATAGACGACCGCGAAAGACCCGAGAAGCCAGACGGCAACGGCGAGGACGCCCAGGATCAGTAGCCGTTTGGCCAGCCGCCGGTTCATCCATGAAAGGACTCGCATGGAATGCCTTTGCGATCACTGCGATTCCGAAGGACGCCGCAAAAATCAAACGCAGAGGACGCTGAGAACGCAGAGAGAAACTCAATGTATGCGTCGTTTGGCTTCACTTCTCCGCGATCTCTGCGTTCTCTGCGTTTCAAAAAACGGCGAACTAGGAGCTGGGCAGCCGTGCCTTCAAGGCCGTCTCGTACTTCTCCATGTTGTTGGCGCGAAAATAGTCGAAGGCCTGGTCGCGCATTTGTCTGGCGTAGACGCTTTCATC
>JAKEHV010000082.1 GCA_022614915.1 Gemmataceae bacterium | reverse complement strand
GATGGCGAATGATCACGTCGTGCACGCCGTAGTCGTAGGATGAAATCATGCCTTCAATTGTGATGCCCGCGCCCGGCGCGGTCTGGCCGGCGATCGTGATATGCGGCTTGGTGATGCGAATGTTCCCCCGGATGACGCCGCTGACCTCGAAGAAGACGATGCGCGGCCCTGCGGTGGCACACGCTTCGGCCAGGCTTCCCGGCCCGGACGGGTTAAGGTTGGTTACCTTGATGACCTTGCCGCCTCGTCCACCACTCGTAACAGCCCCCCAGCCCTCAGCGCCCGGAAACGCTTTTAGCTCAGGGCTTTTCGCTCCAGCTCCAACGGTTGAGTCGTTCGACAATGCGGCAAGCAGGCAGACGCCTGACACTGCGGCAAGGAAGATTGCATTCATGATTGCTCCTAAACTGAACAACTCAGCAGCGGCGGCGGCACTGAGGAAGTGTGAAATGTGTATCGAGTTCCATGTTTCTACTTGGACGATAGGCGTTTGATGGTGACCTTACCGCGGGCGCGGATTTGCATTTTCAACTCGTGACCCCTCAAGAGCCTCATGCCGATCAGTGGGTCAACGTCTACTTCAGCTACAAGGACGGTACGCACTTTGCCGTCCCAGACCAATTTGCCCAAATACACTTGGAAAACGCACGTGCTGCCATCGGCCAGTGTAGCAGAATCGCCGCTTTGCCAGCGCAGGCCCAATGTCGCGATCAAAGCCGACGGCAACGTGAGTGCCCCGGTATACCCCGAGTCGATGACGGCGTCAATCTCTTGCTCGCGCCCCCGCTGGCCCCTGACCTTCAAGCGAATGCGGGCTTCATCGGATTTGACCGCGCCGCTAATCATGGCAATTCCCGGCGTACTTGTCGGCCGCCGAAACTGTGGGTGGTCGTATAGCCTATCCGCACCATCCAGATTTGCGCCTCGGGTAGGCGCGCACGCAGTCTGATGCCTGCCTTCATCTCATCGGCCGCAATCTCGTACTCGCCGGTTTCGATGTCGATGGCGAGAAACTTGCCGACATCCTTGCGTGCGAGCTTTGGAAGAATATCCTTCTCGTAAATGGCATCGCCACGCCTCGCGAACTCTTCGTTGCTATAACGGGGTTTGACGGAATCCATAATCACCCTCCCAGTCTCCGCGTTTGCTACAAGCTACTGGCGCCCGCCGGCCCCAACCTATTGTAGCACCGGCGGGTCAAGGATTCACAGTCGGTGCGCTCGTTGCGATCCGCTCCCGGCAAGGTCCTGGAGATCACTGAAGAATCTCTCTTGATTCGTCCGCCTTTGCAGAAGAAGATTAGACTATGAATCAACTCAGCCCCGAAGTCGTAGCCATGATGCGTGAGGCCGTCAAGCACGCCTCCACCGGGAAGGGCGACCCGGAGATCCTGCGCAGGGTGCACGAAGAGGCAGTCAAGATTCGCGAGGAAGTCCTGAAGAAGCACGGTGTCCTCGACATTGCCGTTCCCGCGATCCGTGAACTTCGGGACTCTGAATGAAGTACATCCTTGACTCCTCGGTGGCCGTGAAATGGGTCTTGGTCGAGCCGTATTCGGACAAGGCCAATCTCCTGCGGGATGACTACCGCAACGCGATCCACGAGCTCCTTTCCCCCGACGTGTTCCCTGTCGAAGTCATGCATGCGCTCACGAAGGCCGAGAGGCAAAAACGCATCTCCGCGATCCAAGGGGGCATTCTCTGGGCGGACGTGATGGCGACCTGTCCGAAGCTGGTTCCTTATCTGCCGCTCATTCCCCGAGCGTACGACATCGCATCCCAGCTGCGGATCGGCATTTACGACAGCTTATACGTCGCGTGTGCCGAAGAGGAGAAGTGCGAACTGCTAACCGCGGACGACAAGCTACTCAAGAACGCTCAGCAGCAGTTTCCATTTGTGCGCCACTTGAGCACGCTGCCGTGAGCGACCTCGAATCCCGCTCGCCTGGTCGCGCTGAAGGCCAAGAAGAAGGGAGGGCATCCGCTGCCCCAAGCTTCTCACAGAATGTCCAACCCACACCATTATCCGGGTGTCATATTCTCCCATATTCGGACGAGCGTTCTACCATACGCGACAGCAAGCGTATCCCAGGTCTCCGTGCTACTGCGTGCATACCCACCGCCATCGTCCTGTGGCCGTAGCCCGAGCGCGTCGTTGCAGGCCCTGGCGAAGGCCGTGTAGTCGGCACCCGCACAAGTGCCGAGAATGCTGAGATAGAAGTTGCCTCTTTCGTAGAAAGCCTCGGCCAACTCATCAAACGTTTGACGCGCTGGGCGGCGCTCCCCGAGCCCGAGAATCATCTGAATATCGTCGTTCTCACTCATCCTGAGTGCAATCAAACCTGCGAAGCACTGAAACGTTCTTGCAGCGAAATCGGGATCATCACAACTGTTCATGAAAAAGTGCGCAAAGAACATTACGTGTGCTACTGAAGATTCGACGACAAAACGCTTCCTGTCTTCCGGTGGGAGACGGGAAAACACTGGGTCCAAGGGACCAATTGGTGTTGGTGACCGGCCTAGGTGCGCCAATACATCGTTGGCGATCAACCGTCCCAAGTCGGTGGCCGTGACCCTCTTCTTTCCAAACAGGCCAAGAACCAGTCTACGGTAAAGTTCCTTAATCGACCAAACTCGCGTTTTGTCATTCATATGCAGGAAATTCGTCAGACTCTCGCCCGTTCGTCTTGCCGATACCGCGGATAAGGTAAGCATCGAGGATATCGCGACATCGACAACGACTTCGGCAACAACGTCGCCGCGCATCAATGCGGCAGTGCGTCAGGATCTTCAAACGCCATGCAAAACACAAACGCCTCCCAGAACCTCAGTGTGTAGAGGTGTAACCGTTTCTCCTCAAAGTAGGCCGGGCGGTAGTCAAACACCTGCCGACATACCGCTAGGGCCTGACCTGCTTCCACGTCTGCGACAACCACGAGCCCGCTCGGCTCCGATGGAACCAAGTCGTTCACGTTCACCTTGCTCATTTCCCAACTCAGCGTGTATAGCTCTGGCACATCCTCCTCGTGCTCGCACAGCCGGATGTCTTTGCAGTTCTCGTGCGGCATGACGCGCTTGTGGTCGCGGTAGAACAAGCAGCGTCCGATTTTCATCGCCACCCGCTGCAACCGTCGCTTGTCGGCGTTCATGCGGACGTCGCCCGGAGGTAAGAGCAAGCCGCCCTCGGTGGTGGTCCGTGCCGTTCTCAAAATGCGTCGCAGCAATGTGGGCGTTTGGTGGTTCTTGGCTCGACGCTTCAAGTCGTCCAATATGACATTGGCCGTTCGCGGGTTGACATTGGCGACCAACGGATACAACGCGTGGAAGAAATACTCTTCATCAGCCTTATGCTGGTTGTTGCATGACCTGTGCGTCGCCACGACCCAAAGATTCAAACCGTCCCGGAGCCGCTTGGGGTAAAACTGCTTCGGCGGGACGTGTTCTCGAGTGATAGGGTCTTCGTCGGTCGCGGGCTTACCGCACAGACAGCAAACGTCAATTGCATCGCTCATGCTCTCCCTCCGCTATGACGGCTCCAAGAGGTGGAGGCTCTTACGCGAATTGTTCAAACCTCTGGATCGCTTTCGCGAGGAACTTCACCAGCTTGCGCCCCGGCTCGGCGTCGCGCAACCGAGCCCACAGGGCGAACGAGTGCAACGCTGGGCAATGTGCTGGCTTCTCGCGGGGCCAAGGATACTCCGTGTTCGGGCCGTTATTCGAAAGGTCCGGCGTGAGGTTCTGCAACTCGTGAGCCAGCGGCGACACTTGCCTCACCCACGCAGCCATGTCCTCGGGCCGCGCGTAATCGAAGATTTCGGCGATCCTCTGCCGTTCCTTGCGGCCAAGGCCGCGGCTCAAGAGCGCCTGCAGGAACGGCATAAGCCCGACGTGACTCCTCGGCGGCGCTGTGCCTGAACGCCACAGGTACGCCTTACTGATCTTCTCGGCCGCCATTTGCAGGTAGTGCAGCATATGGCATTCGTGAACACCCGCACGCCGAAGCAGCACGAACACGTCATGGTCGGATTTCGCCTGCTCCCACCAGAGTTTCTGCGCGTCGTTCATTTGCGCCTGCGCGGGCGGCCGCCGCTGATCTCCTGGCTGCCTTTTAGAGTCCAGCCTTGTGGAAGGGGCAGCGTGCCTTGTCGGACCTGCTCCCACTGCTTGGGCGTGACGTCGAAGACGATGAGCTTGTGTTCGTTAGGGGCGCCGGAATCGACGCCGAAGTCGATGGGCTCCGGGCCTGCTGTGCCGGTGATGGCCTCGTTGACTTCCACGAGTCGGATTTCGTTTGGCGGCGCGCCGGTGGGCAGATAGTAAATTGCACGGATGCCCGGATCGGTCTCTTTATGCCGCTTGGCGTAGGCTGCAGCTATCAAGTCCCTATTGAATGTTGCTGTGGGCACGGCCTTCTCTCCGGTTTGTTCGCAATGGTGGCCCTATTGGCCGGAGCCGCCATCATCACAATCATTGTAGAAATAACTTTCCACCCTATTCGCCCGAGCCGCCATGAATCTGTTTGTCTTGGACAGCGGTATTCATGACGCCTGTTTCGCGCCCGCTTTCCGTCCATTGGTCACGCGTGTTAATCGGATCTCCAACCCCAGCGCTTCGGCAATACGCGACGCCGTTTCCAGCGTGGTGTTTGCCTGCTGCATGTTTTCCAGCTTGCTAAGGTATCCCCGATCAATCTCCGTGCGTTCAGCCAGGTCGGCCAGGCTCAGCCTGGCCTTGGCACGCGCCTGCTTCAGTTGGTGCATGAGCTGCTTGATCTTCAAATAAACGCCAAGGGGCACGGGCGCCGAATAATCGCCGCTGGCCAAAAGCTTCTCGGGGGCGGGTCGGCTCTTGTACTTTTCGCGCAACGCTTGGATTCGAGCAAGCTCCCCGGGCGACTTGGCGATCTTCCTGTGGACGCGTCGGATCTTCATTTTTTTCTCCTTCGTTTTTTTGGCTTAGGCGCCTTCTGGGGCGGAACCTCATAAGCCGTCACTGGGCGAATCGTCCAGGGATCGTCCAAAACGTGTGACGCACGTTTCCGTTCTCGTCATCTTCCAAATCCCAGATGTGTGGACATCCCGGGATGGCAAAATCGGCTCCCTTCGCTGAAGTGGCTGTTGCAATATCTTACAACAGTGTCCGTCAGCCAGTCAAGGCGCAGGGCCCGTCGATGCGGCGCTGTATCGGAACTGACGCATCCCTCCTGTCGCCCCGAGTGGGGGCAATCGTCAGAGTGCCGGTCTTGGCGAGTCTGAAGGTTTCACATTTCGCTCCGTTCAGATACAATTCCGGGTAGGGCCGACTGGCGAGTGATGGAGTTCCGTCGATGAGCAGAACATTCGAAGCCACGTACGAAGGTGGCGTCCTCAAGCCGGCCCAACCGTTGCCGCTCCAAGAACACGAGAAAGTACGCGTCACGATCCAGCCGGCCAAGACCTGGGTCGATGCGACTGCGGGCATCTGCGGTTGGAAAGGAAGCGTCGAGGATGCGGATCGCTTCGCCACTGACCCCGACCTCGACTTCCCGCCGCCGTCGGAGGGGCCATGACCTTTGCCGACCTGGTGGCCGGGGATTCCGTCTTCGTCGATGCCAACACGTTGACCTATCACTTTCAGCCCCACCCGGTCTGGGGACCGCTCTCTAGCGACTTGTTGCGGCGGATCGAGAACCAGGAACTTCTCGGCTTCACGTCGACTCATGTGCTGGGCGAGGTATCCCACCGGCTCATGACGATCCAGGCGAGCGCCCAGTTGGGCTGACCCTTCGCCGGCATCGGCAACCGCCTGCGGACGCATCCCGCGGAGGTGCAGAAGCTCACCGCCTTCCGCCAGGCCATCGACCAGATCTTGCAGAGCAACATTCAGGTTCTCCCGATTCCGCCGACGTTGCTCGCCATGGCCGCCGCTCTGTGCCAGCACATCGGACTACTAACGAATGATGGCCTGGTGGCGGCCGTGATGCAAAGCAACGGCCTGACGAAGCTGGCCAGTAACGACGCCGACTTCGACCGAGTGTCGGGCATCACGCGCTACGCACCGGCGTGACGCGCTGCAGCGCACCGAGGGCCTCATCGAAGCGGGGCTCGACGGAGCAACGGGCTCCAGCTTCCTCAGCTCAGCAGACAGCCATGAATACTCCAGCACACGCGGCGGCCGGCATGAGCCGCTGAAACACAAACACGAGAGATGACCGAATTCAACGGCAAGCGCGTCCTGGTCACCGGTGGCACGATGGGCATCGGCGTGGCCATTGTGAATCGCCTTGTCCGCGGCATGCCTGCTACAATTGACCTTCGGTTCGCCTTTTGGCAGCATAGGCTGCTATTATTTCTTCGGGAGTGGAATTCATGCTGTCCTCTTTCCAAGGACATCGGCTCTTCCTTGCCTTGTCGGCGTTGCTCATACTCGGAATTGCGTCGTGTCTGGTTCGCTCGGCCGCACAGTCGCAGGACGTCCCCGCGAAGTCCGCGCGCACGCCGTGGACGACGTCGCGTGTCGTCGGTTCACCCGATCCGCCGCCGCCCTTCAAAGTGGTGCGGGCTTTTCCGAATCTGAAGTTCAAGGAACCCTTGCTCATGGCGCGCTATCCGGTCGGCGACCGGCTGATTGTCGGTGAGTTCGCCGGTGTCTTGCACTCGTTCCAGAATACGATGGACGCGAAGGCCGAGCTCTTCTTCGACTTGCGCAAAGAACTAAAGACGTTGCACCTGCTCCCCGGCGCGGACGGAATTGAGGCACTTTATGGCCTGGTCTTCCACCCTGATTTTGAGAAGAATCGGCAATGCTACGTCTGCTACGTCTTGAAAGGCAAAAAACGCCTAAACGACGGCACGCGCGTCTCGCGCTTCACGGTCACCAAGACCGACCCGCCGCGCATCGACCCAGCCAGCGAGGAGATTGTGCTCACGTTTCTCGCGGGCGGGCACAATGGCGGCGACCTCCACTTCGGCAACGACGGCATGCTCTACATCTCGACCGGCGACGGCGCGGGCCCGAATCCGCCCGACCCGCTCAACACCGGCCAGGACATCTCCGACCTTCTTTCTTCGATCTTGCGGATCGACGTGGATCATCGCGATCCAGGCGAGCCGGGCGGCAAAAGCGGCGAGCCGAAGGGCGTAAGCCCTCGGAGGAACTACGCCATCCCCAAGGACAATCCGTTCGTCGGCATGAAAGACGCGCGTCCCGAAGTGTGGGCCTATGGCTTCCGCAACCCGTGGCGCATGAGCTTCGATCGACAGACCGGCGAGTTGTTCGTCGGCGATGTCGGCTGGGAATTGTGGGAAATGGTCCATCGCGTCGAGAAGGGCGGCAATTACGGTTGGTCCGCCATGGAAGGGCCGCAACCGATCATGCCCAACAAGGTCGGGCCGACGCCGATCCTGCCGGCGCTCATCGAATTGCCGCACACGATCGCCACCAGCGTCACCGGCGGACTGGTGTATCGCGGCAAGAAATTCCCGGAGCTGTACGGCGCTTACATCTTCGGCGACTGGGAAACCCGCCGCCTCTGGGCCGCCCGCTTCGCTGGGGACCGCACCAAAGAAATGCCGGAGATCGCGCGTCCGTCGGTGCGCATCGTCGCTTTCGGCGAGGACAAGGACGGCGAAATTTTTTTCCTCGACCACGAAGGCGGCACGGTGCACACGATCGCGCGCAATGACGGCGTCGCCAAGAATAGCGATTTCCCAACGAAGCTGTCCCAGACCGGCCTGTTCGCAAGTGTCAAGAAGCACACGCCCGCGCCCGGCGTAGTCCTGTTCGCGGTCAACAGCCGGCAATGGCAAGACGGGGCCACGGCGGAGCACTGGGCCGCCTTCCCGGGGCTGTCGTCCGCCACGCTGCACTCAACCGCCAAGCCGATCCCCGGCATGGTGTACTGGCACAACTTCCGCATGCACTTCCCCAAGGACGCGGTGCTTGTGCGAACCCTCTCCCTGGAAAACCGGCGCGTGGAGACGCAGCTATTGCACTATGACGGCGTCGACTGGCGTCCCTACACATTCGCCTGGCGCGACGATCAGACGGACGCCGACTTGGTTCCCGCGGATGGCGCTGAGAAAGAAGTGCGTCCCATAAATCCGAAATCCGAAATCCGAAATCCGAAACAATCTCGAAGCACGAAGCAAGAAATCCAAAACACGTTTCGAATTTTGGATTTCGGATTTGTTTCGGATTTCGATATTCGAGATTCGGATTTGACGCGCCTTTGGCAATTCCAAAGCCGCAGCCAGTGCATGATGTGTCACAATAACCAGTCGGAATATGCGCTCGCGTTCCTCCCCGAACAGCTCAACCGCGACGGACCGGACGGGCGCAACCAGCTCGTTTGGCTCACGGAAGCGGGCTACATTCGCCGCGCCGGCAAGGACGGCAAGCTGCTGCCGCCGTTTGACGCCGCCTCGGCCGCGCGCGAACGGAAAATCGCCGACCCGGCCGACGCCGGCCAGCCGCTGGAGGCGCGGGCGCGCGCCTACCTGCACGCCAACTGCGGCCATTGCCACTTCGAGCACGGCGGCGGTTCCGTCGCCCTGCGCCTGCAATTTTCTGTCCCGCCCGCCGAAATGAAAGCGATCGGCGTCCGCCCCGCCCGTGGCGATTTCGGCCTCGAGGACGCATGCATCATTAAGCCGGGCGAACCGTGGGCGAGCACACTGTATTACCGCATGGCCAAGTTTGGCCGCGATCGAATGCCCCACATCGGCGCCGAACGCCCGGACGAAGCGGGCCTCAAGCTCATCGAAGATTGGATTGCCGGCATGACGCCGGTCCGCCCCGGCCCGCCCGACGTCGCTGGACCATTCGACAAACTGCTGTCCGAACCCAGGTCCGCGATGATCCTCGCGCGGAAGCTCGGCCTGGGCAAGTTGCAACCTGCCGAGCGCGCGGAGCTTTTGGCAGCGGCGGCGAAACTGCAGCCCGGCCCGATGCGCGACCTGTTCGAAGGCTATTTGCCCCAAGGCCCGGAGCGGAAACTCGGCTCCAATCCCCGGCCCCGATCCATCCTGGCGCTAGCGGGCGACCCCGGCCGCGGCGAAAAACTGTTCTGGTCCGAAGCCCTCAAATGCGGCAGTTGCCACAAGATCGGCGAGCGCGGAACGTCGATCGGGCCGGAACTCACCACCATCGGCAAGCTGCGTGCGCGTGACGATCTCTTGCAAAGCATCCTGGAACCGTCGCGCCGCATCGAGCCGAAGTACGCCGCCTATATCGCCCAAACCGACGACGGCCGATTGCTGACCGGCCTCTTAGTCAAGCGCGATGAGAACGAAGTGGTGCTGCGCGACGGCCAAAACAAGGAATTCACTCTCGCGGCGAAGAACGTGGAAGCGCTCCGCCCCGCCCGCCTTTCGCTCATGCCCGACAATCAAATGGCCAGCCTGACCGCCCAGGAAGCGGCCGACTTGCTCGAATACGTCGCTGCTCTGAAATGAGCCTTAGAGATTAAGCAATGGAATGAAGCGGCCGTTATGAGATGACTACCCTTGTTCGAGAAGGCGGGCAGTGGAAGGTTTCACGGGAACAAGAAGGAATCCTAAAGATGGGAAAGCGGCCAAAATGATAATGCAATGGGCACATCTTCGCCGGAAGCGAATGCCACCATTCACGTTGGGTCGAGGTAGGCGCCCGACATTTTCCAAAAAGCTCTGAAATAAACAAATGTCTGTCGTCCAGCGCGGCCGGGTCACGCTGGTATAGGTAGAGCATGCATTCGTTCTACCGATCAAGAGGAACCTTTCCCATGTCCACACGACTACTCGCAGGCGCCGCCTGTGCCTTCCTAATTCTCACCAGCGCCACAGATGCCAATGGCCACTTCCGCTCCGGCCCGCCGGTTGGCTCGCCCAATAACCGCGACGGCTTCTTCCCGAACTGGGTGACCGGACCCTGTGCCGGCAAACGCCTCTGTCCGGTCTGAAGCGCGTATGACCTGGTCGCTCTCATCTTCGTCCGCGACACGAGCGACGCCTTGACCAGTATGGTCAAGAAAATCGACAAACGTATGCAGGCCGCCGTCGGCACGACACCCCGCCAACTCGGCGCCTATGTCCTGTTCATGAACAACCAGGGCGGTCTGGATCAGCGTCTGCGCGACTTGGCCGCGAAGGAAGCGATTGGGCGCGTCGCTCTGGGCATCGGCGTGCCGCCGCCGGACTACGAGGTGAACAATGAGGCCGACGTGACCGTGGTGGTGTATAAACCTGCGCGGCGCGGCCAGCAGCACGTGACGGCCAACTTCGCCCTTCGCAAAGGCGAACTCAACGACGCCAAGGCCGACGACATTGTCAAAGCGATCGCCGACGTGTTGCCGCCGCCCCCGCCAGTGGTGCACACCGTCGTCGCGCATTCGAGAGAGAAAGAACAGCAATGGCGCTACACCTTCGCCAAGCCGGCCGATCATTGGTATAAGCCTGACTTCAACGACTTGTCCTGGAAATCGGGACCGGGCGGATTCGGCATCGCGGGAACGCCGGGGGCCGTCGTCCGCACCGTATGGAACACCAACGCGATCTGGCTGCGGCGCGAGATTATTCTGCCCGACGGGCCATTCACGCACTTCCACCTGCAACTCCATCATGACGACGACACGGAGGTTTACCTCAATGGCGTCCTGGCCGCCAAGCTGCCCGGCTACACCACCGGCTACCGAGAAGTGCCCATCTCCGAAGAAGCGCGCAAGACGCTCCGCCCGGGCGCGAACGTGCTGGCTGTCTATTGCTGGCAAACCGGCGGCGGTCAGTACATCGACGTTGGCTTGGTCGAAGTGAAAAAATAAGTTGATCGTCGAACCGGTCCGACCCACCTCCCGTTGCCTTGCTGTGGATCGCGCGACACTGCCCAGTGCCGCGCGAATTCCATGTGCAGGGCGACGGTGTTTTTGCGCGCGCATTTCGCTTTTTCCGCTTCCCAATTGCAGTCGGCTTGATGCTTGTTACAATCAACCGCACTTTCAGTCGAACAAAGCGAGTTGAAGTCGGCCGCAACCGTAAGAAGAACAATATGGATCTGGGCGCGTTTTCGATCAGCTTGGCTGTCAAGGACCTGGAAACTTCGAGGAAGTTTTACGAGTCGTCGGCAGAAGTGGGACGGAGTAGGCGCGAACCGCGTCATCAACCGTGGCTAGGTTGAGGCTGTGCTGGAGCGCCTGCGCGACAAGGATACAGAATCCTCATGCCCCCTCGAATTCCTTGAGGATGTCATCGGGGAGGGGCCGGTCAAAGTCGGCGGGGACCGTAAACCGACCGGCGCACAAGCCGAAGGGGCGCGGCTCGGTGGCGGGTGTTGTCAACGGCCGGACTTCCGCGAGTGCCCGTTCGTCCCGTACAACGACGAACGCTTCTCCTGCCTCCACGCGCTGGAGGAAGGCCAGGGGATCGCGCTGAATGTCTTGCACGCTTATGGTGCTCATGTTGTGATTATAGTTGTAATGCCGGGCGGCACCAAGCGAAGTAGCTGTGCCGATGCATCGAAGCCCCGGAAAGCACATAACACGGGGCAGCGGTACGCCGCTTCCCGAATGCGAACGTGGTAAAGCTCCGAAGGATGCCAATCATGAATGAGCCAGCCGCCAAGATCGAAATCATTTTGCGCATTCCGGGCACGTGGTCGCATCCCAAAGAGCTTGTCGAGAGCTTGCCGGCCGGCTGCCGCCTGACGCCGGATACGCTGATCTTGCCGGACACAACGCGGATCGAATTCAGTCCGCTGGCGGCCGACGCTCAGTTTGCCGAAATCTTTCGCTCCTCCTGCCGGCAGCCGGCGACCGCGGACGAGTTGGCGGCGGTCGAGCGCTACACCGTGAACGTTTGCTTGTGTGGTCCCGGCGGTTCGATGGCGGCGGCCCTGACCATGATGCAGGCCGGCGCGGCGATAGTGCGGGCCGGCGGCGCGGGCGTGTTCATCGACAACAGCGCGCTGGCTCATGGCGGGCAAAACTGGCTTGCCATGACCGAAGACGGCGGCCCGGACGCCCTGAGCTTCGCCTTCGTCTCCATCGTTCGCGGCAAAGTGGACGTGTGGACGATGGGCATGCACGTCTTGGGATTGCGCGACATCGTAATGAAACGCTCGGACATCGAGGAGGACGGCTTCGACATCATCGAGGTGATCCGCTACCTATGCCGGGGCGACAAGCCGGTGGGCGACGGCCATGTGATAGCCGATCTGGGCGGACCGCGTTTCCAGGCCTTCACTCAAAAGAGCACCGACATGCCGGCGGGAAGTCCGCTCCACAATCCCTTCGGACGCTTGAAACTGGTGAGCTTGCGGGATATTGCACAAAGCAATTAAGTCGCGGAATCGGCTTTGCCCCAATCTTGATCCCAAGACGACGGTGATCATCGAGGAAGGCCGCACGCCGACCGCGGCGACGCTGGCGTTGGCCCTGATCGTGGGCGGCGTGATCCTGGCCATCGTCCCGCCGGCGATCTGGTTCTTCCGCCGCCGCTAACCGCGCTGAATCCGACAGTCGAGGGTCTTGCGAGCGCAGCCTTGGAAAACCAACCCGTCCCCAGTCTTCCTCTTTCCTGGGCATTGGATTGGCGCTCGGCAAGTTCGGGGAGCTTTTTGCCGAGTTGACATACATCAATTCCACGTTACAATGCGGATGAGAACAGGAGCAAGGCGGGGAGGGTCGCTCCGGTGCCGCCATTGACTGACCTAGACCGGCTTGCGGCCTACCGGGACGCGCTTGGGAACTGGTCGGTCACGGACTACATCCAGTTTGAACTGACGGAGGAGGCGCACCGGTGGATTCGGCGAGAACTGGGCGGCATCACCCTGAAAGAAATCGGCCGCCTCATGTATGACTACGTCGCTGCCGGTGGGGAAATTGACGAGACGCCGGAAACACGTCCGGAGTGGTCGGACCCTTATGAATTCCATCATGACCTGCGCTTGACGATTCACGAAACGCCGGTGTACATCGAAACGCGGTTGCATCACCGGCTGCCGGTCACGCCTGACGAATCGTGGATTCTAGTGGTGAATATCCATGCACGCTGATCCTGCCCATAAATCGAAGCGTCCCTTTGGCGCCGAGCGCCGCTTCCCCTGGCGCTGCCGTCATTGCGGTAAGAGCCAGGTTGTCCTATCCACTTTGAGCTACGATGCCGAAGTCCGGCATGACGGACGCGATTACACGTTCACGGTCCCTAAGCTGAACATTCCGGTCTGCCGGGCCTGCGGCAAGAAAGTGTTCACGGAAAAAGTAGATGCCCAGATCAACGCCGCGCTGCGCTCGCATTTGGGACTGCTCACTCCCCAAGAAATACGCGCGGCGCTCGAACGAGTAAACCTGACTCAAAAAGAGGCGGCCGAACGCTTGGGAATCGCCGAAGCGACGCTGTCGCGCTGGCTGAACGAAACGCAAATCCAATCGCGGGCCCTGGACAACTTGTTGCGTGTTTTCTTCGCGTTTCCCCAAGTGCGCAAGGCCCTCGGAGGCCAGGAACAAGACCGTCAACTCGGAGTTGCAGACAGCCAGCGGACCACGGCGTGAGCGGTTTCTGACAGGTTTCCGACAGTAGCAAGAGCTGAACCCATGAATGAGAAAAGAGCCAAAGAAGCGCTCAAGATCGCCAAGAAACTGGCCAAGGCGGCCAAGTCAGCCACGGATTTCCACAACGCTTTCTTCGGCGTCGGCGGCAAGTTCGGTGAGCTTTCTCCCGAGCGCGCCGAACGAGAAGCGTTCTTGAAAACGCGGCAATATCAAGAGATCTTCCAAATACGCGCGGAGTTGGAGAAATCGTGTAAGGTAGCGTCCTGAGCACTTCGGCCCCGCGCGCCTCGCACTGATCCCAGCCCGGTTCACCGGGCTTTCGCGTAGCGTTTAGGCCCGTCAACGGGCCTGAAGTCAATGACCATTGTTGCAGCAAGCGGGCGTGGAACGCTCCAATTACACTATTCGAATCGGCCATCTGCGCCAAACCGGCGCCGCCACACGCTTTCTCTCGCTGGAGCCGCTCCTGGGTCCGCTGCCGGACCTCGACCTATCGGGCATCGACTGGGTCATCGACGGCGGCGAACTCGGCCCCGGCGCTCGGCTCTCCCCTCGCCCTCAGGGAGAGGGGTCGGGGGTGAGGGCCAATGCGTCGCCGCTGAGGTTCCCTTCTTTTTCAAGCAATGGGGCGGCGTCTTCAAGAAACGCAATGGCCGCTCGCTGGAAGGCCGGACGTGGGAGGAAATGCCGGCCCTAGGTGCGGCGAGCGCCGTGCGATGCCGCTGGCGATGGTTTCTTGAAAATGCCAGGACATTGTGGCCGGGGCTGGCGAACCATCAGCACGAGCGCAGCTTCCGCGGCCAAGCCCCGGCTGAAGCGCTCGTGGTCTGGGGTTTGGTCTGGGACGGTATCGCTGCAGGGATGTCAGCCACGGGCGCCAGCCGCGACGATAGCGGTTGGCGGATGAAACACTGTCGCAATTCCCTACTGAATCAGTTTGTTCGCTCCTCCCAGTTTCCTCAGGTTGGCCTCGTACAATTTATTCAGGTTGGACGTTGTTCTGTTGTTGACTGTCTCTGCCACTGCCAATCCGACTGCTAAAAGGTTTTGGCGTTCCGCTTTGTGATCTCGCCCTTTGACTGCAAGGCGTACAGATTTGTTGGCGCAATAGTAATTCGATGGAACGCACTCAATAACTAAGTCGGATAGAAATGCTCTCTTATTGCGCTTGCTGTGATCGGTGGAGTTTTCGGCTCTTACGGTGGCCAGGCCAACGACTACGAAATTCGCGCCACTTAGCGCGTTTCTAAGTGCCGTCCAGGCTTCGAGCTTATTGTTATGGAACGTCAAGACGAGTCGCCCATTAGACGCCAGCGTTCGTCGGCTTTCATTGAGGCAGGTCCTGATAATGTCTTCATATCGCTCGGTGTTCGCTCCACGAAAGGGGTTCGGCACCGCTTCCATGCTTTCATCAGGCATTGGAATTCCGAGGGCAACTGTAAGCCAGGCATGGAACAGCCGAGATAGTTCGCCGTACTGAAGGTCGTCATGGTATGGCGGGTCGGTCAGCACTAGCCGCGCCGATCCATCCTGTAGAAGTTGACGGGCGCTGCTTCCTGTTGCAACCAAAACACCCTGGGCGAGCTTGCGCCGCTTGGCGTGGGATGAGGCAATTGACACGTGCCTTGGCATCGACTTGTCTTGAAGCCACTTCAGTCCCTTCTGGGCTGCCGCAAGACGCCTTGGTAGGGTTCCCCGTCCTACAGGCGACAGCAAATTGGTTTCCGTCACAACTGTGGAGCGGGAATAGCGATGGTTGGCAGTAGCTTCGAAGGTCTTCGGATGCGTCCGTGCCCACCTGCATAGGTAGCCAGGCATTTCGCAGGCACCGAGGACAGCGAACCGTAATCGTGCCTTGATCGAGTCAGAATAATCCATGGTTTCCACTTCCCTGATTGCGGCCAAGAGTGTTTGTGCTTGGCGGTGGGTGTAGAGATCGCCCCAGAACCGAAATCCACTTCGCAAAAGGTGTCCTGTTTCCACGCCCACGGGAATTGGCACTCGCAAGGCTTCTTCTTCCGGTGCAGGCGCAATGTCGTTGACGCGATCATCAGGCCTTATAGTCCGCAGTTGGGGGCCTGTCACGGAGTCCGCTTTGAAACTGCGAACTTGTACAAGAATCGCCTTCCAAGCCGGCGTTCGGTCTAGAAGTTCACGGAGTCGCAATTCTCTATAACAGTGGGGGCAGCGCACCATCGGCCTTGTCGTCGAATTGCGCGATTGTGCAATGATAGCGTACCGACCGCAAGCATCACATTGGAAACGCTTGGCGTCTGCGGGACGAAGGGACATGGAGCCACAGGCATCACACCCGAAAAACGAATCGAGCTCATTCACCTTTCTGGACGCTAGCGACACGAACGGTTCACGGAACAAATGCATCGCGAGGTCGCAGTGTTGGCACGGCGCAACGCGCACGCGGATGACATGCGTAACTTCGACCGTGCTCGCGCCGTGACTGCGACAGTATTTGTCCCGGTAGGATTCGAGTTTTTTGAGTAGCTCGTCGCTAGCTTTGGCAAGTTTCTTGGCGTCAGTCGGAGTGAGGGCCGCCGCAAGTGCAAGCGAAGGCCAAGGGTAAAGGTCCTGTGCGTAGACTACATGACCGCGACGGACCGCCTCAAACGCTACCGTCCCGCCCCCGCTGAAGGGATCCGCCACGACGAATTGTCCATCTCCGAACTCCGCACTTGCCCCATCAAGAATAGCACCTGCCACTGCGTGCGGGCGGCGGGCCCACCATCGATAAAGGGAAACTACTGGCGAATGCGCCTCTCGATTATGTTGTTGAGCGGTGACAAGTGAGTCAAGGACAGGCCAGTCGATCTTATTGATGATCGCCATAAGTTGGGTCGTGCTTATTAGTAAACGATGCACTGATGCTGTCGGCACCAGTGCTGAGGTTCGATGAAGTCCGCACAGAGAATGTCTACGGCGTCAAGCATGTGCACACCAGAAGCACCGCGTGCCTCGAAGATTCGGTCCTTCATCTCGATGGTCAGCACCGAGTTTGTTGCGAAAACCGGAACGACGAGTCGAAATTGGCTCCAACGTTTCCCGAACCAGTCGTGGAGGATCTCGGGCATTCGCGCGAATTCCTCTGGATGATCCTTGAAGTGAAAGTTCGTGTTCTTTGCCTGATAGAAGATGATGGGACCACACCAGCCTCGGCCCAGAATCACAAACCCGTCGGCTCCATGATCGCCGTTTCTGGCGAAGTCTTCAGGCCACGATTCGCCGATTTCCCACTTCCGAAGAGAATTGCGGAATTCCTCGATAGCGTGTTTCGCGCCGCGGCCGTTGTTTCTGGGCGCTCCAATACACACTCCCCAACCGCCGACATACCTGTGCAATGCCTCGAACGCTAGCTGCTCGAATTGTTTCGAAACCGGTTGCCCCTTCCGAATCATTCTACTTAATTCAGCAGAGCGAGCGGCGACGCGCTCTTGCCCGGGCACGATTTCAAAAGAGTCTCCGGCTTCGGATTTTTGAAACGGATAGACCAAACCGCGCTGCTCATATGCGAGTCTCGCGTAGGGGAGAAACAACTGGATCAGCGCCGCTCGTTCGGTGATTTCTTCCGCGTCGTCGACAGAGCGCCCCATGATCGGAATTTCTTCATCATTGGAGCTCGTCTGTGGATCTAAGGTGAATTCATGGAGCGGACGCCCGCCGTCAATGGCATCTACCTCGAGTGAGCGAGCTTCCTCGACGAATGAGAATTCGAGTGTGGCCATACCTGACGATCGCTTATCGAGTTCGCTTCTTATGGTGGGTGATCAAAGCCGCTAATTGGTCCACGGCTGATTGTAGTTGGACAGTTGATTCCTCAACGCCTTTAAGTCCGCCGGAGTCGAGTTCGCTCCAAGGCCCACCGCTCGCGCGCTCGACAGATCGTCTTGCACGCTCGATATGGCCGGCAATAGTGACACCGGCGGCTTCCAACTCCTCTCCGGCTTCCGTCAGGCTCGCTCCATTCTCCAATGCCTTTTGGGCGCGGTCGTTGCCCAGACACGAGTCAAGGAGCTTGATGTCGCGAATACTGCTGATTATCGGCAGCTGGCGAGTTTTCACATTCCCATAAAGCCACCCGATGAGGTATTCAAACTTGGTTTGGTCGTACTCCGGCACCACGAGTGGATTAGGGTTCTCTTCCAGCTTCAGATAGGTTTTGGTGTGTGTTCGGCGGACGGCGTCACCGAGATGCCAGAAAACTGTTTCTCCGTCAGCTCCCCCACTTGTCAATTCCAGTCCCAGTTGATTGGCCTCTTCAAACAAGCGCCGAGTCAAAAGGATTAGTCGCAAAGCACTTGTCGTGGTGTTCGTCAGTCGCCCAGCTTCTCGCAATTCGATCCCGGCGTTGAGAACACGTTCGACGAATGCACCTTTTGCGCTCGTACTCCAATCCTTCGTCTTGGAGAGGTGGCGAAGGCCCAGATAGGCAAGGAGCTGTTTCTCGTCCCCACCGAAAACAAAGCATGGAGCGCCGTCAAGCCGATGCTCTGTAACTGCCTTACTTTCGTCAGGATCCTCAGACTGCGACATTGAGCGCAAGGCGGCGAGTCGGCGATTGCCTTCTACAACCAAAAAGTTGTTGCCTTGCGGGCGAACGATTAACGGTTCATAAGGAATGTACCCGTTTTCGATAAATGACGGAACGAGTTCCCGGGCTTTCATCTCCGTGCCAAGGAGCAATTGCTCTATGTGCGCCTGCGAGGGGTTTTCGCCCAAGCGCTCCACGACGCGCGGGTTCTTGGGATCGTAACGTAACAGATCCAATTGGATGCGTTTCACTTCCCCCACAAGCTCGGCGGGTGACGCAGAGCCAGAGGTACCGCGTCCGGTGCTCGGCCTTGAGGGTTTCGACATCGCGTTTCCCATCTTGGCAGATATTGATTGCAGCGAGGTTCGCGCCAATCTATTCGGGCATCGCGTGACGGTCAAGCACAATGGGAAGAGAACTGACGCGTGAAGCGCGTTCCGCTCTCCGAAACTTCTTCTCGGTCCCAAACTCCCGTTTGGGACCGCAGCTCCGTGAAACACTGTTTCGATGCAACCAGCGAAACGGAGTTTCCAGGAAGGCGTGCCCAAACGGGAGTTTGGAAACCAGATCGAACCGGCGCCAGGCTTTTGCAACTCTCCGCGCGGCGCGGGGCGCCGATCGCGCCGCTCCAATCTATTCAAGCAATCCCGCCGCCTCCAACCGGTCAAACGTGTCCCCCTTGTTCTGAAACTTGTCGCCCTTGAATTCACCGTGTGGGTTAGAACTCCGATCTGACATACTGCCTCAAACCGGACAGAATCGGAGTTCTATCCCACGGTCTTGCGGTTGAATTCTTGAAACCGGGCGCTGACCTTCGCCCGGTTTCTTCCGACATTAGCCGCGCGTTCTCGTCCATGTCAGTACGCGGCTGGTAGAGCGCCGCGCTGGCGTCGAGCGAACCAGCAATCCTCAAGCCCTTCTTTCCGAGCGTTCCGCGGCGGCCTCAGTTTGCTGAGATTGGGAAGATCCTCCGGAAATCCGACGAGTTGGCGGTAGAGGTCCGCATCGCGATCCTTGGCGAGGGCCACAATGCGCAGCCACATGACCCGCCAGGAACTAAGCCGCGGAGAATTCCGATCGAGCTGGCGGATCAATCGTTCCGTGTCGCCATCGTGCGATCGGAGCGAGCCATCGGCAAGCGTGGTGGCGCGAGTGGCCCGCAAGAGCAGAAATGGATCGGCTACGGTCTGGTCGCGTTTGACGGCGTTGCAGCGCCGGCAAGCATAGACCAGATTCAAGTAGTCCAGTTTCAATTGCGGATCGAGCGACTGCGGTCTGAAGTGATCGAGTTCGAACTCGAAAGTGACCTGTCCCCATGTCTCGCGCTTCAGGCAGTACACGCAGCGAAAATCGAATTCGTCGCGCAGCCACGGGCGATACGATTCAGAGTCGGCGTATCCCGCCGGCTCATGACGCCGGTGTTCGCGCGGTTCCGCGTAGTCGAAAATCAATCGGAGTTGCCCCGTTTGAGTTGTAGCAGCTTTTGATGCAATGCCCGTGCCCCCTTCATCGGCAGATTGGTTTCCGACTCAATGTGATCGCGCATGATTCTGGTCAGTCCGGCGAGTTCGATGCTCTCGGCCGGCGTCAGCGCCCCTTGGATTTCCTTGTCGATCAGCGCGAACCGCCGCGCATTGAGCGCGTCGCTCCAAAGAGCAGCGCCGGTGTGGGATTCGAGCGCCGCTTGTCCCAGCAATTCCATGGCGGACTCGATCTCCATGCCGGAGTCGATGAACGTTGCAAGGATCGCGCGGGCTACGCTGACGTTTGGCGCCAGGTCGCGACTGGCTTCAAGAAGTTGCAGTTCAAGATGCTTGGTGAATTGCCGAATCCAGTCCTCGACATCCGGGGCAATCTTCCCTTTGGCTTCAGAATCATGCGGCCTGGTCGTCACTGGATGGCCCTCCGTCCAGGATTGCGGCCGAGAGTGCGCGAACCGCAAACTGTGCCGCCTGCCGGTAGTGCGCCAGTCTGACAAGCGGCTGCCCGGATTCGGCTGCGATTCGCCGCGCTTGCGTGGCAACCTCATCCGCGAACCGCGACTTCCAGTGAACGAGCGCCTTTGCCGCTTCAACATCAATGCGCAAACCAGCCATCTCGCTCATCGGAACCTCCCCGTTGCCAACCGGAACATTCTGCAATCGAAGGCCGGCACCACCTACCCATGCCCAAACAAACGGATCCGAATTCAAGGCATTGTGTACAACCGGAATGGGCCCGTCAAGACCGGTCAAAACCGTTCAATGACGTTATGCATCGTCTCGGTCCCAAACTCCCGTTTGGGACCGCAGCCCCGCGAAACTCTGTTTCGATGCAACCAGCGAAACGGCGTTTCCACGAAGGCATTCCCAAACGGGAGTTTGGG
>JAKEHV010000527.1 GCA_022614915.1 Gemmataceae bacterium | reverse complement strand
GGAAGTGGACAAGAACAAGGACAAGGTGGAACCCGAGCAGCCGAAGAAAAAGTTCGGCGGCAAGTTTGGTAAGAAAGCGCCGGAGCGCGGCCGGCAATGGACCGTCGCGTTGCAGCCGGGCGGCAAGCTCAAGGCTGTCTATCGCGATCATAATCTCTGGATCAGCGGTCCCCTCACCCCCGACGCGTCTCCCCCTCAGGGGCGAGGGGCGAACGAATTCCCGGTCACCACCGAAGGCAACGCCAAGGCCCGCATCAAATTCGGCACCGGCAGCTGGGTCTACGGCGAGGAGCTCGATCAGCACACGGCCATGTGGTGGTCGCCCGACGGCAAAAAACTTGCCTTCTACCGCTTCGACGAAAGCAAAGTCCTCGACTATTACCTGGCGCTCGGGCAGACCAAGATGCAGAGCAAGATGGACATCGAGCCCTATCCAAAGGTGGGTTCGCCCAACCCGATCGCCGACGTCTTGATCTATGACCTCGACACGAAGAAGACCGTGCACGTGGACGTGCGCGACGGCAAACCGTTCACCAACGACGTCGTCGGGCATTATGTCTACAACGTCGGCTGGTCGCACGACGGCAAGGAGCTACATTTTTTCCGCACGAACCGGCTGCAAAACATCATGGAGTTTGCCGCTGCCGATCCCGAGACCGGCAAATGCCGCGTCATCATCCGCGAGCAGTGGCTGCCAAGTTGGGTCGAGAATCGGCCGCCTATGCAATACCTGAAGGAAAACGAACGCTTCGTGTGGATGTCGGCACGCACCGGCTGGAAGAACTTGTATCTGTACGACTTAAGCGGCAAGCTGTTGGCGACGCTGACCAATCACGAATTCGACGTGTCCAACATTTTGCGCGTCGACGAAGAAGCCGGCCTGCTCTACTACATGGCCCGCAGCGGCGACAACCCGATGAAGCTGCAACTTCATCGCGTCGGCCTCGACGGCAAGGACGACAAACGACTAACCGATCCGGCCTGGCATCATACTGTAGACGTCGCGCCGGACGGGCAGCATTTCATCGACGTCATCCAAAGCCATTGCGCGCCGCCCGAAACGCGGCTCGTCGACGGTGAAGGCAGAGTTGTGGATGTGCTGGCCAAAAGCGACACGACGCGCTTCGAAAAGCTCGGCCTAAAGTCGGTGGAAATGCTCACATTCAAAGCCGCCGACGGCAAGACGGAATTGTACGGCTTGCTGCACCGCCCATCGAACTTCGACCCGAGCAAGAAGTATCCGCTGCTCGTTTCGGTATATGCGGGCCCGGAGACCAACGGCGCCCGCGAAACCTACGCGACGCCCAGCACGCTGGCTGAGTACGGCTTTCTGGTCGCGTCGTTTGATTCGCGCAGCGCCGCCGGCCGCGGCAAAGCGGTGCTGGATTCCATCTATCGGAAACTTGGCGTGACCGAAATGGACGATCAGGCCGCCGGCGTCAAGTCGCTTTGGGATCGGCCCTACGTCGACAAGAACCGCGTCGGCATCTACGGCACGTCCTACGGCGGTTATGCGTCGGTGCTTTGTCTCTTGCGGCATCCGGATGTATTTCAAGCCGCGTGCGCCTCGTCGCCGGTTACCGATTTTCGCCTGTATGACAGCATCTACACCGAGCGTTACATGGGATTGCCGGATGACAACAAAGCGGGCTACGACGCCGGCAGCGCCCTCACTTATGCTTCCAAGATGAAGGGCCGGCTCATGCTGTTTTTCGGAACCGCCGACAACAATGTGCATCCGACAAATTCGCTGCAACTCATCCAAGCGCTGCAACGTGCCGGCAAAAGCTTCGACGTGCAGATCGGCCCGGACGTCGGCCACGCGGCGATCTCGCAGCCGAGAATGATGGAGTTCTTTATCGAGAATCTGGTGATGAGACCGTAGCAGCAATGTTCCTGATTAGTGGCGATTCGGAACTTTTTCCAGCGCGGTTTGTGCCTCGCGAAGACGGGCAGCGAAGGATTCGTTGGTCCACGGCCACATCGGCGGTTGCGGCGGCGCAGGGCCGTTGCCTGCCGCGGCTTGGTCCGCCAGGTTCGGGAAAGCAGCAGCAATGATCACAGCTAGGCCAGCTGGGATGGCTGCATGCCGCAATTGAAGTCGCTTGGCTGGTCCCTGCGCTTCCTGGTAGTGAACCTCGTCAAACATCCAATGACGGAGGAACACTTCTTCTTCAAGGGACAGTTTCATCTGGTGACATTTCAGCATAAATCTAAATTGAGCACATTCGCCCGTTGCCTCTCTAAGGCCTTATTCTACGGTGAAACATGCTCCGCTGCGGCGTAATCGGATACGGCGCCTGGGGAACGCACCATGCCCGCGTCATGGCGGCGCATCCCGGTGTGCAGCTCTGCGCCATTGCCGCCAAATCGGAGGCCACGCGTGCAAAGGCGGTGCAGGATCATCCCGAGGCTCGCGTCTATGCCGAGTATCGCGACCTCCTGGCGAAGGCAAAGCTCGACGCCGTCGCGATCGTGTTGCCGTCTCATCTGCACTTCGAAACGGGCAAGGCCGTCCTCGAAGCCGGCTGTCATCTCCTCTTGGAAAAACCGATGTGCCTCAATGTGCCGGATTGCGAAGCGCTCATTCAACTCGCTCAAAAGAACAACAAAGTTCTGGCAGTCGGTCACGAGATGCGGCAATCGACTTTGTGGGGCCGCGTAAAGCAATTGATTGACGAAGGCGCGATCGGTCAGCCGCTCTACGTGTTGATCGAGCTTTGGCGCAAGCCGTATCGGCTCGGCGCCGACGGCTGGCGCTACGACAGCGAGCGCGTCGGCAATTGGATTCTCGAAGAGCCGGTGCACTTCTTCGACCTGGCGCGCTGGTATCTGCAAGGATTCGGCGAGCCAACGTCGGTATATGGGCGCTGCAACGGCAAACGCGCCGATCATCCGGAGCTGCACGATCATTTCGCCGCGACGATTACGTTTTCCGGCGGGCAGTACGCGGTCATCGCGCAATGTCTGGGCGGGTGGGAGCATCATCAAATCGTCAAATTGTCCGGCACGGAAGGCGCGCTGTGGGCGGCCTGGTCCGGCGCGATGGACCGCACCTTTACGCCGACGTTTTCGCTAAGGCTGCAACGCGGCGACAAGCTGGAAGAGATTCCTATCGAGAAACTGGCCGGCGAGGTGTTCGAGTTGGAGAGTCAGTTCGACCGCTTCGTACAAGCGATTACCCCCACTCCCCAAGGGCATTGGGCAATGACGCCCGCTGCCACGGGTGACGATGGCCTTTGGGCGGTGCGCATGTGCCTTACCGCCCAAGAAGCGGCGGCGACAGGAGTGCCGATTGCGTTTTGATTCCATTTTTCGCTACAACATAAGGAGGGTTCCCGCCTTGCAGCGGCGGTGTGCTCCCAGTATGCTCTAGTTGGGGATGCCACCCTCCCAACGTCTTTGGGCTCGCTATTTCTACGCCTCTTGGAGAAACCGATGAGCACGACCACGGTCCAGAAAGTCGACCGTATTCCGCAAGAAGCCGCAGTTGAGCAGAAGTTCCAGTATCCGGGCATCCCGACCACATGCGACGGTGCCGAGGCGGTTGTCCACGTCGAAATCAACGTGGCCCAGGCCGCGGGCGCTTATCCCATCACCAGCTCCACAACCATGGGCGGCGGCTTCAACGCCGCGGTGATGAACGGCGGCAAGAATCTGTGGGGCGACACGCTCCTCTTCTTCGAGCCGGAAAGCGAGCACTCGGCGGCGACGGTATGCGAAGGGTTCGCGGTGGCGGGCGGCCGGGTGACCAACTTCACTTCGGGCCAGGGCCTCATCCTGATGAAGGAGGTGCTCTACACCATCGCGGGCAAAAGACTGCCGGTGCTCATGAACATCGGCGCCCGCGCTTTGACCAGCCAAGGCCTCAACGTCCACGCCGGCCACGATGACATGATGTCGGTCGCCGATTGCGGCTGGGGCATGCTCTTTGGCCGCAACGCGCAGGAGGCCGGCGACCTGTGCCTTATCTGCCGCCGCGCCGCCGAGGCCAGCGCCACGCCCTTCTTCAATGTGCAAGACGGCTTCCTCACCACGCACACGGTGGAATCGGTGCGCTTGCCCGAAACGGAGTTCATGAAGGAGTACATCGGCGATCCGAAGAAACTGGTTAACTTGATGGACCCGGCCAATCCGATGATGTCCGGCGTCGTGCAAAACCAGGACTCGTACATGAAGGGCAAGAT
>JAKEHV010000081.1 GCA_022614915.1 Gemmataceae bacterium | reverse complement strand
CAGTGATCTTTGACCGACTGATCGGGCTGTGCGGGCTTTTTTGGTTCGTAGCCGTAGCAGCGTGCTGCAATTGGATTTGGGGCGACTTTTTATCTGTTGTATCCACGGATCGAGGAAATGGGATCTTGCAAACTGTTTACGTCGTTGCTTTGATTTGCACTCTCGGCAGCCTCATCGTGTGGGGCCTGCTCCGTTTTCTGCCGTCTCGCGGTGTCGCAACCAATACCGTTTCGACACAATACGTAGCGCGGTGGAAGAATGCGGTGGCAGAAATCTGCTCCGCGATTCGTTCGTTTCGGGATCAGGGCCGAGCTATTGCCATGGCACTAGTGTTGTCCGTGGCAGGCCATGGGAGTTTTGTGCTCGCGTTCTACTTTGCAGCCCTAACTTTCTTTTCATCGGAAGAGATTCCTGTCTTAGCGGCCCATCTCTTTCTGATTCCCGTTGGCATGATTGTTCAGGCCGGGATTCCAACGCCTGGCGGGCTTGGCGGAGGTGAAATGGTGTTTGGATTTGTCTATCAATTAGCCGGCTTTCCCTTCACAGCGGGCATGCTGGCTTCGTTGTTGCGGAGGATTATCAGTTGGGGATTGGCCTTGATCGCCTACTTTGCATATCTTAACATACACAAAGACACGTGAACCAACAACCCATGCCGCGTAATTTCGGTGATCGGTAACAATGTTCAAACAACACAACTGATCGACTTATGAACCCGGCGCATTCACTCGCCGGCCGTCGTGAAAAAAAAACGGATCGAATGGCGCGCGTCCGCAGGATTCGACCACTGACCCTTCTCGTGCTCGACCCGCACGCGAAAGCGGCACTCAACGCGCATGGCAACGGCAAAGTCAACGTCCCCAACGCGCCTATTCTCGTCAACTCGGACCATGCGACCGCTGCCGTCACTTCCAGCGGCGGCACGGTGCTGGCGCCCGAGTTCGATATTACTGGCGGCTACTCCGGCACGGGCTTTACGGGGCCGATGAAGACGGGCGTCGCCCCTCCCCCGATCCGCGCGCTATCTGCCCCCGCCCGATCCTGCCACGCTGACAGTGCGAAGTACGAAACAGTTTTCGGTCTCCGGCGGCACTCATGAGGCTCCATAGAACGCACATTACCACCGGATACGCCAGCAGGCTGGCAGCCACCAATTCTCCTTTAGCCACTCCCACACCCGGATGCGCAACCGCTGCCTCTCCCTCTCGTCTAGCGAGTCCGCGGCCTTGCGGAGCGCGTCGCGGATTTGACCAACATTCGCGGCCTCGGCTGGCACATTGTCCTTTGTGTCAAGCCATTTCAAGATGTCGTCCAGCTCCTTCGGCTTGGTCTCCTTTGTTTGCAAGATAACCGATAATGTGAAGAGAGAACGCGTCGCGGCGCCGCGGACGCTGAAATCGAGGTCGCGCAGCGCTGCAACGACTAACGGCTCCAGGGCGGCTGGGCCAGGCACGCTGTACTGCGCAGCTGCGAGTCCGTTTCCGCTTTGACGGCTTTGATAAGTCCCGCCGCGGCATCGGGCAGTCCTGCCCGACTAACCCCAGGCCCTGAATGGCTTCGGCGCGCACTTGTGGGAGATCCTCACTCGTGATTATTTTCAAAAACAGCAAGACTGCGCCATGGTTATCTCCCCCGCAACCGACCAGAACCTGAATCGATAATTGGCGGAGGCGCGGGTCTCGTTCGTATTTGAGGATCTTGATCAACACGGGCGCGGCTGCCGCAGCCACCGGGCCGAAGCAATTCAGGGCATCCACGAGATCAGTCCGCTCATCGGTGTGCTTTTGCTCCTTGAGACGCTGCACAATGTGCGGGATTGCGTCCTTCCCCTCGTTGCCGAAGCGACTCAAGCCCATTGCTGCAGCCGCCCGAACCTTGAATTCCACGGCCTTTTTTAGGACCGTCATCAAGTCAGGGATAGCGGCAGCAGCCGGTGGGCCAATCCGTCCCAAAGCAAGTGCGCACTGATAGCGCACCGTGGCGTCACCGTCCTGGGTGAGCGTTTGGCGCAGTGGCTCGATGGCGGCGATACTTGTGGCGTTAAAACTTTCCAAGGACTTCCGCGGCTTCTCTACGGGCCTCGGCGTGCGGCTCTTTCTGTTGGTCCAGACGGGTGATCAATTCGCCCACTTCGTGCCAATGACCCAACGTGTGAACAAGGGCCGCCCGCAGCATTGAATTGACAGAGCCATTCAGCACAGCGATAATCTTTGTGCGTACTACTTTGCTGGACGTACCGATGTGCCCCAGGACGACGACTGCGTGCGCTCGCACGTCCTCAGATTCCTTTTCGTCTAACACCAGAGCAGCCAGGGGCGGGACAGCGTCTTCGGCGTCGCGTCCCATCGACTCGAGCATATCCATGGCCTTGTGCTTCGTCTGCTTGCCGTCCGCTTTCAGGTCGGCAATCCACTCCTTGATGGTCTTGCCGGCGTAAACTTCATTTCCCACATTCCCCGCACCCGGGACTTGAGCAAACATGTTGTCCGTCCGTGGGGCGGTCAATCCAATGCCCACGGACAAAGTTAATAGGACGGCCAGGCGCGAGATCGGCGCGGGGAAGCGACGAAACGGCGCGTGGGATGTCGAGAAAGTGGAAACCAATGGGCATATGAAAAGCTCACTGAGGCATCGAGCAGCGCTTCAAGCTCCCGCGCCTCAGCCCAACGGCCAGCTCCCTCAGCGGCCGCTACCTGTCGCTCCAATTCCTCAATCCGACGAACGAGATATCCCATCGCAAGCCCTCCCATGAAAAAAGTGAAGCGCTAGCGCTTGTGCGGCGTCGTGCGGACCCAAGGTCACGCGTCATGCCTCCCGCTGTCCTAGCGCTTCACAAAAGGGCGCGCTGTCAAGCGCTGGCCTCGTCTTCATCCTTGGCAAACGGCCGCTCATCATTGCTATCGTGGCCTGCGCCCTTCATCGCCTGGTAAGGCAGGTTGCGCAGAGAGAAGTAGGCAATGGACGCCACAACGCCGTAGGTCAATCCCTCCCACAGTCCGCTATCGTCCTCGACCCAGGCATCAAGCCGCGCCGTCTCGATGATGACGGCACATTCGCCGGCGTGCTGAACGAGCGTGTCCGCCGTCCATTGGTCGATGCGGCTCATGTAGACCAATTGGCCCCAAAGCGCGTCACATTCTTCGTCTAAGCGCTCAATGAGCGTTTCCCGATCTGTGTCCGGCTCATCCTTGAAAACGGCAATCACATCCTCGACCGTGGATTGCACGGCCTCGCGAACGGCCTCAACGTCTAGCGCTTCCTGACTCATGACTGCCTCCCATGTCCAAAGCAGGCCCAGCACAACGCTAGGCCCAGCAGGTTTTCCGGCCCACTCGTGCCATCGGGCGGTCAACGTGTCGAAGTCGTTGAGGCAGCCATTGAGTTCCGCCGCCGTCCCGAACAGTTTGCCGCGCAGCTCGAAGAGCACGGCGAGTTCGTTGAGCAGTTTGTCCACTTTGGAATCATCAAATGGAACCTCAAGGCGTCGTTGGTTCCAAGCTTTCATTTTTCCACCTTGCCGGCGTCTACGAATTTCGCGATTCTGAACCGCTTTTGGTTGCTGAGACAACTCGGCTGCTGCAGCAATGGAGATGGCGCCGGCGTCCATCGACTCAACAAGCTGCTCTGTGCCGTTGGCAACTACTTGCTTTGCACGTTCATAAGTCCTGCCGCATCCGAAACCGCCTGCTTTGGCAGCAATTTCTCTGGTTTCCTCTCCCTTGAAAATCCGGACATTGTCCGGAATTTCCTTACCAGGTCGGCCGCGGCGCTCGCCCAACTCGGACTCGATTGCATTGCCGATAGCCGCTCCCTCAGATGGCGTAAACGGCTTATGCGTCGCGTTCTCGTCACGCTTGGCGAGGAGTCGAGTCAAGCGATCCGGTATCTCAACTACATTTGCGTGGATCATCGACCGGCCCAATTGACGGCATGCCCGCACGCGGCGCCCGCCAGAAACCAGGATGTAACCGCTTTTCGGATGCGGCGTAACCACGATGGCGTGAAGCAAGCCAACATTTTCGATGGACATTTTCAGCGCGCCGAGGTCGCCGTCCTCTCGGCGATATCGTTCGCCGAAATTGATTGATTCGATGTGAATGAGCTTGTGCTCCATTACAAACCTCAGTTTCGTATGCAGTGATGAACTTGGTCGTGGCCGGCGCCAGAATCTGCATGATCATGGTTTCTCCGTGATGTAGACCCGGCTATGGGGTAATAGTCCACAGTTGCAGGTTGGTGTCGCCTGCGCGACGGCTTCGGCGGCCGCCCGCCTGCTCGCCGGCGTTCAAATTCCAAAAGTGCTTCGGCCAAAATCACCCAGCGCGGCCGACCACATTGCAAGGAGATCAACAAGTTGGATTCATCCAGCACGCAGCTGGCTGGTCGGGCACGGTCAGTACTCCATTGATCGGACCGGCTGTCGGCGCCGACGGTTGCTTGATCTCGCGGGCGTCGGCTAGCCCACTGAGCCCCCGTGCGGCCGCTTGGGGCTTCACCCGATTTGTCGATCATACCGCAAGCGGCTCGTTCTCGCGTTGCGCGACACCACCGGCTGGCGAGGAAGTTTCGCGGATGAGATTTGTGAACAGCCAGTTTCGAACTTGGTCGGCGACGGCCTTCAACCTCGCATCGCTGATGGTCTCACGGTACACGGCGGACATGTGCGGCACCTCATGCCCCATGATAAAATCGACGGCCGGCTGGTCTTTCGATTCGTCGGCCACAGTTCGAAACGTATGGCGAAGCGTGTAAAAGCCCAGCCCTTTGCGTCCGTTGATTCTTAGCGATTTTAGAAGCTTCGCCATTTCCTTAGCTACTGGATTGTCACTTGTCTCCTTACTCCAGCTGCCGCCGTGCGAAGTGGTGAATAACAAGCTGGAGTGCTTGGCCGTCTTCGGTTCGGTGCGCATGGCTATCGCTTCCCGAATCGCCTGGACGGTTTCGGGCCAAAGCGCGCAGCGGCGATTGATGCCGGTCTTTGGCCTTGGGAAGTCAATCCATCCCGCGTCAAGGTTGACTGCCGACAAAGGCAGGTTGCCACAATCGGCGTTGCCGAATCCGGCGTTTATTCCGAGTAGGATCATCGCCTTGACCTGAGTTCCAGCGGCGGCGAGCAGCGCAAGGATTTCTTTCCGTGAGAACAACTTCGTCCCCTGCGCGGCCCGTTCCATACGAAACTTCTTTTTGCTCGGTCGAGCGAACCCCGGGCCGAACCGAATCGGCCGGTCTAGAAGCCCGGCCTCGTATCCGTGCTTGAACACAGATCGCGTGTATTGAATATTCTTCGCCGTGCGATGCAACCCCCAGCGCTTGGTGAACTTCGTTCTTAGCGAGGCGAAATCGTCAGGGCCCACGTCAGCGACGGAGCGTTGCTTTCCCAAGTGGCTCACCAACACGTCACACGTCTCCTTGTAATCGCGCCATGTGCGGGGTGACAGCTCTCCACTGTCTACTAGCGCCTGCTTTCGATTCAAGAAATCATTGGCCAGCGCCTTGACGGTCAGGGAGTCAGCGTCCAGACGTGGCTTGCGACTGGCGTGAAGTGCGTCTTTCTGTTCCAAGTACTTCTCTAAGGCGGCGTCGGGATCGTCCCACGGTCCAAAGTAATGTAACATGCCTCGAATCTTCTTCGCCCACCTTCTGGTTGCGTGGGGGAAGAGCGGGAACTCGGGGTAGGGCTTGGCGGGCTTCGGTGGCGCGGTAGAATTGATCTCAGACATGGTGAAGGTTCCTTTTGCGTGTCACTTTGTTGTGGCCGACCGCTTGAAGCGGTCGGCCACATTGATAATTAGCAGGTGTCAGAACGGGTGTCAATGAACCAGAATTGGAACTGAGGAAGTGACGCAAATTCTTTGATTGCAACACTTGGCGGCGTAGCTCAGCCTGGTTAGAGCAGCGGCTTCATAAGCCGCGTGTCACTGGTTCAAATCCAGTCGCCGCTATTCCTTAATTCACCGCCAACTGCGTGCGCGGCTTGATTTCACGTTGGGCGGCGCCCGCAATCAAGTTGAACTCATCCATTCCCGTGTTTCACAGGAGCCGGCGACGGCCCCGCGCCGAAGAATCGGCCGCGCTCCAAGCGCTCGGCGAGGATCAGGGCAGCGGCCGCGACCAGTATCGAGACTACTACGAGACGCGCGCTGTCTTCCATTCCGCCCGGCGAGTTGATCTGCGAGTAAATCAAGAGCGGAATGGTCTGCGTCTCGCCCGGCAGGTTGGCGGCGATCATGACAGTGGCGCCGAACTCCCCGAGGATGCGCGCGAAGGCGAGGATGGCCCCGGCAATGACGCCGCGCCGCGCCAGCGGCAATGAGATTCTCCGGAACGTTTCGATCGGCCCGGCGCCCAAGGTCCGCGCGGCTTGCTCCAGGCGACCATCGACCTCGGCGAAGGAAACGCGAATGGCTCGCACGCGCGAGGAAGTAGCCGAGGCCGATGCCCAGGGGCAAGCTGACCAGGGTGGCCCGTTGCAGAGCAGGAGGAGCGCTTGCCGGCTGGAGCGCGGCAGCACGATCAAGCGAAAGGGGCTTGTCCGCTCCAGCTCGGCGCCGAGCAGCCCCGCCGCCGGGTCGCACGAGGCGAGCACCAGCGTTTGCTCGGGGCTCACGACGGCGCGGTCGTTGAAGGCGCGGCCGTCCCAAACGCCGTGATGGCCAAAGCCCGCGGGACTGGGCTCCAGCGGAAAGTAGAGCGTTTGCCGGCCCACGCGTCCGGTTTTTCGCGTCCTCATCGACTTCCAGCCAATCCTCTTGCAAACGACGGACAATCGCTGTAACGTGCAGTCCGAGCGCGGGTTGAGCCTCTCGCCCCTTGCGTTCCTAGCCACGTGTGTCACTGGATCGAATCCAGTCGCGACTATTTCTGTCGAAAGGCGCACCCCTGCCGGCTCGGTGGACCATGGACAGCAACAATCCCGAACAGTTTCCACCTTGGCCCCCACCCGGGTTGGCTGCCGATTTGCCGCAGCCCGAACCCTTCGATAATTCAGCGACTAATCTCGACGCCAGCCAATTGCCCACCAAGCCGCTCGCGTCGGGAGCATCCACGCCCACCAATGCCATAGGGCTGCCAGTCCATTCCTGGACCGGTCATCAGGTCGGCAAGTATGAATTGCTGGAGGAATTGGGACGGGGCGGCATGGGGGTTGTCTTCAAAGCCCACGATCCGGACCTGAAGCGCACCGTCGCACTCAAGATGATCCGCGGCGGGCCGACCGCTTCCGGCCATGAGATCACGCGCTTCAAGAAGGAATCGGAGGCGCTGGCCAAGGTCAAACACCCCAATATCGTTCCCGTGCACGAAGCCGGCCACTTTCAAGGGCAACCCTTTTTCGTCATGGAATACCTGGCCGGCGGCAGCCTCGTCGAGCGCGTCGATTCGCTGGCAAAAAACCCGCGCGCCGGCGTGCAGCTCTTGGAAAAGGTGAGCCGGTCCGTTCAGCACTTGCACGACAACAACATGTTGCACCGGGACCTGAAACCCGGCAACGTCCTGCTCGACGAGCACGGCGAACCCTTTATCAGCGACTTCGGCCTGGTCAAGCTGCTCGACAATTCGGACAACCTGACGCGCTCCAACCAGCGCTTGGGCACGCCGGCTTACATGGCCCCGGAGCAAACCGGCTTGATCAAAGCCTCCGCCGGCCCGCAAACCGACGTGTGGGCGCTGGGCATCATGCTCTATGAAATTACCACGGGCCGGCGGCCTTTCAAAGGCGACGAGGATGCGGATGTCTTTCGCAAGATCCTGACCGAAGACCCGCCCGCGCCCGCCAGCGCCAATCCCGATCTCGACGCCGGCTTGCAGGCCCTCATCTTAAAGTGTCTGGAGAAAGACCCGGACCGGCGCGTCCCCTCGGCGCAGGTGCTGGCCGATGAGCTGTCGCGCTGGCTGCGCGGCGAACCTCTGCAAACCCGGCCCGAAAGCGGCATCGAGCGCCTGCGCCGCTCGGTGCGCCGCCATCCGTGGCGCGTAGCGATTGCAGTTTCGCTCCCGATCCTCGTGGCGGCGGTCCTGCTCCTTCGCAATGCGTTCTTCGACGACGAGCGGGAATTGCGTTGGCTGGAAAACGAGCTGCGCAACGGCAGGTCCGTGGAGTTAATCGGCGAGCGGGGCAAACCCAAGTGGTTTAACCGCATCACGCAAAACGCGGGCAGCGAGGGCTTAGGGCGCGACGGCTACTTTGGCTTGCACGCGCCAACCAACGAAACTTGCATCTGGCAACTGCTCAAAGATCCACAAACAGAGCGCTTCCGTTTCAAGGCCAAAGTGCGGCACGAAAGCAGCCGGAAATTTGGCTACGTGGGATTGTTTGTCGGCTACGGGCACCACCAAATCAAAGAAGGCAGCGCCCACTTTTTTGTGGAATTGAACTTTAACGACATTATTGACGAATCGGCGAATAACCGAAACAAAGCCAAGGTCCCGAAAAACCAGCTGGGCAATCGCTTATTTCTCCGTCCGATGCTCTACATCGACTTTGAAAAAACTTTGGATTCGAATACCTACGGCCCGCATTGGGCAGTATTCGACCCTAAAGGAATGACCACACCGGTTTGGCGCGACCTGTGCCTGGAAGTTTATCCCGACAGAATCCAAGGCTATTGGGACAACAAGGCTCTCGGACCGTATTTCTGGTCCGAAGCCGGGGCGCATCTGAACAGAGCCTTGGCGGATTCGCGCGCGAACCGCCCAGACCTGCCGTTCCTTGTGAACATCCACCCGACGTTCGCTCCGCGCCGTCCGCTGGGCTTCGTGGTGCGCGATGGGTCCGCGTCCGTCGCCAATGTCACGGTGGAGCCACTTACCGAATGAAATGGTGTCCGAACTGCTTTTTCACAAACCCTATAGGAGAAGCCATGAGCATCGCCGTCGCCTATCCCCGTCCGGAACAGCTAGTGCCGTCGCGTTTTTTCATCGCCCAGGGAGTGTATAAGTTTCCGAAGCGGGTGGTCGCGGTGATGATCGCGAAAAACAATCAGGACCTCATGTACACCGGCGTCCCGTTCGGCGTGGATCGCAACAAATACTGGAGACGGGCCTTCAGTCATGTCGAACCGGGGAATTATCGCTTTCTGGTTTTTGATGCGCGCGACTATGAAAACACGAAGCTGGAATTCGATGTTCGCTCACGAATGACCTCGTTGCCTCCCAACGCCGCGCCGACGATTGATTATCCCTTGCCCAACACGGCCGCCAATCCCTATCCGCTGGGCGCGAGCAAGGAGTTCACCGCCTTCGGTTCGACCGGCGCGGCGGCGCTTATCGATGTCTTTTGCCGATGCTTTGCGATGGAACGCTACATCAAGCCGGTGGCCGAGACCGTCGACCCCATGACCCAGTCGTGGTCCGTGGAGCTCCGTGGCAATCCCGCCGACCCGGAAAACCCGCACGTTGTTCACGTGGACGATGTCAACGGCTTTGCGGACAGCGATCCCGTGCATTTCACCATGGCGGTGGTGGGCGGCAACGGGCCCATCATGATGAAGTCCCGCGCCCCGGCGCGGTCCAGCGGCAAGAAGCGAGCCGCGTCCAAGAAACGGCCCGCTCCGAAACGGCGCGGGGCACGCAAAAGCCGGGCCTGATGGGTCCGAGCCGCGACCGTGAGGGAGCGGAGCGTCGCGCGACGGCTCCGCTCCCTCACGGTCGCGGTTCGGATTCGCGCCAGACGCGCGAGCAGCGTCGCGAGCGTCGGCGCAGTTCCTTACGCACGCAGCGCGCGCGTGTTGGTTGCCGCAGCGGCCCTCGCCTTCCTGTGGCTGGGGCGCATTGGGTCGCTGCGCCTTTTGCGCTGAATTCACGCTCGCTACCACAAATCCACACAACCGAGCTTTACAATTCTGACTCACCGGACCCAATCAGGAACCGTCGTTTGGTTCCAGGGACGGCTCCGTTTGTTCCTAGCGCAAGGAGAACGACATGCCCGGATTCACAACGAGCCGGTTTGGGCGCTTGGGCTTCACCCTGATCGAATTGCTGGTCGTTATCGCCATCATCGCCATCCTGATCGGATTATTGCTGCCGGCTGTGCAGAAAGTCCGTGAGGCAGCTGCGCGGACGCAGTGTGTGAACAACCTGAAGCAAATCGGACTGGCCTGTCATAACTATGAGAGCACCTTTCGCGTTCTTCCCCACCCCGGACAGTGTGACAGCACGGGCGGCGCGGCCACGGTTTATATGACGCAAAGCACCGCCACGCTTCTCTTGCCTTTCATCGAGCAGGAAAACGTGTTCAAGATGATGGACCACACCCTCACGTTTGCTCAGATGACTGCCGCGGGGTACAACATTTCGCAGCTGCATCCAAAGTCCATGGGCCGGATTTATAACGATCCGGCTTCGCCGTCGACCATCGCCGCGGCAAAGCAGGAAATCAGCACATTCCTTTGTCCCAGCACTCCCATCACGCTTGGCACACGCAATCCGGACGGCTTTGGAGCGTTCGATTACATGTTTATCGCAGTATCGGATTTGGAAGATGGATCGCCGGGCGCTACCTCGCCTGTCGGCACGCGCCCTTTGACCTCGGCCCGGCGCATTCAGATGACCGTGGAAGGCATGCTCTCTTGCAATGGTCGCACTGTCGTGAAGGTCAGCGACGGCGCCTCAAACACCATCCTGTGCATTGAGGACGCCGGCCGCGCGCATCCCAATGCCGGCCTGTGGGCCAGCTTGTCCACGCGGCCGTCTCCCAACGGCGAGGGGCCAGCCTGGACTGGTGGCGTCAGCGGCGGCAGACGGATGTACGCCTGGGCCGACCCGGATTGTGTTGCGAACGGTCTATCCGGACCGAGCAATGCCCTCGCGTCGCGCGTAGCGCAAATCAACAATTACGCCACGCCCATTGGCGGCCCCCCGGAGTGCCGCTGGTCCCAAAATAACTGCGGACCTAATGACGAGCCGTTTTCCTTTCATCCAGGCGGGGCCAATGCAGTGATGGGCGACGGGTCCGTGCGCTTCCTGAGCGACAGCATTTCTGCCTTGAGGCTCAAGTACTTGGCGGGCGCGCTCGACGGCCAAACCGTAATCCTGGACTAGGTCATTCGAATCTATCGCCGCACTCTTCAGGGTGCGGCCTGTCGCAAAAGCCTACGAGAAGAAGACACATGAGCCGATTTCTTTTTCTTTTGGCGTCGCTATCCCTCTTGGGCTGCGGCGCCCATTCTGGGAAAAACCCCGATCCGGTCGAGGTCGAGGGTCGCGTCACGCTCAAAAGCAAGCCGGTGAGCGGCGTGACCCTCCAACTCCAACCGACGGGCACGGGCACTCAGGCCAGCTTGCCTCTCAAGGACGGGACATTTCGAGGCAGCGTCACGCCAGGCAAGTACACCTACTACGTTTCCGAAGGCTCGAACACTGCCGCGTTCCAAGTAATCCCGGAGAAATACCGCGCGGGAGCTCTCGATCGGCAAATTCACATCGGCGCCGGCAGCAAGTTGGATCTCACGCTCGACTGAATTCGGAGCCGCGCACTTTCCATGCACGTAGCCACAAGCGGCCTCGCTTGTGACCTCGGAGCCGACAAGCGGGCCGCTTGTTGCTACGGTTGAATTCACCGCTTACTGCGTGCGCGGCTCTGAATTCGAATTGAGCAACGCAGTGCACTTGCTTGCGCATGTCTTTGCCCACTACCAAGCGTCGCAAACCGGCCAAGCCAAACTTCTCAGGGCCGCGTCAAAAAGGCACGTGGTTTGCACCTCCCCCCCATTGTCCGAGGTTTCGCAATGGTGGAGATTCAAGCCATGCGTCAGCAGCTTAGCATCTTATTATCCCTGACAGTTATCGCCCTGCAATCCGTAATGCTTCGCGCGGAGGATAACCATTATCTTGTTATGTTCGCCGCGCAAGGTCCGGACGCCAAGCCGCGCTTCACCCATACTTTTGCTGCATTCGTGAAAGTCTCCGACAACGAAGGGAAAAAGGATATCGTCGCAAAGACGATTAGTTGGATGCCGGCCAGCGGGGTCATCGTTCCCGCCAAGCTGCGTCCGGAACCGGGCGCCAATTTCTCATTGGAACGGAGTTTGGAATGGGCCGCCGATTTGAAGCTAGCGGTAATCGCGTGGGGTCCGATTCCCGTTCAGCAAGAGCTGTTCGACTTGGCCGAGCGGCGCATCGCTTTGCTGGAAAGCGGCAAGGTAGGCTACAAGATGGTCGACCTGGGCAATGGGGCGGGCCTCAACTGCATTCACGCCGTGAGCGGTCTCGTTCCAGGCGAAGCGCTCGCAACGGGCACCGCGCGCGGGGAGCAGGCCAGCCTGCTCGTGCTGCAACATTTCCGGCGCTGGTTCCTTTCGGATGAACCGGCGCCCGATGGGCTGATCGCCAAGTTGGGCCTGGACCAATCCAACTTCACTCTTCGCAAACTGGAGCAAAAATGACACGAATTACGAAATTGCAAGGCCTTATCGCTCTTGGTTTGATGATTTGCGTCGCATTGCCGCTCATGGCGGACGAGATGAGAGGCACGATCAAAAGCCTCTCCAGCGCCAAGAAGGAACTGGTGCTTACGGATTCAACGCACAAAGATGTCACTATGCAATACGACGAAAAGACGAAAGTTTTCATCCATGGCAAGGAAAGAAAGCTTCAAGACCTGAGAAAAGGGGACGAGGCCGTTTTCGTCTTCGAAAAGAAAAACACCGTACTGCATGCCAAGGAGATTCGCTGCATACACATCAAGTAGTATGCTGGGGACATTGCGGAACGGCGCTCCGCGGAACGGCGCTCTGCCCGCACCGTTCTCACGCGTGTGCAACCGCATGTCCGCTCTTGCGCGGAATCTGTGCATCTTCCTGGGCCACGTCAAGCTCGATGACGACGGGCGGATACGTCCCCGAAGATAGGATTTCAAGCACGGCTTGAATCGCTAGCTGTTTGACGTAATAGGTGGACGAGAGACCGAAAACGAAGACGCGCTCCTTGCTCACTTCCACGCGCAGCCGGCGCACGCGCCCCCAGGTGCGCTCTTTGATATGACGTTCAATTGCCTGTTCGAGGTCCGTGGCGCATTTTAGTGGCGGCAACATCGCTTCCTCCAAGTCCTTGATGTGCATCGGGAAGTAGTTCTGTTCCGGCCCCAAACGGCCGTTAGACTTCGGAGGCGGCAGTGGCCAATCCCACCTCAAATTCGCCCAGCGATTTGGTCATACGTTGGCGAACTTCCAAGCGGTCCACGCGCATCCATTTGGGCGCATCGATGCCCAGAATGACTTTCGATCCCTGCACCCCGACCACGGTGACTTCTATGTCCGCATCGATGACGATCCGTTCGCCTTGTCGGCGCGTCAAAATCAACATGATCCGTTCTCCTTAAAAGAAGGGACAAAAGACGTTGGTCTTGCCAAGACGACTGCTTTCGGATGTGCGTCGCAACGGATACGATGCTGAATGATAACGTGCCGGCACAACGGCACAAGTCAGGCGAAAGAAACAGAACGAGTAAGGAAACTCCTGACAAGTTTTGCCGTGGGAAAAACAGGCGATGCCACTTCAATTGCCGGTTAGTATGTGATAGTAGCGAGGTATGCTTTAGCTCCAAGCGCCCGCGCATGCGTTGCATGTCCTGGGGGGTCTAATCGTGCAAAAAAGCAATGAATCCGCAGTTGCCATGGAACCAAAGGAAAACGGCGATTCTCTGGACGCGGGGGTGCTGCTGCGTGCCTTGCAATCGGTCCGCGAAGGCGACTTCACTGTTCGCTTGCCCGGCCACTTGCCGGGCATCGGGGGCAAGATTGCGGATACGTTTAACGAAATTGCCGCCACCAACCAGCGCATGGCCTGGGAGCTCAAACGCGTCGGCCAGGCGGTCGGCAAGAAAGGCAAGACGCGCCAACGCGTCGTCATTGGGCGAACGGCCGGCGCTTGGAGCGCCATGGAGAATTCGATCAACACGCTCATCGACGACCTTTTATGGCCGACAACCGAAGTCACCCGAGCCATTGCCGCAGTAGCCAAAGGCGATCTTTTGCAATCCGTGCCGTTGGAAGTCGACGGCCGGCCGTTGGAGGGCGAGTTTCTGCGCTCCGCGACCATCATCAACACGATGATCGAACAGTTGGGCGTTTTCACTTCCGAAGTCACGCGCGTGGCGCGCGAAGTCGGCGCCGACGGCAAGCTCGGCGGCCAAGCGCAGGTGCACGAAGTCAGCGGCGTGTGGAAGGACCTCACCGAAAGCGTCAATTCGATGGCCAGCAACCTGACGGCCCAGGTCCGCAACATCGCCGACGTCACGACGGCAATCGCCAACGGCGATCTCTCCAAGAAAATCACCGTCGACGTGCGCGGCGAAATCCTGCAGCTCAAGGAAGCCATCAACACGATGGT
>JAKEHV010000526.1 GCA_022614915.1 Gemmataceae bacterium | reverse complement strand
CCCATAGTCGACTAACTTCCTGGTGAGCATGAATCGACGCCGATGTCGACCTCACAAGGACCGGTCGCCGGCTTTGTATGCCTCATGGCAGTACGCCACTTCGATTGTCGAATACGGCGTATCCACGAGCCCAACGAACTTCAAGAAATCTCTTAATGTCCCAAAACTCAATCGCGCGCACTGTGTCGGAGATCGGCCAAATACCGACGTCTTGCCTGCAGAAGAACTCGTGAATCAGGTAGTCCCGTAAGTCGATGCCGTAATAAATGATATCCGTCTGATGCACCGAGAAAACCGGATTGCCTGGCTCGTGCGGCCGATCCGGCATCATGCGATGAAGATAAACAGGAATCAGAACAGGCGCGGCCGCGACGAGCTTTCGCGCCATCTCTTTGGCATCCTCGACACTTTCGGGCCGGGTTCCCCACTCGGACAACCAAAACGCGTTGTATTCGATGTCGAAGAGGATGCCCTCGACCGGAATAGCGAGACGTTGTGCAAGCGATTCCTGGGATTCGCTGCGCCAGTTGGGAAAGCCATCGCCGATGGGTAGTCCGGCTTGCAAGAACGCACGCAAGTCCGGTGGAAACTGAAAAAAGAAATCGCACTCTATGCGCGCAAGCTCGGAGTCTGTTAGCCCGTTGTCGAAGGGTAACCCCAACTCCGCTAAGACCTGCACGAATTGTGGCCAGATTGAATCAGACATATGCGCTCAGATTAGCGGTTTCATCTCACTTGCCGAAACGCATCCCTGTCGTATGCATCTTGCGCCTACTTGTTTCGGCGCTTTTCGCGGATACCCAATAGTGCCCGGGACGATGTCCGCACTCGAGTTGCCCAGCGGAGCGCGGCAGCCGCCTGTCGCTTGCTGGCATTGCTGCCGGGATAGCGCGTGTCCACAGCGAAATCGGATAGGAATAGCAAACCTCGACGGCAAGTCCGCAACGTCACGTGGTGCGGCACGACCGCCACTAGCAGCAGATCGAGGTCATGTGTTTTCGGTACTGAAAATCCCAGTTCTTCCATTAAGCCTTTGAGGTATTTTTCAGCGCACTGTTGACAATGAAAACAGACGCCGTCATGCACCGGCACCTTACTTCGGCTGGCTTGCTTGGCGATTACGTAATCCTGCTCGGCCTTCTTCACCCACTCCCTGGTGGACTTTTTCATAGAGGACTTTCCCCTTGGAAACAATCGTCGTCGTAAACGATTCAGCCTCTTTAAGACGCCATGCTATCTGCTTCGGGGTCCGAACGATCAGATCGACCGGGAACGGCGCCGCCAAGCGCCAGCGGATGCGGACGGCCTGATCGTGCTGATTGTGTGCCGGCATGACGACGAGAAGGTCCACGTCGCTATCCACATTTGGCGTACCGTAGGCGTGGGAACCGAAAAGGATGATCTTGTCGGGTCGGAATTCCTCAGCGATGGCGCGGGCGTAGCGGCGGATCACGCGTATCGGGACGTTGGCGCCGGTGTAAACGCGCTTCGGAGGAAAGGGAAACGGGCTCTTCTTCGCTTTGGCCATACCGCCATTGTAGCCGGTGACTGTCGTGGCCGAAAGCTTCGGATGGGTTTGGCCGTTATGCCATTCGGCAAATACTGCGCTCGCTTACGGCAAGCCTATGGGACGGCTGCTTTTTTCGCGGCCTCCGGGTCGATCCGCTTCAAGGCTTCGCCGGCCCGAAGTCGTACCTGGGCGTTCGTATCGTTGCAAGCTGCAATCAACGACGGCACTGCCGCACGCGCATCGAGCGGCATCTCGCCCAAGGCGCGCGCGGCGCTACTGCGCACCCGCGCGTCCTTGTCCTTGAGCGCCTCCGACAAGCCCGGCACGACCTTCTTGGTTACAGCGCCGATGCGCCCCAATCCTTCTGTGGCGTAGAGTCGGACCTCGCTGTGCTTGTCTTTGAGGGCATCGAGCAACGCTGCCGAGACTAATTCTTTCGCCTGGGGGCCGATGATGGCCAACGTTAGGGCGACCTGGGCGCGCACCTCGTCCACCTTGTCCTTGAGCGCGTGAATAAGCGCCGGCGTCACCTCCTTTGCCTTTGGACGGTCGGGTTTCCAACCCTCGATGGCGCCCAGCGCCACAGCGGCCTGCACGCGCTCCTTGGCGGCTTCACTTTTCAGTTGCGTGAGCCAGTCGCTTACCGGCTTGCCTTTGTAGGTGGGTTCGTTGCTGATTTGGAGAGCGCCCAACCCGCTGCAAAGAAGCAACGACGTCACAAGAGAACCAATCAACAACCGGGATTTCATGGTGCACCTTCTCGGCGTGGACCGCGCAAGTTCAGCAATTAAGTTCCGACGCCTGGCTGAGGATAGGGCTCACCTGCCGAACGGCTTCCGAAGTTCTTCATCAGTAAACGCCAAATTGCACTTGGCGCCGTCGTCGCGCAAAATCCTCTCCGCGATGAGGCGATTGGTCGGCGCCAAAACGTTGAAATGATCCGCGCCATCGACCGGCAAGAACTTTACGTTGGCGTTGGTGGAGTTGCGGGCCATGGCTTGCAGCGCGTGCAAATTGCTCTCCACCGTGCCTTCAAACACGAATACCGGGCTCTTAATCGAGTGCAGCCAGCGACCGGGCGAGCGCAAATCCAGCTCGCGCGGGTTGCTGAGGTCGAAAGTCAGGTACTGCGTAGGGTAGCCGGACACGTTGTTCACCGGCCCAAAGGAGAAGACGGCACGGAAGCGCTCGGAGCACTCGGCCACCAGCAGGACGAGCGTGCCGCCGGTGCTGTGGCCGCCCAAGTAAATGCGGGCCGGATCGACGTATGCTTGTTTGCCAAGGTAGTCCGCGGCGGCCAGTATGTCGTCCACCTCCCCAAAAAACGCCTCTTTAATGCCCGGATTGTCGTTGCCGCCGCGCAGCGACGGGAACATCATGACGATCCCGGTCTTCCGGTAGGCGGCGGCGGATTGATCGTTTTGCAGCGGTCCTTCCTGCCAGCAACCCTGGTCGATCGTGTTGCTGTCGCCGCCGGTGATCCAGATGATGGCCGGATGCTTTTTGCCGTCTTTGGGATCGGGCGTCAGATAAGCGGCGAGCTGTCCGGGCGGCGCGTCGTAGCGGACCAGGCGAAAAAGCTGTGCCGGCGGCTTTGCGACGGGATCTTTGGCGACTTTGCGCGGGATCGGCTTGGTTTGGAAGCCCTGCCGCGCTTGGGTCAAAGTCGTGGTATTGCTTTCTGGAACCGGAATGGGTGGCGGCGCTTTTGCGGATGGCGCGTCACGGCCACAACCGGCAAGCACGACAATTCCCAGAAAAGCGAAATGGATTGATTTCATGTTGGTGCGCTGCTCCCTGGATTGGTGAGGACAATGTACCAGAGTGCCGGATAGCTGCGAAGCCCGTGGGTTCGAAGTCCGATTCTGTCCGACTCCCACCGGACAGAATCGGAGTTCTATCCCACGCTTCTTCCTGCGGCAGTCAGTAGATCCACTTGCACGCTCAACATACGGATTTCGTCCTACTCAAAGTATTGCCTT
>JAKEHV010000525.1 GCA_022614915.1 Gemmataceae bacterium | reverse complement strand
GGGCCGGCGCCTCGCCCAAGTAGACCGTATTTGCCAGCGCGGCGCGACGCTGGCGTCCGGAGTTGTTCGTTAGCGTAAGCCGCACTGCGAGCGAGTGCCGGCGCACCGACGGCATCACCAGCACATCCGAAACGTACAATTCCGGCCGAGACACCAGGAACACATCCTCGGCAATGGTCGCCTGTTCCCGGTAGCCCATGAACGTCGTTAGACGTTTGATTGTTTCCATGTCCGTGAGGCGCTTGCCGGCCATCGCATAGTCCCCGTCGCAGCTGTGCACCCAGACCTCCAGCCGGTTAGTCTCCCCGGCGCGTGCCACCCCAGTCACGTCCACCTCAAATGGCGCGCGCCCCCCGTAGTTTTCCCCACACCGGACACCGTTCAGGAATACTCTTGCGTAATGCCGCACCCGCACAAAACGCAACAGCACTCGTCGGCCCACCATGGCGAATTCAGCCGGCATCCGGAAATCCAGGCGGAACCAAGCCGAGCCCTTGGCTGCCGCCAGGGCATACTCCGGCACCCGCACCACCTCCCAACCCTCCATCGGCGCCGTCACGCCCCCGCTCCCCACCTGCCGCAGCCAGTCCCCGTTGAGGCACACCTGCACCCGCGCCGCGCCTAGCGGATCCGACTCCTCCGCACCGCTGGCCGAGGCCACCACCGCGCCCGTCATCGCCGCCGTGGCGATCGGTATGATCATTCGCATGAATCGGCTCAGGCAGTTCACGAATTCCTCCCGTCCTCCGCCATCGGGTCAAGCCTTCATCTCCGCCTCCACAGCAAAAAACTGTCACGCCACCGCAGCAATCTCCGCCCGAATCACACTCTGTCGCCGGGAAAACAATAAGACGCACAACCAGAGCTTCGCGCGAGATGGCGCATCCAAGTGCAAACGGCCGGTTCGAGCTGCAGCAATCGTAGGTAATATACGACTCGCCGGCCATCCCTTCCGACGTTGGGTGCCACGCCTTGCTTCCAAGGAATACGCGGACCAAAGTCCGCGGCGAACCAACCGTTCTTGTAGAAGCCTCGGCTGCCCATGATTTCGAAGTACCGGTTTGGCTTGTTCTCTGGCGCTTTCGGGTTGTTGAACGAAGATGCCATATTGACACCATCCATCGGATTCTGCGTGACCCCGTCCACCATCTTCGGCGGCGTGATGTCGAGCACGTCGTAGATCGTGGGCACGACGTCATTCACGTGGTCGAACTGCGAGCGCGGCGTCTTATCCGGCTTGATCGACTTCGTCCACGACACTGCCAGTGGCGTGCGAGTACCCCCGAAATGCGCCGCCACCAGTTTCGTGGACTTAAACGGCGTCGGTCCGGCCCAAGCCCAACCCGCGTGGTACATGTTGTCCGTCTTTGGGCTCCCGAAGGCGTCCAAGCCGCCGCCAATTTCATTCATGACGCGAATGTGATCGCGCGGGCGGCAGTGGTGCCCGTTTAATCGCCTTCAGCAGGGGTGACTGGCCGAAGGTACGCCGGTAAGCCCAGTAGGTGTCGCCGCATTGCAACGCGTCGAGTTGCCGCACAACAAACCGGGCTGCTTCCACTGCGGACGGGTCTTCGTAGTAAGCGCCCCACTCGCCAATCAGCAGCGGCATCTTCAACTCCTGGGCCTTTTCGGCGTGGCGCTTGAATATCAGTTCTATCCTGGCATTGCTGCTTCTCAGGCCGGAGTGGGGCGTGTCCGTGACGATGTCGTAGCCGTGCGGCGCATAAGCTTGTTGCGAATCGCGGCGTCCTTGCTCGTCCACCAGCGGCGTGATGGCGCTCGGGATCCCGATGTTGGCCGACGTGGCCGGTTCGAGAAAAATAATATGGCGAGGGTCAACCTCGCGTATGGACCGGCGAACGCGCGCGTACATGGGCTGGAGCCGCTCGCGTTCGAAAGACTGCATGATCGGCGTGCCGGCGTCCAGCATGGCCGAAAATAGTTCCATGTCACCCAACCAGTCGGTGAACTGTTTCCGGCCGTCGGGCGTGCCCGCCAAAACCGCCAGTTGACTGAGCGACGGCGCTTTCTCGCCCAGCCGCGCGGGCAGAAGCTCGACTATTTTGTTGATTATTGCCAGCCGGTTCCGCGCGTTGTCGCGGCCGGGGTACGGTTCGTTCATCAGGTCGTAACCGAGCACGGCTGGCTCGTCCCGGAAGCGCTCGGCGACCCGCCGCCACACGCGCGTGTAATGGTCCTGAAGCCCAACGCCGTCCGGGCCGGGGCTGTTCGCCCAGAAATGATCCAGCGCGGTCTGCACCGCTTCGCTGGCATAGTAGGCATCGCTCCAAACGGCGGTCGGCGTGTACGGCTTGCCATCATCAAGTGTGGCCCAGGCGGGGGCGCCATCGGAGAACTTCACGCTGAACAAATCCTGGTGCATATCGAGCAGAACGTAGAGGCCCTCGGCCTTGGCCCAACCGACGATGCGGGCGATCCGATCGAGATACTCCTCATCAATCTTTCCTGGCTGCGGTTCGAGTCCGTCCCAGAAGATGCCGAGCCGGACGCAGTTCATTCCCCAACCGCGGATGGTCGCAAAATCGGACTGCTCGATGTTCTTGGTGTACCCTTCCGCTTGCGACTTATTGATGACGTTGATGCCGTGCAGCAGGAGCGGCTTGCCTGCGCCATCGAGGAATTGATTCCCTGATACAGTGACAAGACCACAGTTCTTGTTGGCAGCAACGGGCTGTGGCGGAGCGGCAATTCCGCAGCGCGTTCGCAGCACGACGAACAGGGCAAGCACGAGGAAGGGGAACAGTCGCCGTTCCTTGTTCGATAGTTTGCCAATTAGGACTCTCATGCTGGATCACTCGTTTCGTCTGCTGGTCCTGGAAATCCTCGGACAATTCGACGATCAGCAATTGAGGTCACGGTCCCAAGATTTTCACCAATGTTTTTGGTCAGGCGAGTCGGCTTTCAAAATAACCTCGAGGCAGGCAGGTCGCATCGTCGCTTCGGCGATTGCATAACCGCCTGGAGAAACGGCAATGGAATGCCCGACTCTCACCTGCTGGCCTTCTGTTCCGACATGATCTGCCCGCAGGACAAAGGAATGGCAAATTTTAGCCAGGGCCTGCATTCGCACCCTCCACTCGTCGATGCACTCATCGAGCATACAGTCGATTTCCTGCTTGCTGGTATAGTCGGTCTTGGCAAGCCCATAGCTGGGAGCAAGTATTAGATGTGGAGCCTGGCGGGCCATCGAGGAGATCACTTCCAGATCCTGGGTATCCTTGCAAATCAGGATGCCGATCCGCCCTAGCTCAGTTTCGACGACGGTGGGTCCGTTACCCGGCTGGAAGTGCCTTTCATCGATACTGGCCAAGGACGTCTTGTGGTATTTGGCAATAATCCGGCCGTCGGGGCCGATCAGGACAGCGGTGTTGAACAACTTGTTGCCTTCTTTTTCAACGAGGCCGCTGCAGATATGAACCTTATGCTGCCGGGCAATTTCCGACAGGGATTCGGTGAAGGGCCCGGGAACCGTCTCTGCCACTTCCGTGAAATCCTTACAGGTTGTGTAAGGCGCGAAGACAGTTTCCCCCAATAATATGAGGTCCGATTTCGGAGCGCACTTTGCGACCATTTCGAGAAGCCGCGTCACGGATTCTTTCTTGTTGTCCGAGCAGCTGTATTGGATGAGGGTTGCTCTAATTCGTTTCTTCATCTTTGGTTTGCCGTCCTCCAGCGACTGGGCATCTTTCACTTGGATGCCTTCGACCTGAGCTGTGGCGCCAACGGCCTGGATGCTGTTTGGCGCGCCGATCGTGGATATGTGAACCCCATTTAGGTCGTTGATCGTGCGATCCTGACAACCCGCAACCCACAGTCCGCAAACTAGGACCACTGCGAAGCGAAACATATTGCCCTCCCGCAACAATTTTGGCAGCACTTCTGCCGTCTGAGGTTGAAGTTGGTTGATTGATGGAATTCGATTGAATTTGCGTTCTTTGATTTGCGCTCCCAGCGGATGATCGTTCATGGCTGCTCCACTTGAATGGTGTGGGCGAAAAACTGTTCTCCTATTGATTCTACCCGCGAGGCCCACCGACCGTCTGGCCCAATCACGCCCGAGGGGCAATTCGCCGGCTTCTTTCCATCGGGATCGGACGCGTCAGCCGCCACTACCCAAACGCCTGCGCTACGGGCACGCAGCCGCAAGTTCGACTCGTGAAACGCGTGGTAGAGCGGCCAATCTTCTCCATCCTCTTGGCCCGCGTTCACCGAGAGGAAAATGACCCGTGCCCCCAGACCGGCAAGTTGGCGCGCCAAGTACCGGTCGGGCATGGGCGTCCATTCGGGGTTCGCCCACATGTCGTTGCAAACCAGCCCGCCAACGGTCAGACCTCGGAGGCTGAACACGCGCAGCGGCGCTGATTTGAAGAAATCGTAACAGTTTAGCCGTTTGTAGTTGATCTTGGTGATTTATGGGGACGTGGATTATGACGTTAGGCATTCTGGAATTGCGAGTCTGCCAACGTGATGG
>JAKEHV010000524.1 GCA_022614915.1 Gemmataceae bacterium | reverse complement strand
TGGGAGGACAACGACGCCGAGCAGCACGCCGGCGCCAAAGCCGCGCTCGCCAATTGCCGCAAAGCCGACCTGCCGCCAAGCGGCATGCGGCATGACGAAATGCTGAAAGCGTAAGTCAGGGCCTTACGACGTCGAAGTGCAGTATTTCGAAAGAGCTGGAATGTGTTCCCGGCGCCGCAGTCCCCACATCGCGATCAGCCAAAGGAGCAAGAACCCCCAGGCGGCGATGCCCAATGACCGCAGGGTTTCCAGACCCGGAAACTGCGGAAGGACGTTGGCGATCAAATTTGCGGCCAACGCCAGCGTCAGACTCATGCTGAGTCGATCTGTGCCCCGCGTTTCCAGGTCGAGCGCGACGATGCCCATTACTAGGGGCGCAAGTAGACAGAAATAGTGCAGATGACTCACCGGACTGACAAGCAGCATGACCCCAGTCAGCGCGCCGAGGAAAAGGACTTGACGCGGTCCATCGACGACTTCTGAAATGCGGACAGGGAAGGGGCCGCGCCGCCATCCAGCCGCTGCCAATGTCGTTAACGTCAGCAATGCGCCGATGCCCCAATGAATCATGCGGCTCGCGGCCTCGGCGCGGGCCGGACGCTGTGGCTCGTCCCAAAACTGCAGCCGGTGCAGGACGGCGACCGGCGACTGACTATGATTCACGGATAGGTCCGTGATCTCGGGCCGCGACGTATCGTTCGCTCCGAAGGCGCCCGGCGCCAAGATCGTGCGAACCAGCGATTGATAGGAGAAAAACGCTCGTTCGGGACCAAGCACAAGGCAGGGCACGCCAATCAAGAACAGGGCCAACCCCAGGCCGAATCCTGACAGGAATCGGAAATCGCGACGCCATAGGCCCACGAGCACAAGAAACAAAGGAAGCACCTTGATGGCGCCTGCCAGAGCAATCGTCACGCCGGCAAGCATGCGCCAACCGCGCAGCAACAACGCGCCAGCCACGCAGACAAGGAACAGAAGCAGGAGATTGACTTGGCCGCGCATCAAAGTGTGACCCGCGGGAGGCAAACAAGCCAAAAGCGGAACCAAACGCAACAGCCACCAACGGCGGCTGCCCCAAGATTGCGCCCGCACCGCCGGGTCGGCCGACGATTGTTCCAAGGCGCAGGCCAAGACGTGCAGCCCAAGCACCCAAAAAGCCAGGCCGCACAAATACCAAATGGCGACGGACGTTTCGAAAGAGAGCAATCCCGTAGGATTGGCGCCCGGCGGGGCGTCAGCCAAAGGCGCCATCAATATCGCCAAGATCGGCGGGTACGTGTAGTGCCAGCCATGGTGGTCGGAAACTTCATATAGGTCCACGCCCGCGCGCACCGCCCAGGCGGCCCGGAAATACACTTGCGCATCGCCATAGGGCGCGTTGCGCCACGCGGTCCGCTTCATCACCAGCAGGCCAAAGAGAATCATGCTTGCCAAGAGGACGAGGATGGGCAATATGCGCTGCCAGGGCGGTTGACGGTCTTGTGAGAGCGCGGGCGCGCATGGCTTCTTTGCCGTCGACAAGTTCGATGAGACAACGGTCGATTGCGCGGACAACAGGCCGGCCATGGTGTTTTCCGATCGCGCGAATTGCTAAACTGGGCGACATACCGCCGTCGGGGGCGGATGTCGCAGGGGCAAAAAAGCGCAAGTCGCAACATTGACTTCGGCCCGCGCAAGTGGTGTTCTTCAAGGAAACGGCGCTCCCTGCAATTGACGAGTTCGGCGCGTAACTGACCCAACCTGGATCATTCATGAACAACTTCCTCTGTCTCGCATACAGCAGGCGGAGGGACCTCAAGAATAAGCAGAGCACCGCTCGCCGCGGTTTGACGGAATCGAAAGTATGGCTTAACTTTCGGTGAGGGATAGTTAAGTCTCTTCGATCCGGAAATGTCATGGCCGATGACGAACCGATCTCGAGCGAACAGCCGTCCGTTTCGCTGGACCGTGACCGCCGTGCGTATCTGCGAATCCCCAGCAATTTGGCCGCCACCTGTCACGACGCCCCGCGTACGCGCGAGCCGGCATGGTCTGGCCGTGTCCACAACATCTCGCAAGGGGGTATCGGCTTAATTCTGCAGCATCGTTTCGGCCCTGGGACGACTCTCTTGGTGGATTTGCGGGAAACCACCGGCGCCGTGCTGCGCACGGTCCGGGCCCGAGTTGTCCACGCCACCGCTATCCTCGACGGTGGTAGTCCCTGCTGGCTGCTCGGCTGTGTCTTCGACCAACCGCTCGACGAAACAGAGTTCTCGTCTCTTCGATGACCTCCCTTTCCGAAACCGATGCGCTTGCAAGCGGCGCAAGCAGCCGGAGGGGTTCCACCGGCTGCTGCTGGACTTCTTAGGCGGCCGCTGAGGCGGACACCCGCCCGCGCGTCACTGGCCGAGCCCGCCCACGAGCTGCGACCAGACTTGGTCATCCCGGGGCGAGTGGTTGCCGGCCGGGTGGTGGTAGGTCACTAGCACGCAGTTCGTGTCGATGCCGGTCCACACGTAGAGGAGGTAGACGGAACGGTTCCCCGTGTTGCCGGTGATCGTCAGGACCGCCCGGCCGTTGACCGTTTTCTGCGTGGTCTTGAGATTCGTCAGGCCGGTCTGCTTTGCGAGGTCCTCGACCTTCATTTCCGGGATGAACTTCCCTGCCTGCGCGTCGTAGCCGACGTTCAGCGCGTGCCGGAACCAGAACAGGCCCTTCTTCAGCTTTGTCGTATCGACCTCGCCGCCTTGGACTGCGTTCCGGAGGTCTTCGCCGGTCGCCCAGAACGTCCCGAGCGTGGAGTCCTCTTCATTGTAAAGCGGCTCGTAGTCCGCAGGCAGGGTGACCGTGACGGCCACGTTCACCACGATGTTCCCGCTCATCGCCTTCAACAGAGGCATCCGTTTCGTCGCGGCGTTCCCCGGCTGGGCCGCCCCGAGAAAGGTCCGGAAGGGCACTGCGAAGGTGGCCGCTAGCAACAGCGCCACGGCGGACATTGCGAGGCATCGGCGAAACATGGCTAATCCTCCAAATCAAGTGTTACTGGGAAGGACGGGACAACCCCGTCCACGGGTCACATCGCAGCCGCGCGCGGGATCGGACATTTTTTAGACGTAGTTCTGGAAGCGGATGGTTACGCGCCGCTCTGCGTCCAGTGGCAGTTGACATTGCTGGCGGCGTCGATCATGAACGGCCTTGCTGTCGGAGCGAACCGCGGGCCGTCACTGGACCTAGGCATCGGACTCCGCAGGTTTGTTATCGCTCGCTAACTGCTGAACGAGGAGCATGGATTCGAGTGTGTTGGGGCGAGCCCACTTTCAAATCAAGAAAAAGTGAAAAGTAAATGGTGATCTCGTACCTTGTTGTTGTGAAAATGGTTATGTCAATCCGTACCCCCCATTTTTCAGATTGCGTGATAGGAAGCAAAGTGAAAACTGGTCGGAATTCGGTGCCGTTCTTGGCGGTTGGCGTGGTCTAGAGCGGTTTTCAGGTTGCTGTAGCGGGCACCGGGATTCCGCAAGAGGCGAAGAATCCCTGGCAATCACTCGGGGTGACTTTTTTCCAGGCATCGCAGA
>JAKEHV010000523.1 GCA_022614915.1 Gemmataceae bacterium | reverse complement strand
GCACTTTGGGTAAGAGCAACGAATCGATGATGTGCCCCTGCAGCTCGACGTCTTCGACGAAGCTCGGACCTTTGACGGCCGTGGCTTGGGACATGGCGCATCCTCCTTTAGGCGACCTGTTCGACGAGCTCCAGCTTCAGGCCCAATGCGGCGGCGACGGATTGCAAGTTGGAAAGCTTGACGTCCTTACCTTGCTCAATGTCGCGAATGGTGGCTTGATTGGGAATGTTGGCCAATTTGGCTAGTGAGTACCACGTGAGCCCGCGCGTTTCGCGCGCTTGGCGAATCTGCGTCGGGATTCCTGGGGGAGAGGATGATCGCAGCGTATTCGTTTTCGGTGGAATGTCCAAAAAGGCGGATTCTCGAATCTTCGCGTGGCGTGCGCGTTCTTCATTGCTCAAGCGCCGATTTACGTGCTGCAGTCTTTTCTTATTCATGGATCTTGGATCCATTTCATGAGACACGCTTATTATAACAAATAGATGCAGTACTGCAATAAAATGCAGCAAAAACTACGACAAGGACGGCGTCGGCGTCTGATGATTCGTGCTGGAGGAAGGGGCGTCGCCTTTTTGCTTGCCGCTGTCGGGCTTGGCGAGGCCGCCGGTGCGGAAGACTTCGGCGAGCAACGCTTTGGCGGGCTCGGGCAGATTGCTTTCCATCACGGTGCGGACGGTGTCCTCGACGGCATACTCGACGCGCTTGAGCTCAACGCGCTGATTTTCGATGATCGCGTAGGAGGCGCGCGGGTCGCCGTCGCGCGGCTGGCCGACGCTGCCCGGGTTGATGACCAGTTTGTCGCCGACTTCGAGAACATAAGGATGATGGGTATGGCCGACGCAAATGACGTTGGCGTCCACTTCTTGAAGCCGGCGCGCCCAAAAATCGGCGTCGTTGATGGCGTATTCGTCGAGCGGATCGCGCGGCGTGGCGTGCACCAGCAAGAACTTGGCGGTCTCGAGGGTCACGCGCTGCGCGACCGGCAGGGCGCCCAAGTAGCGGCGCTCGGCGATCGTGACGCGCTCTTGCGTCAGCGGCCGGGTAATGGCCGTGAGGTATTTGAAGCCGTTCTTGCCGAATACCTTGACGTTTTGCGCGACGCCGTGATCGTGATTGCCGCGAATGGTATAAGTGGCTTTTTCCTTGATCCACTGAATGCACGGACTGGGCTCCAGGCCGTAATCGACCAGGTCGCCCAAGCAGATGCAAATGTCGTGCGGTTCTTGGATGGCCTGCAGGGCCTGCCAGTTTCCGTGAATGTCGGCCAAAAGCAAAATGCGCATGGGAGGAGTTTGGTTTGCTCTTGACCGTACCGTTTTGCCGCGAGAGGATAGAAGGAATCCATGCCCTCGTTAGGACGCGTGCACAGGCAAGAGGAAGGAGCTTGTGGTTCGTTCAGCTTAGCGCTGACTGCCCCTGAAGCTTAGCTTTTTCTTAGGGTGTTGTCATGGGCAGTGAAAAACCTATTAGGCGCATGACGTTGCGGCAACTGTTGACCCACTCGGAAAAGTGCTCGCGCGACCTCATCGAGTTGGTGCAATCGCATTTCCTGTCGCGCGTGAGTGAATTCCGCGATCTGAGCCGTCCTGTGCGCCGCCGCAGTCACTATCCGACCATGCTGGCGATGTACAACGCGCTGCGAAAGTTGGCCGAAAGCGCCCAGCAGGCGCAGGAAATGACGAAAACGCTCGATGAACACCTGGACGTGATTCGCGAGCATGCGCATCGTGAGCGGGTGAACAGGATGTAGCGAAAAACAAATCCGAAGCTCCGAATCCGAAATCCGAAACAAATTCAAAAAACAAATAGTCCACTACCGAAACTCTTGTTTTTGGGTTTCTTTTTTGAGTTTTGATTTGTTTCGGATTTCGAATTTGTTTCGGATTTCGAATTTGTTTCGGATTTCGGATTTCGAGTTTCGGATTTATTCTTGGCTCTTCCCCGGCTGCCATAGCACATCATTCTTGCCGTTGTTGTTGGCGACGCGCGCCAGGACGAAGAGCAGGTCCGAAAGACGATTCAGGTAGATGATGGCGTCGGAATTGACCCGTTCCTTTTTCGACAGCGTGACCACGTCGCGCTCGGCGCGGCGGCAGACGGTGCGGGCCAGGTGCAGCCAGGCGGCAGCCGGTGAACCGCCGGGCAATACGAAACTTTTCAAGGGCTCGAGGTGTGCATTGAACGAGTCGATGGCGGCTTCCAGCCGGAGGGCTTGATTCGCCTGGATGCGCAGTGATTTTCCTGCTTCTTCGTTCGCCGTCTGAGGCACACACAAATCGGCCCCAACGTCGAAGAGGTCGTTTTGAATCGAGCGCAATAGTTCTTGCATATCGGTGGACAAGGCGCCGGCGGACAGAGCCAGACCCAAGAGCGCGTTTACTTCATCGACGGCACCATACGCGTTAACGCGCGGGTGGTCCTTGGCCACGCGCGTGCCGTCACCTAGCCCGGTTTCGCCGGCATCGCCCGTCTTCGTGTAGATCTTTGAGAGATAAACCATAGCCTGGCGCTTACGCCGAGTCTCAGACTATCGAAATTCGAACACCAACGGGTGGCATGCATGCCACCCGACGCATGCAGCTTTGAGCGAAAGCTAAACGGCGGACCTCAGGGCCGCAGCATGTACAACACCGCGGCGGAGGCCAGGCGAAACGCGCTGTCCGGGTGGTAGCCCAAACAGTCGGACGACTGGTGCTTCTCCAAGGCGCAGCCGATGTCGTATTTGCTGTAAAGCACCGCCCAGCGCCCGTTGATCTTGATGCCCTCAAGAAACGGCGCCCGGTTGCGCATTTGGCCGCCGCGTTCGTTGCGGTAGCGAATATTCTCTTCCGTCAGCGCCGCGCCGTTGAGTTCTTTGCTGTATAGTTCGTCTTCCACAGGCACTGGCGCCAGTTTCTCATTGGGAAAGAGCTGGGCCACGAATCGGCGAAACGATTTGTCGAACACCTCTTTACCGCAGGCCGCGTCGGCGAACAGAAGGCCCCCGTTTTCCAGGTTGAACCGGAGAGGATCGAGGTCGCCGGCCGCCATGGAGAATTCGCGTCTGCCATGCATGTAGATGAACTTGAAATCGACGATGCCGCGATTGAAGGCCTGAATTTCTTCCGTCTTGAGCACTACGTCCATGCCGGCGAACTTGCGCATATGATCCATCAGGTTGCGCATGGCCTTGGGCGCGGGCTGCCAATCGCCGCCGTGCTTGAGCTGGGCGACTTTCAGGTAGCCGCGCGGCGATTTGCGCGTATCGTCGCGGTTGCTGGCGACGGCGGATTCCGAAAGCCGCGGCTTGGGCGGCTCTCGGCCCGTGGCATAGGCGACGATGTTGGCGCCCAGGTGGAACGCCTTCAGGGTCTTGCCATTCGCGTGGTTATTGGACTCCCAGTGGCACGACAAATCCTGCGGGCTGTAGATGAGCACGGTCTTGCAGCCGGACGAGAGGCCCATGAGCTTGGCGGGATCGCCGGGACTGACCGGGAAATGGGCGCGCCACACAGCGTGATCCGCATCGAGATAGGTCAATTCGTTGTCCGGCCATAGCTCGGCGACGAGTTTCTTGAAGCCGCGATCGAACTCCGGGCTGCCGCAACAAGCCTCGGCGAAAAGGAAGCCGCCGTTGTCGATGTAGCGTTGCAACAGCTTCTTCTCGACAGCCTGAAAACGCTGCGCCGGCGACTGGTGTCCGGTGATGTACAGGATCGGCGACTGCAATAGGTCGGAAGTGATTTCGATTTCGTCTTCTTCCGTCAGTTGTCCGCCTTTCTTCGCCTGGGCGGCGAGCATGATGTCGAAGCTTTGCCAGGCCAACGGCAGCTTGTGGAACAGCTCTTTACTCGAAAAGTTCACGAGATGGCGCAGATCGTTGCGGTCGTTGTTCCAATCCTGATCGCGGCGCGGCCAATCACCGTGCACCAGCTTGCTCATGAGGATCGGCGTGCGGCCTTTCGATAGAAACAGAAGCGCAAAGCTGGTGCTGACCACCGGGTAGGCGTCCCAGCGTTGATCTTGTATGTGCCAAGAGCCGTCCGCGCGCTGGGTCTTTACGAGGTAGTCGCAGCCTTCGCGATACCAATCGTACTCGCCGACGAAGCGTAAACCGGTGAGCCGGCCGGCGCGTTCGATGCCGTAGAGGCTGTAAAAGACAGCCGCGGGCAGATCGACTTTGAAGCGTTTGCCCAGCCAGTTCAGGCTTTTCGCCAGCGCCGGGTTGTCCTTGTAGACGCCGCAGTTCGAGGCGGTGCCGTCGGCTTCGATATTCTCGCGGCCCACGTTCAGCTCCATGCCGGCGATGAGCAAGCCGCACAGGCCGGCCGTGGTCATGGTGAATTCCTGACCCGGCCCGGAGCGATCGCGATAGTAGAACCAGAATCCCTCCGTAGCCAGCTTCGTTTGCTGCTGCGTTTTCAAGTAATACTCGCGGATCGATTCCCATAAAGCGCGGTTGATCTCCACCCCTGCCTGGCTGCCGGCCCAGAGCCCCAACAAAGCGTATTGCGTATTGGAGTTGTCGCCGCTTTGGGACCCTCTGTTGTAACCCCAATCGCCCGAAATGACGCGCGCTTCGATCAGCCATTTGATGTTGTCTTGGATGCGCTGCTTGTCTTCGACCTGGCCGGCTTCGACGTAGACCATGGTCTGCAAGGCGCGGACATAAGTCATTGGCGAATCGACGCTGCGCAAGAAACGCAGGCCGCTCTGGATGATCGGATCGTCCACGGGCACGCCGGCGTTTAAGAGCGCCAGGACCGAAAGGGCGGTCCAGCCGCCGCGAATCTGGGCCGCACCGAGGTCGACTTCCCAACTGCCGTTACGCTCCTGTTTGCGCAAGAAGCGCACTGCCCTGTCGATGCTAGTCTTAACGCGCTCGGCCAGAGGTTCTTTCTTCAGTTTGGATTTGTCCTGCTGGGCCTGAGAACTCAGCCCTGTGAGAAGGAGCAACGAGACGGGTACAAACCAAAGGCGGTGCATAAAAGCATCCTCACAGAGCCACTCTTCCCACAGCGTGCATCTTAAGCTCCGGTGTGGGTAGTTTGCAAGTACGGCAAAAAAGTGAGGCCGCCGACGCTCCCTGGCGCCGGCGGCCTCACGCTGATCGGTTCGGTTGTGGGGCAGACATTCCTGTCTGCCGGGCAGACAAGAATGTCTGCACCACGACGAAGATTAGTGATGCACCACGCGCGCCTGGTAGCCGAGGCTTTCGAGCCAATGCTCAAGGTGGTGGGCGTAGCCGTCGCTGTTAACCGTGCGGTAGGTCTGCCAACCGTTCATACGGAAGCGAACGTCAAAGTGAAAGCCGTGCCGCACGATGTCCGCTTGGAAGCCGAGGCTTTCGACGTAGCGTTCGAAATTGACGGCCTCGTACAAGCTGTAAAACGTCTCTTCTTGCCAGCCGGGCAGCCGGTACTGCACGTGGTAGTGCCGGTGATGTGGGTAGTGGTTGGGCACCACAACCGGGGGGGCGAACGACTGCAATTGCTTCGGCAGGATCGGGCCGGCCTTGGGGGGCGTCAACAATGCGGTTTTCGGGGGGACGTACGGCGAGCGCAGGAACGGCGCTTGGGCGTTGGCGGCGGTTGTCACGCTCAAGGCGGCCACCAGGGTGTAGAGAGTTTTGCGTAACATGGGTTTCTCCCGTGCTTGGTGTTTCTGATTACTTGGACACAGGAGAAACGCGGCGGAAGGGGCTGCTTGCGCGCTTTAACGTTTAGCGTTCGCTGGGTAATTACAACTCGCGGAGCCCGACGCGTGAGCGAGGGGGGGGAAAACATTGTCCCTTGCTCACGCATCGGGCTCCGCGGTCGTCGAATCTATTGAATCAACTCCAAGGACTTGGCCACCACGTCGAAAGCGGCCTTGGGCCGGGCGATGCGGCGGACGTTGGCGCGGAGCGCTTCCAGCCGGTCGCGATCGGTCAAGAGCTGCGTGACCTTGTAAGGCAGGGTGGCGAGGTTGTTCACTTTGACGGCGGCGCCGCTTTCCAAGAGGTAGTCGCTGTTGCGGCTTTCCTGGCCGGGGATCGGATTAACGATGACCATTACCGCGCCCCGGGCCAGCGTTTCCGACGTGGTCAAGCCGCCCGGCTTCGATACGACCAGGTCGGCCAACTGCATCAGTTCATCGATCTCCTTGGTGAAGCCCATGACTTTGACACGATGCCGGGCCGGCGCCGGCAGCTTTTCGAGCTCCGACTTCAGTTTTTCGTTTTTGCCCGCTATCGAAACGAATTGCGTGGGCACTTCCACCTGCGTCAGCGCTTGGAACAGTTTTGCAATCGGCCCGACGCCGAAGCCGCCGGCCAATTGCAGCACGATCGGCTTGGTGGCATCGACACCGTGCTTGGCCGCCAGCGCCTTGCGGTCCTTGGGCTCGCTGAACACCGGGTGCACGGGTATGCCGGTGGGGAAGATGTCCTTGGCGGGCACCCCCCAGCGCTGCAAGTACAAGGCGCCTTCTTTGGTAGCGGTGAAATAGCGGTCGCACGGCTGATTGACCCATAGCCGGTGCGTATCGAAGTCGGTGGTCACCGTCGCCTGCGGCAGGTCGATCAGCTTGTCTTTCCGCAGGTTGGCGATGATCTCGGCCGGCAAAAAATGCGTGTTGATGACCAGGTCCCATTCGTCGCGCTTCAGCAACTTGATAAACGAACCGAGGTTCAGCTTTTGCAAAGCAAGGCGAAAGCGGTCGCTGCGGTTCTTGCCCGAGCGGCTGGGCTGATCGAGCATGTCGTAGAAGTAGCCTAAGACGTGTGGGGCGCGATTGACCAGGTCCAGATAGAGTTTGCCATAAATGCGGCGGAACAGGCGATTGGTCATTTCCAAAACGTCAATGTGCCGCACCGTGGCATCGGGAATCGTCTGTTGTACGGCTGCTTCGACCGCTTCCGCGGCCCGCACATGCCCCGCTCCGACCGACGCCGACAACACCAGAATGCGTGCACCCATTCCTGACCTCATTTCGAGTTTCTTCTAACCACAAGGCACGCAAAGCACATGAATGTAACGAGAAACACGAGCCCGACGCGCAAGCAAGGGCCGTTAGCGCATTGCCAGTCCTGTAGCGGAATTCGCGAGAATTCCGGTCTTGGCTCACCCCGCATTCTTGCGAATGCGGCTACGATGGCGAGGGCTTTGGCTGTTGCTGCGTCATGCAGTGCAACGTGCCCAATCCCCAAACCAAATCCACTGCATGAATGCCGACGACGGTGCGCTCCGGAAATAGATCGGCCAAGATGCCCAAGGCGACGCGGTCCTTGGGATCGTTAAAGGTGGGCACCAGCACCTTTTCGTTGGCGATGTAAAAGTTCGCGTAGCTGGCGGGCAGGCGCTGGCCGGCAAACACCAAAGGCGCGGGCATCGGCAGCGCCACGACTTCCAACGGCCGGCCTTCCCCATCGGTCATGGACTTGAGCCGGCGCAGGTTGTCTTGAAGCGGCTCATAATTCGCGTCGGCCGGATCGTATTCGACCACGGTGACCACGGTGTTCGGGTTGACGAAGCGGGCCAGGTCATCGACGTGGCCATGCGTGTCGTCGCCGGCGATGCCGCGGCCCAGCCACAACGTCTTTTGGACTCCGAGAAAGTCGGCGAACACTTTCTCCAAGCCTTCGCGTGACAGGTCCGGATTACGCGCTTGCACGGGGCTCAGCAGGCATTCCTCTGTCGTTAGGAGCAAGCCAGCGCCGTTGACGTCGATGCTGCCGCCTTCGAGCACGACGCGGCGGCCGTTCACCATCGGCTTCCAGCAGGGAATCGGCAAGTGCTCGAGAATCCGATCCGGCACGGCGTCGTCCTTGTGCCAGTTTTCGTACTTGGCCCAGGCGTTGAATTGCCAATTGGTGAAGCCCACCGAGCTCATTGTAGTAGGCACACTCCGTGTGCCGTTGTCGGCGGACGGCACACTCCGTGTGCCCTTGCCGGCGGACGGCACACGGAGTGTGCCTGCTACTTTTTCGCCAGTGCGCACCAAAAAGATCGGGCCGGAATCCCTGGTCCAAACCCGGTCGGTGGGAATGTGGAAAAACACGACCTGTTTCAAATCGACCTTGTTTTTCTTGAGGATGCCGCGGGCGCGTTTTTCGCTTTTGGCGTCGTTGACCAGAATGTGCACTTTCTCGCCTGTAGAGAGATGCCGGACGATCTCGGCAAAGACCCACGGAATCAGCGGGAACTTGCCCGGCCAATCGCCGCGCTCGTGCGGCCAGGAGATCCAGGTCGCCTCGTGCGGATGCCATTCCGCGGGCATGCGCCAACCCAGAGCGGCAGGCACTTGCTCGTTCGCCATTCTGGTTCCTCGCGAAGGAATCGCTTTCTAAATAACCGTGCCATCCAAGACGATGGCGCCTTTGGGAATGACGACGATGCCTTCGCGGACGACGAAGTTTTTGCCCTCCGCGTTTTTCACTTTGTCCTTGTTGACAATCTGACAATGGGCGCCGATCCGGCAATCCTTGTCCAGAATCGCATTGTCGATGATGGTCCCGTCGCCCACGCCGAGGTTGGGCAGGCTGCGGCGCTGGTTCTCGGCCAGCTCGGCTTGCGAGGCGTAACGATCGGCGCCGATGATGACGGAGTTGTTCAAGGTCACATTCCTGCCGATCTGGGTGCGCACGCCGACCACGCAGCGGGAAATCACCGTGCCGTCGCCGACGACGCAGCCGTCGGAGATGAGGCAATGGTCGACGCGGGCGGCCTTGATGCGGGCGGCGGGCAGATAGCGCATACGCGTGTAGATAAGGCCTTCCGGTGCGTGAAACACGAAGGGCGGATCGTCGGCAGTCAGGGCCAGGTTCGCTTCGTGATAGGACTTCACGGTGCCCACGTCTTCCCAGTAGCCGTCGAATAGATGGGCCTGGACGCGGTGCGTGTGGATGCTGCGCGGAAAGATCTCTTTGCCGAAGTCGGTTGCCAAGGGCGGCGCGTTTAAGAGGTGAAACAGCGCCTCGCGGCTGAATAGATAGATGCCCATGCTGGCGAGATAGTTGCGGCCCTGCGGCTGGATGCCGCGCCGCTCGATCCATTCGTCCGGCGTGTGATACGGCGGCAATTGGTCTTGGTCTTGCGGCTTTTCGAGAAAGCCGGCGACGCGCCCGCTATCGTCCAGCCGCACCAGGCCGAACCCCGGCGTCTTGTCGGCGCTCACGGGCAAGACGGCGATGGTGATGTCCGCCTTGGTTTCGCGGTGCGTCTCTAGGAGTTGCCGATAGTCCATGCGATAGAGCTGATCGCCCGACAGGATGAGCACGTCGCGGCAGCGGTCCTCGTGGACATAGCGAATGTTCTGGCGGACCGCGTCCGCGGTGCCTTGATACCAGTCGGAAGCTTCGTTGGTCTGCTGAGCGGCGAGGATTTCGACAAAGCCGCGACTGAACGGATCGAACTTGTACGTGTTGGCAATGTGGCGGTGCAGGCTGACGGAGAGGAATTGAGTCAACACGTAGATGCGATTGCAATCGCTGTTGATGCAATTGCTGATGGGGATGTCGATAAGGCGATACTTGCCGCCGATCGGTACGGCGGGCTTGCTGCGGAGCATGGTGAGCGGGAACAGCCGGCTGCCGCGGCCGCCGCCCAGGATCAGGCTGAGGACTTCATGATGCATGAGAGTGTTGTCCCGAAATGCCCATCCTGGCGCAGCAGAGCCGCAGGGTCAAGCGCGAAATAGGAAGTCGCGCTTCTCACGGCGACGACGCCGATTACCGCCGCAAGGCTTTGAGCGGTCCGGGGGTAGTGACGCGGTGTTCCCAAACGACGCGGCCGCGCGCATCGATCTCGGCGACGCGGCCCATGTTCTGACTGGTCACGAGCAGGTTGCCGTTGGCGAGATAAGACACCGAGTCCGGGGCCTGGAAGTCGATTTCGCGCTCAACCTTGCCCGTGGCGGAAAACTCGACAATCTTGTTACGCGCGGCTTGTGGAATGAGCAGATTGCCTTTGGGAGTGAGGTCAAAGCCGACGCCGAAGTTGACGCCGAAGCCCGCGGGGAAGCGCGCGGTTTCCTTGCCGTTCTCATCCATGCGCAGGACGATGCCGCCGGTCGACAAGCAGACAATATGGCCATTGGGGAGTTTCTTGGCGGCCATGACGACATTGCCGGTCGTGGCCTTAAAGACGACCTGGCCTTTCTGGTCCACTTCCAAGAGTTGCGTGCGCGTGGCGACGAAGGTATTGCCGTTGGCCAGGCGCTGGGCGGCCAATGGCATCGCGACGGCGTATTGCCAAACGATTTCCCCGTTAGTCCTGCGCTCGGTGATGCGGCGGCCGCGGTATTCGGCGATGAGGATGTTGCCGCTGGCTAAGCGCTGGATCGCCATGGGATAGTTCACGTCGTTCATTTCCCAGCGCAGCTTGCCGGCGGGATCGATTTCGCGCACCGCGTTCTCCGTGGCGCTGGCGATGATGGTGAGGCCCAGGAGCACGGCTTGATCGGTGAGCCGCGCCAAGTCGATCTTGTCGGCGTTGGCCTGCCACCATTTTTTCCAAGCAGCGGGGTTTGCGGGCTGCGGGATTTTGTCGCCCGCCAGACGGAAAAGGATTGCTTCAATCGGGCCGTGCTGCGCCGGCGGGAGTACATCCATGACATCGATCAGCGCCGGCACCGCTTCCTTGACCTTGAGCGGCGCCAGGGCCAGTGCCAAACGATAGCGCACCATGGCATCGGGATCGGCAAGCAGTTTCGTGGCGGGATCGAGCCGGCCGGACTGGGCCAGCGCTAGGGCCGCGGCGGCACGCTGATTCGGCAACTTGGACCTAAGGGCCGCGAAGAAAGCGGGATCGGGCTCGCCCTTGACCTGGGCGACCGCGGCCAGGGCCGTGTAGGATTCCTCCAGCAGTTTTTCGTTGGGGGTGTACGGCAGATAGTCCAAGAGCGCGGCGGCGGCCCCGTCTGGCTTCAGCTTCGCGATCAAGCGCAGCACCGCGCCGTGGGCGTTGGCGCCTGGGCCGGCGTCGATCACCTTCAAGCAGTTCTCCGCGCGAAGGGCGCGTTCGCGGTCCGGATCGCGGATGGCCTGGCGGAGGTAGGGCAATGCCTGCGGCCCCAGAACAATCAAGCGCTTCACGCACGCTTCGCGCTCGTCGAATTCGTCCGAACCCAAACCCTGGATCAGCTTGCCGACGGATGCGGGATCGATGTCGGCCGGCGTGAAGCTGCGCAGAAACTTCACCAGGCCGGGACCGTCCGTCGCCACGCCCGCCGCCCGTAACTGCACCTCATCGGCATCGCCGCCCAACAAAGTGCACAGAAGAAACGAAGGCAGCAACGACATCGCTATCTCCGCTTCGCATTGAAGGGCATGCCTTCGAGTTGATGCGTCCAGCGCACCTTTCCCTGGGGGTCGTACTCAGCGATGGTGCGGGAATTCTGGCTGGCGACCAGAGTATTGCCGTTGGGCAGGCGCATGACCGAGTTGGGCCATTGCACCCCGAAGGAAGTGACTTCCTTGCCGTCGTTGTCGTATTCGACCACACGGCCGCGCTGGAAATCGGGCACCAGGACATTGCCGTTTGTCAGAATGTCGATGCTGCCGAAGAGCACTGGGATCGGGCCGACCTGGAAGTTCTTGATTACCTTTTGGGTCTTGGCTTCCATGCGTGTCAGCGCGCCGCTGTTGGTGATGAAGACAATTTCGCCGTTGCGCAGTTTCTTGGCGCGAAAGATATCGTGGTTGGGCCGTTGCATGCTCCAGGTTTCTTCGCCTTTGCGGTCGAATTCCACGAGGCGGTTTTGCATGACGACGAAGGTGTTGCCGCCCGCCAGACGCTGGACGCCGATGGGGTTGCCGCCGACCAGCTTGGACCAGACTTCGGTGCCTTTGAAGTCGCGCTCGGAGACTTTCGCACCCTGGTACTCGGCGATGAGCACGCGATCGGGGCCGGTGATCTGCGCGTCCACGGGATAGGTGGGCACGTCGAACTTCCAGCGCGGCTTCTTGTTGGCGTCGAGCTCCATGACCTGGCCAATCGCCGGTTGGCGCGCGCCGGCGACGAGCCGATTGACGTTTTGCAAAACGACCAGCGTGTAGCCGAGCATGGCCTGCGGCTGTTCGAGCTTGGCCAGGTCGATGGTTTTGCCGTTGGCGTCGAACCATTGTTGCCAGGCGTCGCGGCAGGCCTTGCGGGCGGCGTCGTTGGCGCCGAGCGAAACCTGCGGTGCATTCTCGCCCGCGAGCCGCACCAGAATCTCCTCGACCGGCCAAAGCTGCTCCGGATTGAGATGGCCAAGCGCCTCGATGAGCACCGGCAAAACTTCTTTTTCCTTATAGGGGACCAGGGCCAGGCCGACGCGCAGCCGGACGGACGGCTCGGGATCCTTGAGCAGCTTCTTGACGACGGGCACTAGTTCCTGGACCTTGGCGCGGGCCAGGGCTTCGGCCGCCGCGCCGCGCTTGATCGGCAATTTGTCCTCGAGCGACTTCACGAGGATCGGCTCAACCTCTTTGCCTTTATGGGCCAGGGACCCCAGTGCCTTGCACAAGTCATCCGTCACGGTCAGATCGGCGGCAAAGGGCAGATATGCCATCAAGACATCGGCCGCGCCTTCCGGTTTGAGCTTGGCCAAAAGCCGCGCGGTCGCCGATTGGATGGCCGGCTCCGCCTTGGCTTCGATGCGCTGCTTGATCTCGAACGCGCGGCGGCTCACTTCCGCGTCCTTGGCTTTTTCCGCTTCCTTGATGCCGACCAAAGCGCCCGCGCCAAGCACAAGCAAACGGTCATAGGCGCGCTCGCGCGTGCTGAAATCTTCGTCGCCCAACTGTTCGATGAGGGCGGCCATCTCCTTGGGATTGGCTTCAGGGAAGGTGCGCTTGCGGAAATACTCAAGCAGGGCCGGCCCGTCGCTGCCGAGGCCGACTTCCTTGAGCATGCGCAAGTCGTCGGGCGTGGTGTCGGGCGGTTCCTCGATCTTCGGTATGACTTCTTTTTTCGGCTCGGTCTTCTGCGCGACGAGCGGCGGCGCGGCCAGGAGGCAGACGAAAACGCCCACGATAAGAAGGCGGCGGATCATTGGATTTTCCCCAGGAGGCATGCGAGCGGGACAACAGATAATGTACCAAAGAATAGACGAGGAGGAAGCGGGATTTGATTGATGTCATTCGCTCTTGGACCAGCGGCAATGGCCTGGACCTAGTCAATCGTCAAACGGGTGGATCTCGGCGGTTTATAGTTGAGGGGAACAAAGCGCTTGCCGGTCGCGGTTTGGTTCAATCGTCTACGGTCGCTCGTGGCGGATATGGCCCCAAGAACCGATCTCCGTTGAAATGAATCATGTGGTCTGGAAATTCACCAACCCAAACCTCGGACTCCCATACGATGTCCGAGGCGTATTTCTTAAACGCGGTGAAGTCCATGAACGCGGTCACATACACACGCTCGGCTGGACAATTTCTAAGCATCGCTTCGAGTTCGGCGTGTCGCTTTGCTGATACCGGACCATGTGTAGTAACCGCCTCGACCAAGAAAAGCCAGTTCCGAATTGCATCATAAAGCACGACATCCGGCAACTTGTCATGATTCCTTTCGGGAATGTTAAGTTGCCCAAGAATCTTTGTGGACACAAGCAGTCGTTTCTCAGCGGTGTCACCAAGATAGACGACAACCGAGCCCTGGGCAAAGCGCGGAGCGAATTCTTCGACGATCAACCTTTGAAGTTCGTTGTGCAGGCCTGGTGACAACTCAACCTTCGAGCCGTCCGGCAGAGTCACTGGCACTTTGACGAGATTCCGAGCACGTTCGTAGGCGACCGACAAGCTGCCATGTCGCTTGATGAACTCTTCGCACTTCTCCGCAAAGTCGCTCCTGCCAAATCGCTTCAAGACTGCAGCGGCGTCCTCGGTGATCTGGTAAACCGTGTCGCCGCTATTTGTGGGTCTTTTAGGATTGTCGGGATTGCGGTCAATCAAACGAGCCTGCTCGAACTGGTGAATTGTTTGGCGGCGTATCGTTTCGCGACTGTTCGCGGCGTATTTCTTGCGAAACTTGTCCTTCATCCAACCCATGATGTCCCAGATTCGCAAGAGCGGTCGTTGAACCTTCGACCACGGGTCTTTCTCTGAGAGCCCAGCCAGAGCCAACAGTGTCAGGCAAGATCGTTCGTTTTGCTGCTGTTTGGGAAATCCAAGACTCTTCAGTATTTCGAGGGCATCGTCGCGCTTGCTCATTTTGCAGCCTCGCACAGCATTTTGATCAAGTCGTGAGGCAACCGCAACGCACGCCCGACAACTTGATCAATCGTGGAGGCATCCCTAAAAACTGCGCGCTCCATGTCTTCGCCTATGCGCACCAACGTGGACTCATCAGGAAAGGGCATGGATCGAATCTCGGTCGCATTGACCTGAGTGTTCCCGCTGATCGCTCGAAAATAGCGATCAACGAGTACAGAATTGAAGAACGTGGCCAGTCCAAGTGCCTCCTTGTACGTCAGTTCTGAACCTCTTCGGTAAACGTAGTTCAAGTGGTTTTCAAGACCGAGCCACTCGGAATACGAGTCTTTCGGCTCCACGATTCCGGCCACCAGCCGTCTTTTCTCCTCCTTGGCTGTGAATCGCTTGAGTAGGACATAACGCTTGGCAGGAACAAGTAACTGCTTTGACTGGTCATTTACGACGATGTGCGTCGGCTTACCGTTCTTGGACGGGAATTGCGTCACGAAGGGACGAACGTTGTGCATCCACAGCAACGGTGCCGTGTTGTTCGCTCGCTCCTTTCGCAAGAACTCGGTCGAGCGAAACGTGACCACAGGACCGGTCGAAATCTCGAAGCTTAGATCGCGGAACCGAGTCGGCAGTTTGTCAATGGCCCTGATGATCTTATGTTCTAATTCGCTTGTTGTGACACGAACGACATGATCCCCGTTGCTATCGTCTATCACTTGGCCGTAAGGAGCCGCACATCGGCCAACATGCTCGAATGTTCGGCCCGCGCTACTCGTCAGGACAACCTCGCCGGGTTCCCCGCCCTTTTCGGCCAGCAGAATAACGTTTTCTTGAAGAACCGCATCGTTCCGGAAAGTCTCAGTTCTCGACTCGAAGACATGTATTTGCCGTGCCACCAGTCGGTCAAAGAACCATTTGCGAAATCGCTGGAAGTAAGGCCCGTTGAAGTAACTTCGGGGCGTGATCGCAATCATTTTTCCGTGGGCAGCCAACAAGTCGGCACTGACGGCCATAAACAGTGCGTAAACGTTGGGCTGACCGTGAACGATGTGCTTCATCGCTTTCGCGTGGGCAGACTCCTTTCTTAACTTAAAGTACGGTGGATTGAGGATCGCTAAATCGAATGACTGAGTGGGGCCGAACAATGGCCTGTCGGCGTTCGCCAAGATGAAGTCGTCGATGCACACGGAGTAATCTAGCCGGTGACCACACGCCCTCAGTACGGTTCGGCAATGGTCCATTGTTCTTCTAAGGTGCGACACCAGCTTCGGGTCGGCTTCCCATAATTCGATATCCAGATGGCGAGGTGCTTTAAGTCGAAGAACTCGCTGGCAGAGGGCAGCCGATAAAGTGCCAACTCCTGCGCCGGGATCGAGCACGCGAACTGCGCCTTGCGGTATGCCGGTGATCATCCCGGACATGAACTCGGCGACGGCAGGCGGTGTGCCGAAATGGCCGCGTTCTTTTCGTTCGCGCGGCAGAGTGGCTGCCTCAAACCGTCGCTGCTGTTCGGCGGCAAACTGGGTTAAGTCGGCCTTGAGGATCTCGTCCTTGACCATTGAAAAGCCTGTCGCAAGCCATCGAAGGGATGGCGGCACCGAAATCTGGATCTTACTTCCTATGATACAGAAAGCGTTTTCTGTGGGCATCGCGCACTTGCTCGGCTAGTCATCCAAGGGAATGAACTTCGGCGGCGTGTAGTTGGGGGGAACAAAGCGCTTGCCGGTGGCGGTTTCCCATACGATGACGCAGCCATGCTCGGAACGCGAGCCGCCAGCATCACCACGCATTCGCCCCCCATAACCCGCTACGATGAGTTTACTGTCTTTGGAAAACGCCATGTGGTTGATCTGCTCGACGCCCCCCTTCAGCGTCCGCAAGTGTTTAGGTACCGGCCCCGTCATATCCCAAAGGTGGATTTCCAAGTCCCAGGTGGCCGTTGCGAGCGTTGACCCGTCTGGCGAGAAGACCAAACCGTACGCGCTTCGCCCGGCGCTCCAAGAATCAAGGACTTTTCCGGTTTGCAAATCCAAGACCTCAATGGTGCCGTCCTCGTGGCTCAGAAACAGCTTTTTCGAATCAGGCGAAAAGACAGCGCCAATGGTGCGCGATGTAAGGTTTTCCAGTTTCAACGTCCCTTTCCCTGTTTTCACATCCAATACGAGAACCGCATACTCACTGCGCATTTCACCGGGCGCCAGGCGAATCCTCTTGATGTTTCGGAAGACCATCGACTTTTCATCGGGAGAGATCGAAAGGCCCCAGATTTGTCCTCCAGTGTCGACTTCTAGAAGCGGTTTGCACGAAGGGAATTCCCATACGACAAGCCTGTGGTCATAGCCGCCAGTCACGAAAAACGAGCCGGATGCCGAAAACACCGGCGCGCAGATGAT
>JAKEHV010000080.1 GCA_022614915.1 Gemmataceae bacterium | reverse complement strand
CTGCCAGCCAATCGAGCAGCTCCGGATGGCTGGGCCATTCGCCCTGAGCCCCGAAGTCCTCCGCGGTTTTGACGAGTCCGGCGCCAAAGAACATCTGCCACATGCGATTGACGGTAACGCGTGCGGTCAAAGGATTGCTCTTGTCCACGAGCCAGCGCGCGAAGCCGAGACGATTGTTGGGCGCGTCCTTGGGCAACGGTGGAAACGCGGTCGGCAGGCCGGGCGACACTTTTTCGCCATACTTGTTGTAAACGCCGCGGACCAAGACGAAGGTTTCGCGCGGTTGCTTGCGCTCCTCCATCACCATCGTGATCAAGACGGAGTTCTTTACATCATTCAGCGACTTCTTCGCTTTGTCCAATTCCTTTTGCAGTGTCTGGCGTTCCGGGAAGTTGGACAGGAAGTGATCGGATACCGCTTTCGATTGTTCGGCCGTGCGTTTGGCCAATTCCACCTTGAGCGCCTTTTGCACGTTCTCCGGCAACTTTTCCGTCTGCAAATCTTTCTCCCAGTCCGCCAGGCCCGCAAGCAGCTTGTCAGCCATGTCCTTGGCCTTCTTCTCCAAGTCCTGCACGACCTTTTCACGCTCCGCGATCTTCGTCTTCTGTTCGTCGGTCGGCAATTCCAACACCGGCGCGGCGGTGCTATTGCGGCGGTCGACGCCGCCCGACTCGTCGATGTTGTTGAAGTACGCGTATAGCCCGTAGTACTCCTGCTGCGAGATCGGGTCGTACTTGTGCTCGTGACAGCGGGCGCAGCCGGCGGTCAGACCTTGCCAAATCGTAAACGTCGTATCGACACGATCGACCACGTAATCGACCCGGCTTTCCTCAGCGATCCGACCGCCTTCGCCGTTGAGCATGTGATTGCGATGGAACCCAGTCGCGATCTTTTGCGGCAGCGTCGAGTTGGGCAGCATATCCCCAGCGATTTGCTCGATAGTGAATTGATCGAACGGCATGTTCTTGTTGAGCGCTTCGATCACCCAGTCGCGCCAAGGCCACATGGCGCGTGTGCCGTCGGTTTGATAGCCGTTGGTGTCGGAATAACGGGCGGCGTCGAGCCATTCGAGGACCATGCGCTCACCATAGCGCGGCGACGCCAGCAAGCGATCCACTACTTTTTCGTAAGCGTTCGGCGAATCATCGCGCACGAAGGCGTCGATTTCAGCGCTGGTCGGCGGCATGCCGGTCAGATCGAAAGTGACGCGGCGAAGAAGTGTCTCACGCGAAGCCTCAGGCGACGGCGACAGTTGTTCGCCCTCCAACCGCGCCAAGACAAAGGCGTCAATCGGATTGCGCACCCAGGATTGATTCTTAACCTGGGGCAATTCTGGCCGTTCGGGTGGCACAAAAGACCAATGCTTTTGCCATTTCGCGCCTTGCTCGATCCAGAGCCGCACTAGCTCGATCTGTCGCGGCGACGGTCTGCGGTCGAAAGTAGGCGGCGGCATTTGTTTGGACTTATCTTTGCTGGAGACGCGCTTGTAAAGATGACTCTCCTTGAGTTTGCCGGGAACGAGAGCGAAGTAGCCGCCGCGGTCGGCGAAGGCTTCTTCTTCGACGTCGAGCCGCAAATCCGCTTTGCGTGTCGCCTTGGCCGGCCCGTGACACAAGTAGCAATTGTCCGAAAGAATAGGCCGAATGTCGCGGTTGAAGTCCACCACCTTCGGCAGCGGCTTTTCTTCTTGCGCGTGTGCGAACGGCAAAACGCCAAGCCAACAAGCAATCGACAAGAGGAGAGACTTCATGTTGGTGGTTAGAGAACGAGGACTTAGGCAGGCGGGTTAGGTTTAACCTACACCACGCGGACTGTTGGGTCTACGGCGAAAACTTCCCTTGGCAGCGTACGCGGCCTCCGCTAGGGTGAAGTTGCGCCGCCTCTCACTTCTCTTTCGGGAGGAACCCTCATGTCTGCCGTCTTACTGAAATCCCGTGCGAACACTAGCCCGACGCGCGAGCGAGGAACCGTTAACACTAGCCCGACGCGCGAGCGAGGGACTGATAACAAGTTTGTTCGACCGCATTCGTGGTCGCAGCTCGTCGTCCGCCGCAACGACATCGTCTTCCGCGATGTCGGACCTGGCCGAGTAGGCATCGAGATCGCCGTGCACAACGAGGGCGAAGAGCCCACCGAGACCACTATGGCGATTGTGCAGTCCGCGCCCTTGGGCGCGTTCGTGCGCTGGCGGCCGTTGTCCGTGGCGCAGGTTCCCGCGCTCGCGCCCGGCGCGAGCACCATTGTGAAGTTCGAGGCGCGGCGGCCGAGCGTGTCTACTTTAGGCGACCCGAGAAAGATCGCGCCGCAGACGTTGCTCACCGCATTTGACAACGAAGACGATCGGCAAGCACGCAGCGCTTTCGGCACGCTGCCGGCAGACCTCATGGACCTCATAGGCCTTCGCAACCTCTACTGGGCCGGCAATCTCAATATCTTCATCGGCGCGCGCAGCGTTGAACGCCACATGGCTCAAGCGCTGCGCATCTATCCGGGCCGAACGAATGCCGCCATGTTCCTGGTGGGCGAAGCCCGCGACGCCTATTCGTTTTCGCTCTCTGGCGCGGGCGCGGCCTGGGATGCCGCCCTTTACCACTGGCGAATCCACTCGCTTCAACAATTGCGCGACAACCCGGCCGCGGCCTTCGATCAATGGATCGAGCTGGACGGCATGAACGCCATGGTTTTGGCCATGCTGCCGCCCACCGACTGCGAAGCGGGCGATGTACAGGTACATGTCCGGCAAAAGTCGAGCGGCCGCGAAGCAGTCGTGGAATTCAGCTTCGACCCGGCAGCCGCGGGACCAGGATGTTACGCCGTGGCTTGAACATCGAGACTTTACGCTTGTAGAATGGACATTCTCGTCCTGCTTACAGAACGGACTCTTACGATGAGCGCGTTGAAGTCTCTGGTCGCGTTATGTGCGACGGCCTTCTTGTTTGTCCCCGATGCGCATGCCGATGAGCCGCTTGTAGAACAGGCGCGCTCGGCGCTACGCAAGGCCGTGACTTTCTTTCGCACCAAGGTCGCCGCGGACGGCGGCTACCTCTGGCGTTACAGCGAAGATTTGAGCAAGCGCGAAGGGGAGGGCAAAGCGACGGCGACGCAGGCTTGGGTGCAGCCGCCCGGAACGCCCGCGGTGGGCCTGGCTTTTCTCGAAGCTCATCGGGCCACCGGCGACAAGTTCTACCTCGATGCTGCCCGCGAAACCGCGCATGCATTGGTCAAAGGTCAGCTACGGTCCGGCGGCTGGGACTACCGCATTGAGTTCGATCCTAAACTGCGCCGCAAATACGCCTACCGCGCCGACGGCCGTCTTCTCCCCTCGCCCCCTGGGAGAGGGGTTGGGGGTGAGGGGGCCGGCACGAACAATACTTCGACCTTGGACGACAACACAACCCAATCCGCCTTGCGATTTCTCATGCTGGTCGATGAAGCGCTCGCGCGCAAGGATGCCGCCATCCATGAAGCCGCGCAGTTCGGCCTCGCCAAGTTGCTCGAAGTCCAGTATCCCAACGGCGCCTGGCCCCAGCGCTACGAGAAGGCGCCGGACCCCATCAAGATCCCAGTGAAGAAGGCGAGTTATCCGGAATCGTGGCCGCGCTTATTCCCCGGCAAGGACTATCGGGCCTTCTACACCTTCAATGACAACAGCATCGCCGACGCGATCGACGTGTTGTTCGAGGCGGAGCGCATCTATGGCGAAGACAAATATCGCCGGGCTGCGGAGAAAGCAGGCGACTTCATGATTCTGGCGCAAATGCCCGACCCGCAGCCCGGCTGGGCGCAGCAATACGACCTGGACATGCATCCGGCCTGGGCGCGGAAATTCGAGCCGCCCGCCGTCACCGGAGGCGAAAGTCAGGGCGTGATGCGGACACTTCTCAAGCTCTGCCGCGCGACAGGGCATAAGAAGTATCTGGAGCCGTTGCCCCGCGCGCTCGCGTATTACCGCGGCTCGCTGCTGCCCGACGGCCGGCTGGCGCGCTTTTATGAACTCAAGAGCAACAAGCCTCTCTACTTCACAAGAAAGTACGAGCTGACCTACCAGGACGACGACCTGCCGACGCACTACGCGTTCAAGGTCGGCAACGGTTTGGACGCGATCGCCAAGGAATACGAAAGTCTCAAAAATCTGGACCCTGCCGAACGAAAGGATCCCGCGCCGCCCGCCAAGACAAAGGTAACGCCGGCTCTTACTGCGCAGGTCAGAAAAGTAATCGCCGCGCTCGACGAACAAGGCCGCTGGGTCGAAAATGGCACGCTGCGCTTTCAGGGACCACAGGACGATACGCGCCGCATCATCGCTTGCAACACGTTCATTCGCAATGTGAAAACGCTGAGCGGCTATTTGCGGGCGGCTCAACCGTGACGCACGCGCCTTTCTGAAACGACAGTTGTTTAGACGATACGATGAAACGGTTTCTAATACAAAGATCGCTCGGCCGGAGAAATAGGTTGAACGAACCGCTCGCTGACCTGGAATCCGATCCGCGCTTCCCCAGCGGCAAGTGGACCGGCTTCTTCCTCGACAAGCGTCTCGCCGGCAAGCACCAAATGGAACTGACGCTCACTTTTCGCAGCGGCGGCCTCGCCGGTGATGGCCGCGACCGGGTCGGCAAGTTCGTTATTCACGGCAAGTACGAAGTCGCGGCCGGCAAGTGCTGGTTTCACAAGCGCTACATCGGGCTGCACGATGTCTTTTACCAGGGCTTTGCCGAAAACAAGGGCATCTGGGGCACGTGGGAATTGACGCCGAAGGAAGTGTACGGCGACATCCGCGGCGGCTTTTACATTTGGCCCGAAGGTCTGGGCGACCCGACTGCGCCGGAACTATCGGAAGAAGCCGAAGTGCCGGTGGAGGGCGAATTGGTGGAAGCGGGCAAGTAGTCTACTTTGCGCTGTCGAGCGTGAGTGAGGCGCTGCGGCGCAATTCGTTGACGCGCAAATGCGCCTGCCGCGTCGGCTCGGGCACGCGGTAGCCCCGGCAACTCTCAAGAACGATCCGGACCGCGCTCGGCAGATCGATCCGGTGGCCCACCGAAACATAAAGCGGCTGCACATTGAACTTCGTCCGCACCACGCTGCCGATCACTTCTTTGGAGTCGCGCAACGGCGCTAGCGCGCCGGGTTTCGACTTGGGCGTCTTAAAAGTTCCCAGCAGCCGGCTTTTGGCGCAGCCGATAGTCGGCAGGTTCAGCCACAATCCCAAATGGCAAGCGATGCCGAAGCGACGCGGATGGGCGTAGCCCTGGCCGTCGATCATGAGCGCATCGGCTTGATGGTTTAGCTTGGCGAAGGCCTCGAGCACCAGCGGCGCTTCGCGAAACGAGAGCAGGCCCGGGATATAGGGGAACGGGCTCTTGCCCAGGGCGTACTGTGTTTCGACGACGCTGCAATCGCTGGTCCTAAGGACCACCACGGCGGCGTAGAACATAGGCGAGAAGCGATTGTACGAAACGTCAGCGCCGGCGATCAACTCGCATTTGGACGACACCAACGGCGTCCGGCGCTCGACTTGCCCGGCCAACTCTTTTTGCAGAGCGATCGCTTCGGTTGGCGTCAAGTCCCAACGATGTAACAACTCACCATTCACCATTCACATTCACCACTCACTCGCTCTTCTTGAACTTGACCGAGCGCAGCAGGCTCAAGAAATCTTCGCGCCAGATTTGCCGGCTTTCCCAAGTGCACTCGCAGCTAATCACGTGGGTCTTATCGCCTTCGTTGGCCACAGCGACCAGAAACAGGCGCTTGGGTTCGTCGCCCAATTGCAGCTTGTACTCGGCGATGCGGCCCGGACGATTGCCCACCGGCTCGAGCGCCCCCAGCTCCGCATCGCCGGACGGCGTCAAACGATAATCTTTGCTTTCCTCTTTCTTGCTCTCTTCGATATACGTCTTGGCCGACTTCATTGCATCCTTAAGGTCGCCTTGTTTGTCCATGGCGAAAACCAGGATGGAAGCGTTCTTACGGTTGTCCTTTTCCTGTTGAAACCGGCCAAAAAGATAAAGCTCGCCGCGCTCGTCAAAATCCTTGGCATTGTGCTTTTCCCAGACTCCTTCCGGCGCAGCTACCGTGAAGGCGGCGTTAGCGGTCGTGAAGTTATCCATCTTGGCAGGCTGTTCGCGCCAGCCTCGGCGGTCGTTGAACAAGACAAAGCCGCCGCCGCCGGACTGCAGCTCCTTGACCGCGTCCTCGGCTTCTTCTTTCGTCGGCGCGGCGATGTAGAACCAGTAGCCAAAGCCGTGTTGGGCGAGCATGTACATGTAGCCCCACCAAACGACTGAGTTCATTTGCCCTTTGAACAGCAGCCGTTGCCCTTCCTGATCGCAAAGCTGGGCCGGCTCGGCTTTGGCTTCCAACTCGACGGCTTCGCCAAAATATTGCTCCAACTTTTCGATGCCGAGGCGCAACAGCTCCGCCTCACGCGGCTTGGCGAAGCCGTAATCCTTGGCGGCGAT
>JAKEHV010000522.1 GCA_022614915.1 Gemmataceae bacterium | reverse complement strand
GCCTTGCATGCCAACCAATTGCAATGGCGATGCACACGACGCCGAGTGAAAGCACCGCACAGCGTTTGCCAAATCGACGCATGATTCTCCCTCTCTCGTTCTCTCGTTCCCAGGCTCCGCCTGGGAACGGTTGTCCGCGAGGCTCTGCCTCGATACGGTGCAGCGGACCACAGAGGCAGAGCCTCTAGGAATGCGTTCCCAGGCGGAGCCTGGGAACGAGAGCTTGCTGGCCATCTATTGTTTACGCTCGGCGATTGCGTACAGTTTGTTTTCCGTCATGACGTAAAGCACGCCGTTGGCGGCCACTGGTGTCGCGCGGACCGAGCTATCCATATCGTTGACGGTCAGCAGCTTCTCCTCTTTGCCATGTGCAAACACAAACACCTTGCCGGAGTCGGTGCCCAAGTAGACTTTGCCGTCGATCCAAGAAGGCGAGCTCCAAATGATCGAGCCCGTGTAGTGTGTCCAATACACCTTGCCGGTCTTGGCGTCGAGACAATGAATGAAACCTTGTAGCTCGGCGGCATACACCAGGTCGTCCTTGATGGCGCACGTGGACATGGTGCGGCCGAAATAGTAATTGCGGCGCAGCTTCTTGCGATCCTCTGGAGTCGTGAAGCCGCCGAAGTGCCAAACCTTCGCGGAATTGGGATTGGGCTTAGTCTCGGGCGGCCAGACGGCGTTGTTGACCACGAGCTCGGGCGAAACGTCGCCGCGCTTGCGCATGTCGATGCACCACAGATGGCCGACACCTTTTTCGTGCTCGGGGTCCTGGCCGACGCCGATGTAAACCTTGCCGTCGTAGATCACCGGCGTCGCGATGAAGTCGTTGCGCGTGCCGCGGCCTGCCAGCTCATACTCCGCGTCCTTGGGGTTGCAGTCGAACTTCCACAAGAGTTTGCCGTCCGGGTCGAAGGAATAGATCCAGCCTTCGCCGCCAGGGAAGATGACCTGGTGCTGGCCATCAACCACGCCGTACGCCGGGTTGGACCATTGGCCGTGCTGGATGAGCTCACCGCGATTGACCAGGCGCTTGAAGAACGCTTCCTCATCCGCTTCCTTGGCCGCTTCGGTGACCTTGATCGTCGGTCCGTTGTACTGCCAAAGCACGTCGCCGTTCTTTTTGTTCACTTTGATGAAGCTCGGCGCCCTAGGCGCGGGTACGTTGATATGGCCTTCGTCCACGCCGTTGGCGGTCACGATCCACAGGTTGTCGTCAACGAGGAGCGGCGAGCAGGCAGCGATGTTGTGCGGGAACACTCCGAGCTTGCCGATCATGTCGAGCTTCCAGTGATGTTTGCCGGTGGCCACGTCGGCGCAAACGACCTCGCAGCGATTGCTGACGAAGTAGAGCTTGTCACCTTCCACGACCGGCGTGGAGCAGATGCCTTCCTCGGGCCAATCGACGACCCGGCCGCCGGGGAGCTTGGTGAACACGGTCTGCCAGAGGAAATCGCCCTTGTCGCGGCCAAACGCCATAATGATGCCGAGGTCGATGGGTTTGCCGTCCTTGACCCACTTGGGATCGCGCGGCTTTTGATTATTGGTGCCGACGAAGATGCGGCTGCCGGAGATAATCGGTCCACCGTAGGCCTTGGAGCCCAGGTCCGCCGTCCAAAGGATGTTCTTCTTCTTCCCCTCGTCCCATTCGATGGGAACGCCTTTGGCGCTGGTGTTGACCATGTTGCGCGAGGGGCTGCCGCCGAACATCAACCATTCGTGCTGGCCAGGTTTGGCGTCGGGTTTGGCTTGCTCGGTATTGCCCGATCGCGCCAGGACGACGATCACGGCAAAGACCCCGGCAGAAATAAGGGCGGCGAGCCGGGATTTCAGATGTTGGAAGGACATATCGATCGTGCTCCGGTATTTGCAGGTGGATGTTACATTCGCCCAGTTCAAGCGAGCGCGAAACGTAAACACTATTTGTTCGGGGTGATGCGCACGTTGTCGAAATAGACCGGCGTGCCCACGCCGGTTTCGAGGATGCCGGTCACGTAACCGTACAAGCCCGGGGCGCCCTCTGTATTGGGCCGCGGGTCAGTTGCGGTGATGGTCCAATTGACCGGCTCGGCGTCGCCCTTCTTCCAGCACTTGCCCTTGACGACGGCTTCGCTGCCCTTCGACTCGACCGTGAGCTTCATGGTGTACCACTGGTCTTTTTGCCAGGAGAACGCCGCCGTGCGGTCCAGGCGCGGCAACGCGTCCCAAGAAACGATGCGTAACTTTTGGATATTGCCCGCCAGCAGCAGGGTATAGCGGTTGGCAACGATGCCGACCTCGGGCAAGTCGTCGCCGGCCAGTCCGCCTTGCACGTCAGCCTGGATGGTGTAGTCGTGGTCGGCGGGCTGGCCGATGAAGCCGACGCCGCGTGCAATCAACGGGCTGCTGTTGGTGTTTACCTTCGCGAGGACCTTGTTGCCGTCCTCCAACGTCTTGACGAGAAACTTGCCTTGGGTGTTGACCCAGCCGCCGGGGACAGCGCCGTCGGGAAGCTTGTCGAAGTTCTGTTCATACGGATAGCGCGGGGCGACACGGACGCGGGCCTTGGCGGTGAAGCCGCCCGTCTTGGCCACGACGTAACCGCCTTGATTGGGCGTCTTGTCGTCCACGACAAGCTTGCCGTCCTTGATGACCCCCTTCAAAGGCGGCGGAGCGGTCTTGGCGCCTGGCGGCGGCGTGGGCGCGGGCAACTGCCACTCCGCGCCGCCCTCCACCTTCATGCGATTGCCGAAGCCGTCGAACGCGCGAACCTCAAAAGAGATGCTGTCGCCAGGATGGAGCGTTACTTCGGCGGGATAGAGCGCGATGTGCTCAATCTTGGTCCCTTTGGCGAGTGTTTCCGTCACACTCGGCGCGGTCGCTGACTTGGCGCCCTTGAGGCCGATGCAATACAGCTCCTCGCTGGTGGCGAAATAAACCCTACCGTTCGCCGCCGCAGGAGTGCCGTTGATCTCCACGTCTTCCTTCGGATTGTTTCCCAGAAATTCGTGCTCGTGAAGCAGCTTACAATTCTTCGGTCCCGGTTGCAGGATGGTGAATCGGCTAAACACTTCGCCCACATAGATCTTGCCGTTTGCCAAGAGCGGCGAGCCCCGTCCGTTGCGGCCATACGTGAAATTCCAAAGCCGAGCACCGGTCTTAACGTCCAAGCAGAATAGCCTGGCGCTATCTTCCGGCACATAGAGGCGGCCCGCCTTCATGTCGAGGATTGGCGAAGCGTAGCGGGCTTTGATGCCGTCCACTTTCCAGATTTCCTTGGGTTTGCCGGCGTCCAGCGCGGCAGCGTCGAGACAGACGACGCGGCCGCGCAGGTTGTTGTCGTAGTTCTCCTCGCCGTGGGCGGCGAAGACGAGGTTGTCGCCGACCACGGGCGAGCAGTTGATCATCGCTGTGCCGAGGGGATAGCGCCACAAGGTTTGCCCGGTGGCATAGTCGAGACCGACGAGCGTGCCTTCGCCGCAGCCGCCGATGAGCTGTTTGCGGCCGGCGATTACCGCGGTGACCGGCGTGCTGTAGTAGGAGTCTTTCGGCGGCCCGACCGGCTCGGCCCACCAAACGACCGTGCCGGTGTCCTTATCCAGAGCGAGAAAGCGTGTGGAGCCTTTGGCCTGATCGCCCCAACTGGAGTTGTTCATGCTGAGAAGGACAAGATCGCCGTCCACGATAGGGCTGACGATGCGGCCGCCATAGCCGCTCACACGGCCGAATTCCTCTGTCAGGCTGCGCTGCCAGAGGACCTTGCCGTCCTTGTTAAAGCAAAGGAGCAAACCCTGGGTGCCGTGGGCGTAGATATTTCCAGTCTTGGGATCGGCGGCGAGATTGGTCCAGCCGAGGCGCGAGCTGACGATGTCGGTGTGCCAGACGTTGAACTTGTATTCCCAGAGGACTTTGCCCGTGTCCGCATCGAAGCACATGACGCGCTCTTGCTCGGTGACGGCCCGGCCGACGTTGTTGATGATGTAAACGCGCCCGTTCAGGATGAGCGACGTGGAGCGGCAGCCATAGGGCGCTTTCCAAACCAGGTTGTTGTCCGGGTCGGCGGGATCGGGCGAGAACTTGTCGGGCAGTCCGGTTTCGGGTGAGACGCCCGTTTGCCAAGGGCCGCGCCAGTGCGTCCAGTCGGCGGCTAAGGCAAAAAAGGAGAAGACAGAAAGGACTATGACAGAGAGCATTGAGCGCATTATTGTTTCTTTCTTATCCTCTGAGCTTTCATCTCAAATCGCGGCAGCGTTCCCGGCGCCACCAGTTTCACTTCAGCACGAAACAGCAGTTCGTCGCGAATGGCCATTGCAATTCGGTCTGCCAATCGTTGATGGCCTTCTTGCACCGGTTCGATCTCCACGCGCACTTCCGCCAGCGCCGCGCTCGTGTCGATTTCCACCCGATATTCCGCCACTTCCGCGAACCGGCGGATGACGCCTTCGAGGGCGCTTGGATAGAAGTTGTTGCCGCGGATGTTCACCATGTCGTCGGTCCGTCCCAGGATGCCGCCGTCAAGCCGGACAAATGAGCGGCCGCACGGGCACGGCTTGGGATCGACGCGCACGAGGTCGCCGGTCCGGTAGCGCACGAGCGGACTCGCCAGCCGGCTCAGCGTGGTCAGCACCAACTCACCCAATTGGCCCGGATTCACTGGTTGTTCCGAGGCGGAGTCGATCACTTCGGCGACGTAGTCCGCCTCTAATATATGCAGACCGCCGGGGTTGTCCTGGCATTCGATGGCGACCGGGCCCACCTCGGTCATGCCGCTGTGGTCATAGACGCGAGCGCGCCAGGCTTCCTCGATGCGCGAGCGCGTGGCCGGGATGCTGCCGCCCGGCTCGCCGGCGACGATGATTTTTCGGATGGAAGATTGATCGAGCAAGTATTCCGCTAACGCCGCCTGGGCCAGGTGCAAAGCGTAGGTCGGCGTGCACAGGAGGACCGTCGCCTGGTTGTCGATCAGCATCCGCAGGCGTGCGCCGGTGCTCATGCCGCCAGTGGCCAGGCACAGGCAGCCCAGGCGCGACGCCGACTCGAACGCGGTCCAAAAGCCGAGGAAGGGGCCAAACGAGAAGGCAAATAGCAATCGATCGCACGGGGTGACTTGAGCGAAAGAGTAGATCTGCGTCCAGCAATCGAGCATGGCGTTCCATGATTGCGGTGTGTCCAGCCAGCGCAGGGGCGCCCCTTTGGTCCCGGAGGTCTGGTGCAAGCGAGTGTAGCTTTCCAAGGAATAGGTCAAGCCGCTGCCAAACGGCGGGTGAGCTTCCTGATCGGCGATCAATTCCCCTTTGGTGGTCGTGGGCAGGCGCTGCAAATCATTCAGGCCGTGAATGTCGCTGCGGTTCAAGCCCGCCGCCTCGAATTTGCGTGCATGAAACAAGTTCGCGGGCAGAGTCGCATCAAGAAGGGCGGACAGCTTGCGTTCCTGAAGCTGCGTCAACTGCTCGCGGGCCAGGAAATCCGCCAACAACATCGCGCCTTTCGCAATTGTTGAGCAACAATCAACTCAAAGTTGGACTGTGGTTACCGTAACCATCCAATCGACCGCGTCCCAATCGAGACTTTCGCGAGCCGTAATCGACAACAAGTCGGTCATGGTGTTCATGTTGATATCGCTGTCCCAATCTTCAGTGCGTTGGCCATAGAGCGTCGATTCGTAGACACTCGGCCTGTGAGTGACGAGGAAATTCGACTCCTGCACACTACTAAAGGGCTGGAAATTGGTGGACGAGTTCGCGCTTGGCGTTCCAAGGACTTGTCTCAACGTATCGACCAAACCAACAAAAACTCCTACTCCGGGC
>JAKEHV010000521.1 GCA_022614915.1 Gemmataceae bacterium | reverse complement strand
TGCAACAACGCGCCGACTGCGACGTGGCCTTTGGCCAAGCGCAGCTCGTCGATGAGTCAGGCCAGTTTCTGGATTGGTATCCGACAGAGGATTATCGCCCCGAGCGGCTGTTCGAGCATTGCTTCCTGTGCCAACCGGCGACGTTCTGGCGGCGGCGCGTCGAGGAGCGAGTCGGGTTGTTTGATGAAGCGCTGCACTACGCCTTGGACCTGGACTACTGGTTGCGCGTGGAGAAACAGGGGGGACGCTTTGGGCATTGCCGAACGGCCTGGGCGGCGTCGCGCTGGCACGACGGGGCGAAGACCTTCGCACATCGCGCAGCGCTATTGCGCGAGATTATCGCCGTTTGCGTGCGGCACGCCGGCCGCGCGGGCTTGGGGCGCTACGCGGCGTATTGGCGACACCGCGTTTTCGAAACGCGCGCCGGTTGGCCCAGGCTGTTGGCGTCAGCGCCCAAGGCGGCTGCCTATTTGGCACTCGCGCATGCGCGCTGGCACCGCTGTCAGGGCCGCCCGGTTCCGTTCCTCGTCCAGTTAAGCAGGTCCTTGGGCAGAAGAATGTTCAGCGCGCTGTCGGGCGCGAAACGATGACCTTCACGATCCTTGCCGGCTTTTCCTTCTTGCCGGAAAAAATCCCAAACTTTCCTGTTTTGCCCTTTGCACAAAACCCCTGCCGGCGATTATCATAGACGAGATACCCTGTCTCTCCCCTTTCGGGCGGGCGGTCGCCTAGCGGAGTACCATCATGGCCATCGGAACGAGTTTCAAACAGCAATGCCCCAGTTGTGAGGCTCTAGTCCCCGTCCGAGACGGCAGCCTCATCGGCAAGAAGATCGAGTGTCCCAAATGCAAATACCGCTTTGTCGTGGAAAGTCCGATCGAGCGCGACAAACGCAAAGTGCATGAAGAGGACGACGATGCCTTGGTGGGGAACGGCAAAGCCGGCAAGGGCGGAGTTGCGGTCACGGCGAAGAAGCCGGCCAAGCGCTTCCGCGACGATGACGACGACGCCGAAGAAGTGGACGATGCCGAGCTGAAGAAGCTCGCTGCCAAGGGCAAAAAGAAGGTCCGCGACGACGACGAGGGCGAGTCCGAGAAGAAAAAGTCGAAGGAAAGTTCCAAATTCTCCTTGGGAATTGTTTTGGCCGTCGTGGGCTTGTTAGTGCTCGGCACGGCGGCGTTTTTCATCCTGCGCGGCCGGGGCGGCTCCTCCAACAATGTCGCGCCGCCGGTGGTGCAGAACCAGAACCAAAACCAGGGCAACCCGGCGCCGATCGGTAATGGCAAAGATAAGCCAAACGTGCCGGTGGTCGAGCCAGCGGCGGCCAACGCCAACTCCGGCTTAACCAACTTGCTGCCCAACGATACCGAACACGTTTTTCATCTTTTCCCAAAGGATCTCTTCGAGCCGGCCAGCCCGTTTCGCGATGCCGTGTTCAACACGCCGGGCACGCTCCAGGACGATTTGCTCAAGAAAAATCTCGGCTTCAACGTGCTGGCTATCGATGATTTGATTCGAGCCGAAAAACTCAGCGGTCCCGGGTGGTCGTTTACCATCGTTCACTTTTTGGAAAACGTGGATCTGGACGCGCTCAAATCCGCGCTGGCGCTGGAGCAAGCCAGCCCCGCAATCAAGAACTATTCCTATTTCAAAGCCACCGCGCGCAATCCCTGGTTCGAAGCATTGGCGCGCGTCGCCGTCGGCGTGCCGCTGTCGCTGCGAAACCTGCAAAACCAGAATGGCCATCGGCCCCTGTACGTCCACTTGCACAATCCGCAAACGCTGATCTGCGCGGACGAAGCGCCCATGCAAGCCTTTTTGAAAGCGGACAAGCAATTCCGCTTTCAAAGTGAAAAGCAGGTGCAGCCTCCCGCCCCCGACCCCAATCAGCCCCCGATGGGCTTCCCCCCCGGGTTGATGCCCCCGGGAATGATGCCGCCCGGCATGCAGCCCCCCGGCGCTCCGCCCGGCGGTGCTCCGCCTGGCAATAAGCCCGGCGCCGGCGTTGGCCGACTCGAGTTGCCGCCCGACGGCCAGGGCAACAGTATCACCCTGTTGCAAGACCGCGGCAATACGCTCGCTGGTACAACATGGACCGGCAGCGAGACCCTGACAAACTATGACCAGCTCCAATTCACTTTCAACGCCGGCGGGCAAGCCACGATGATCGATTCCGACGGCGCATCGCAAGGCCGCTGGAACCAAAACGGCGCCGCTGTGACGATCACTTTCGGCGGCGGCATTGTTTACCGTGGCACGATTACCGGCAACACCCTCGCCGGAACGGCGACGAATACGCGCGATAACTGGCGCTGGACGGTGACCAAGCAAGGCGGCGGCGCTCCGCCGGGCCAACCACCGGGACAGCCTCCGGGCGTCCCCCCCGGACAACCGCCTGGACAACCCCCAGGACAACCACCCGGACAACCGCCTGGCTTCGGGATGATGGGTGGACAACCTCCAATCATGCAACCCCCTGGCGGGATGATAGGCGGTGCGGCCCCGATTATGCCCACCCCCGGCGGCATGGTAGGCGGCAAACCGCCAATCATGATGCCTCCCGGCGGCATGATGGGCCAAATCGGCGGACCGGCGGTCCCGGGCATGGGCCAAATAGGCGGCGGACAACCGCCGGCGCAGCAAATGGTCGTCCTCGCCAGCGACACCTACATGACCATCAAGCCTTCGCTCAAAGCCGTCTTGGATCGCATGGAAGCCAAAGAGGCCCCGAATGACAAGGTGCTGTTCAGCTCGGCGACCGAGATGGATGCCGCCAAAGTGAGCGTGAAAACACCGGACGGCAGGAGCAAAAATCAGTGGCAAGGCCGGCAGGTCTGGGACGTGACGCTGATGCTGCAAGAGCGCAACCCGCGCATTCGAACGTTGGGTGTGGCGCTCGTGCAACGCTCCGAACGCGTCTTCCGCTTGAACAACGAGATGACTTGCCCCGTCGATGCCGATGCCAAGGACATCGACAAAGCCATGAGGGAAGAAACCTGCCGCGACATTGCGCGGTTCTTGGATCACTTCCTCGGCCTGAAAGTCGACTTACCCAAGGACGAAACGCCCCAAGGCGCGAATTTTCCGGGCGCGTTTCCCGGCATGATGCCGCCGGGGATGATGCCACCCGGCATGATGCCGCCAGGCGGCCCTCCCGGCGCGTTTCCACCGGGCGGACCTCCGGGCGCATTTCCACCGGGCGGCCCTCCGGGTGCATTTCCGCCGGGCGGCCCTCCGGGCGCGTTTCCGCCGGGCGGCGGCTTGGGCGGCGGACTGGAAGGCGAAATCCCCGGACCGGGCGGACTTTTCCCCGGCGGGTTCAATCCCAATCAGAAACCCAAGAAGGACGAGGAATTGCCGGCCAGCTCGCGCATGCTTCTTTCGCAGACCGGCAAGACCGTCGACTTTACCATCGACCTCGTCGTAGATCAGCCTACGCTCAGCAGGCTGCATGGCACTGCGGTCCTGTTTGCCCTCAGCATTCGCGCGGAAATCGACCTCATCGCCGGTTTCATTTCGCGCCACGATCTCGCCAAGGCCGCCAAGCAGTTGCCGGAGAAAGGCTTGTCCGATCGCCAAGTGCCGCCGGGCCAGTATCCTCCCGGCGCGTTCAAGCGGCCCGCCAGTACGCTGCGTCTGGCCCGTGAGCCCAATCACCGCGTGAGCTGGATGGCTGGACTCTTGCCGTTCCTTGGACACGACACGCTCTATAGTCGCATCAACTTCGAAAACTCCTGGCGCGATCCGAGCAACTGGGCCGCCGGCAACACCGTTGTGCCGCAATTCCTCGATCCCAGATATCCTCTGTCCGCGTTCTTCGTGTCTCGTGCCGACGTGCCCTTTGACCTGGCGGCCACGCATTTCGTCGGCATCGCCGGCATCGGTTTGGACGCCGCCGATTTTCCGCCCGACGATCCGGCTTACCTGACCAAGCGCGGCGTCCTGAGCTACGAAAGAGGCGCCAAGCTCGACGACGTCCGCGAGGGCCGCGGGCTGTCCAATGCCATCCTCATGATCCAGGTCCCGCACGATAGCTTGATCGGCCCCACCCCCTGGATCGCCGGCGGCGGCAGCACCCTGCGCGGCGTCCCCGACAAGAACTCCATCGCTCCGTTCGTGCTCTCCGCCGACAAGAACGGCAAGCCCATCACCCACAACGGCAAACGCGGCACCTTCGCCGTCATGACCGACGGCTCGGTCCGCTTCATCGACCAGAATGTGTCCGACGCAGTCTTCAAGGCCATGGCCACCATGAAAGGCCCGGCCCCGGAAAACTGGGACATCAACACCGACGAAAACACGCCGCTGGTCGCGCCGCCCAAGGTGGTAGCGCCCAAAGTGGAGGCGCCCAAAACGCAAGCTCCCAAGAATGAGGAACCGATCAAGTCGGATAAGCAAGAAAAGGACGCGAAGGAGAAAGACGCCAAAGAGAACGAGGCCAAGGAAAAGGACGGCAAAGAAAAGGACGCCAAGGAAAAGGATGCGGCGGCGCCGCCGATGGAGCAGAAAATGTCCTTCCTCTTGCCCGAACCAATTTGGCGGCTCGAACACCGCGCTATGTTTGATTCATCGCTTCGCGCTCGAGCCATGCTTGGCTAGAATTCTCATTGCCCTCATGAGGCCGGACGCATGTCCGGCCTTTTTCGTTTCGCCAGCAAGTGTGCCAGCGTCATCACGAGGCCATTGCTGCCCCGCTATCAAAGGTCAAACCTCAAAGGCGCGGGTCCACAGGCTCGCTCTCCAAGGCGAGGACGCCGAAGACGCATTCATGCACGCGCCGCAGCGGCTCGCCGCGCACGAACCGCTCCAAGCCTTCAATGCCTAATGCGAACTCGCCCAGCGCGAGCGCGCGTTTGTGGCCCAGAGCGCGCGACCGCAGCCGCGCCAGGTTTTCGTCCGCCGTGTAATCCGGGCCGTAGATGATGCGCAAGTACTCGCGGCCACGGCACTTCACCGCCGGCTGGGCCAGGCCGCGCTGGCCGCGCAGGATGAAGTCCAGCGGCTTGACCACCACGCCCTCGCCGCCCCGCCCGGTAAGCTCTGTCCACCAGTCGATCCCCGCTGATTCACTGGCGGAATCGGTCACGTCGACCCGCTCATGCGCCGTCGCCAACAACAGTGCAGGATCGGCATGACAGACCGCGGCGAGCGTCTCCATGTGCCATTCGTGGCTTTTGCCTGTATGGACGTGCCCCTCGGTCGCCAACAAGTGAAACGGAGCGAGCCTAAGATCGCTGAGCGAATTGACTGGCCAGCAGTAGTGCCGGTAGGCGGCCACGAACTTGCCGACATTTTCCTCCCGACGGCGATAGACGTCCGTAAGGGCCGCGAGCTTTGTCCGCTCCTCAACTCCCACCTGGTTTGCGGCCTGTTCCAACGCCGCCACCGCTCGGGGCAGCGCGGCCCGGCCCGCGGCGCCGACCGCCGCATACTGATTGCGCAATAGCTCCTGCGCCTTGGCCGACCACGGCATGAGTTCGCAATCCAAACAGGCCCAGGTCGTGGCCAACGATTCCCACAAGCCAGCGCCGGTAAGCGCCGTGCGCACGCGCTCGAGAAGCTCCTGTTCCAATCGAGGCTCCTGGAAAAACCGCCTCCCGGTGCGGGTGTAGACGATGCCAAGTTCGCCTCCGACCACTCCGAAGCGATCCCGCGCCGCCTGTTTGTCCCGGCAGACGATGACGACAGCGCGCGATCCCATGTGTTTTTCCTCGCAGATCACCTGCGGCGCGCCCTGGCTGCGGTAGTAGGCAAACGCTTCTTTGGGGTGCTCCAAGAGCCCCGGCTCGGCGCTCGTTTCACACGGCGACATCGTCGGCGGCAAGTAGATCAGCCATTTCGGGTTCGCTGCAAACCGGCTCATCACTTCCAGTGCCGCCGTCGCGTTCTCTTCCCGCACGGTGACGTTGCCGCGCAGGCGCGTCGAAATGATTCGTTTGCCGAGCACATCCTCGGCGTCGAGCACATCGTCCTGTACTTGCTGCGCCGTCAGCGTGGGGCCAACATTCTCGTTTGCCGGAAGGAACGGCCGCGCCGGTTCACAATAAGTGCGCGCCGCCGAAACCGACACCAGTTCCTTGTCCGGGTAGCGCAAGGCCGTCAGTTTACCGCCGAACACGCAGCCAGTGTCGATATTGATTGTGCGGTTGAGCCATTCCGGTTCGGGGACCGGCGTGTGGCCATACACGACGATTGCCGAGCCGCGGTATTCTGCGGCCCAATTATGGCGCACGGGCAGGCCGAACTCGTCCGTCTCGCCGGTGGTCTCGCCGTAGAGGGCGAAGTCGCGCACTTTGCCCGAGCCGCGCCCGTGCATTTCTTCTTTCATGCCGGCGTGGGCGACGACCAGTTTGCCGCCGTCGAAGACGTAATGGCTCACCAGGCTGTCGAGAAAGTCGGCCAGCTCTTTGCAAAACGGTTCGCGCACGTCATGGGGCAAGGCGTCGATTTCAGCGAGGGTGTTGGCCAGCCCATGCGTGATGCGAACATCCTTGCCGCGCAGCTTCCGCAACAGCTTCATGTCGTGGTTGCCCGGAACGCAAAACGCAGCGCCCGACGCCACCATGTTGTGCACCAACCGCACCGTGTCGAGGATGCGCGGGCCGCGGTCAACGAGATCGCCGACGAAGACCGCTTTGCGGCCCAGCGAATGTGCATACACCGGGCCGCCCGCGAAACTCGACTGGCTTGGCGAGCCGAGCTCCGTAAGGAGCCGGTTGCTGACCACGTACCCCAACTCACGCAGCAGTGCTTCCAGTTCATCGCAGCAGCCGTGGACGTCGCCGATGATGTCGAACGGTCCGTGCTCATCGCGCTTGTCGTTGTGGAGCGGCACGCGTTCAATGACGGCTGCTTCGACTTCGTCCGGTGTGTCCAGGATGTAGACGTGGCGGAAGCCCTCGCGCCCGAGCCCGCGCAGACAGCGGCGCAGCTGCGAAATCTGTTGGCGAACAACGTGGGGGCCGAAGTCGCGCTCATCGCGCAGCCGGTTGCGTTCTTGACAAAGCCGCTCGGGAAGATTGAGGACGACGGCGACCGGCAGGCAATGGTATTGCCGGGCAAGCGCGACGAGGGGCCGGCGTGCTTCGGGCTGCACGTTGGTCGCGTCGACGACCGTCAACCGGCCCAAGGCGAGCCGCTTGGCCGTGACGAAGTGCAGAACTTCAAATGCATCGTTGGTAACGGACTGATCGTTTTCCTTATCGCTTACAAGCGCGCGACAGGCGTCCGACGACAGGATTTCGGTCGGCAGAAAGTGCCTGCGCGCGAAAGTGCTCTTGCCGGACCCGCTGGGGCCGATCAGGACGACGAGGGACAGTTTGGGGATCGAGAGCTTCATGTCAGGGTGATCGTCACATTCCTGGATTCGTTCCAGCTACGCGCAGACACTTTCTCCCTACTGCCCGAGGTGTGTCCTGAATTGGGCAATCTGGAACGATTTGACCAACTCGCAAAACGAGTTGGTCAAATCGTGTGCGCATCGTAAGTCATTAGTCACAATAGTCTTGAAATTAGCGACGCGCACGATTTGACCAACTCGACGAAGGAGGGGGGTACCGAACCGTCCGCTGATGCGAAGAGATCGAGAAAGTCCCCCTACGCGCAACCAACTGTCATTCGTAACTCCTTTGCCTACAAATAGTTGTAGGATTCGTTGCGCGACACACCCACACCCCCCCCTCGCCGAAATGAATTTCTCTCGTGCTTTGCTGCCATACCGGCACGGTTTTGCTTATCCCGGCGTAGCAATCCGATCGAGTCGCTGGCACGGGAGTTGAACCCGTCGCTCCGACCTTATGAGGGTCCGAGAGTCCCGGCTGGCCAGCAGTGGATGGTATTGCAGATGAGACGCATTACGCGAGAAAAGGTTCGCAGCACGGCAATTCGTCCATGATCGTTCAGCGATCCTTCCGTGACTTGAGAGCTTTCCTTGCCTTCGAATGCAGCAAAGCGAGCAAATGTCCCGCCTTGACATAACTCATGAGTTGCTCGCGCTCGTCTGGAGTCGTGCGGCCGCGCTGGTTTCGGTCGGCAAGATCCTCCATGCGCGCCTGCTCGTTGTCACTAAACCCAAGAGTCAAGACATAGCGCGCCAAGCGTGGGGACATAACCCCCTTGGCATTGCTCAAGAGTCGCGCGAAAATCGCGATTTCGCTGGTTGTGACCGTGTCTGCCGGCGTGTTGACCATGCACATCACAATAACAGGAGATTAAGCGATGTCCAGTCACTCTTGTTGGGTGGTCGCAACTCGCAGCCTTACCAGCAATTCATGTAAGGCCGCGCTTCCTCGCGACGCTTCCGGCAAGACGCTCGCCTTGTGGGCCTGCTGCAGCTTATTCCGCAGTCGCTCGTACTCGCGCCGGTGAAAGCCAAGGTCCGCCTCGGTCAACCGCTCCTTTTCCGTGCCGCCGATCTTCCGCTGGATCAGGTCGTCCAGATACGGCAGCGTCGCTGTCTGGTTCAGTCGAAGCAGGTTCGCCTCAACCGCACCGGTTTGCATCAGGTGAATACCGGTCAAGAGCACCCGGTACACATAAAGGAGCGGTTTGACCCGCGGCGGGTTCTCTTTTTCGAAAAGCTTCCATTGCGTTTCCGCGAAGCCAAGATAATGGTGGGCGTGGTGTCGGGTGATGCAGTCCTTGGCGATTTCCTTTAATTCATCATGTTCCGGCGTGGTGTGCACGATGAGCGGCGAAAACAGCTGCTCCAGCACGTAGCCGTTCTTCTTGAGCAGCATGCTGAAGAACTTCTTGGCTTCGTGCGTGACCAGGTCGATTTCGAGGCCGTCTCTCACCCCGGACTTTTCAATGGTTTCAGGGCCGGTCTTGAGGCCGACTACCTCCTTGAGCGGCAGCAAATGGACGCCGCGTAGATCGAAGTCCGAATCCGGCGACGGGAACCCGTACAGGTGCGCGCCGCTGATCGTGGCGAAGACCAGGTGGTAGGGATGCTGTTCGATATGTTTCTTGAGGAGCGGCAGCGGGATCATGTTCAAAGTCTCACGCAGAGGCGCAAAGGCGCAAAGCACAATTGGCGACTTGCGCCTTTGCGCGCCGTTTTCAAGGCAGCTTGTCCGACACGGCGCGACGCCGGGCGCTAATGAGGAACGCATTGGCACGTTCGTAGTCGGGTCGCTCCGGCAGCGTCGTGGTCTCGAAGGCCGCGTTGAACTCTTGGTGCAAGCTGAGCCGCCATTTCTCCACGTCGTCCCACGGCACCTCGCCGCGCCGGATCGCCAACAGCCGGTCGCGATAGGCGTTCACCTGGACCGGCACGAGGCCGTCGCGCAGCACGCCGATCCCCGACAGCAACAGCCGAATGAGATGCATCACATGCTTCCACTTCACCTGCCCCTTGTTGCGGATGTCGGCCTGCATCTTCTTGAACTGCGACATCACGTAACCGTTGTAGGTTTGATAGACGAGCCGGGACAGAAAGATGACCCGCATGTCGAGCAGCTCTTGGGCAAGGGGCGTCGCTATTTCGACGAGCGGGGTATAGAGGCATTCCAACACATTCGGGTTCGCCTTTAGCGCCAGGACGAGAAACTTCTGGATTTCCCAGTATGCCTCCTGCGTTTCGTGGTTCTCCAATTGCTCGGGAACGCCAAAGAGCGACCAATGCTGATCCGCCGCCGGCAAATAGATGCCGCGGCGATCCACATCGGACTCAGCGTCGGCCAGCCCATACGCTTGCGAGCCGATTACGCAGCGGTAGATGACACGATCGTACAGGTCGGTTTGGGCGCTATGGGCGCTGTCGCCAATCTCTCCCTCTTTGAACTTGGCGAGCATTGTGACTTCGCTTTGCTTGAGAGGAGCCTCGAAACCATCGGGGAACCGCACGCGGTAGGAGTGTTCAAGGTCGGTCGGCGACTTCACGACGACGCCCACCGTGCCGCGCGGATGCAGGACGAGGCCGGCGGCGCTCGGCATGTCCACCAGGGTCACGACTTGCGTGCCGACGGAGAAGATCAGGTCGGGATGGTAATGGACGCGGTCAGTCATCGCGTATCTTTCGCAGAGGACTCTCAACTCCAACGAACAGGATTGCCTGTTATGATTGACGCCTCAAACACCTTAGTCAGCGCGTTGACGATGTAATCAAAATCACCCGGTACGGTGGAGCGGATCTCCACGTGGAATCCATCCGAGCGTTCGTATCGAGATTCTCCCTTGTCATTCTGAATGCGACCATCGGGCCATGGAATTGGTGGGCCCGACACTACAATCTTGCCGACGTAAATCTGGTTGGTGTCAAGGTCACGCAATTCAACGCGGCCTTCATAGAAGCTGTCTTCATGCACCGGGTCTAACAGTGATTGCTTAATTCGAGACGCTTGAAAAATGATGGAATGAGTATCGCGATCTCGAATGAAAAACTTGGACTGCCCAATGCCCGCTTCGACATTAGTGCGCCCAGCGAAGATGAAGATACCTTCGTAAGCGCTGACATGCTGGTAGATGACAAATCCCGACTTGGTGTCAACGAGGACGGCATTCTGCCCGAGTGACGGACAAGCACGGAATCGCTTCAGTTCGACAAGCGCTGCTTTGGCCGCCTCCGGCGACGAAAGCCCTCCATTTGTATTTGGCAATTCTCTCTTGAGCACGGGGAACTTGTCCCAGCCGATTTTCCCGAGTGCTTCTTGGAAAAGGCGGTATCCCGTCCAATTCGATATGCGCTCACGTGCGAAGTTCATGCCTTCGTGTTCGCAGCAACTCTGCTTCCATTGGTAAAGCGTGACCCAATCGTATTTCAATTCGTACTCTGGGCGGCAGGACAAATAGCCTTCTCCGTCGATAACCAGCCATTCTGTAGGAAATGGCGGAGTTCTCGTCTGTCCCAGCTTGAAGCAATTACACATGACGGATGCATCGAGCCCCATTTGACAATCCTCATGATTTCTCGAAAATCCCCATCTGCGTCGGCGCCCCCACCGTCTCATCCTCCGGCCCTACCGCCAAAAACCGCACCTTATAGCCGAAACGCCCCGCGACACCGTTCGCCCAATCCCAAAACTCCTGCCGCGTCCACTCGAAGCGGTGGTCGGGATGCCGCAAGCGCCCGGCCGCGAGGCTTTCCCACTTGACGTTGTACTCCCGGTTCGGCGTCGTGAGCACCGCCGTGGGCGGCTTGGCGAACTCGAACAGCACGCGCTCGAATGCCGACAGCCGTGGAGGATCAAGGTGCTCCACTACCTCGACTACGGCGGCGGCGTCGAATCCCTCAAGCCGTTTGTCGCGGTACATGAGGGAGCCGTGGATCAATTCGATGCGGGCGCGCTGCAAGGGAGGCATTCGCTCGTATCCCAGGCGCTGCACCGCCCTCTGCAAGGCCTGAACCGACACGTCCATGCCAACGATCCGGTCGAACTGTTTCTCTTTCATAAGCTCACGGATCAGCTTGCCTTCGCCGCAGCCGAGGTCAAGGACGCGCTTGGCGCCGCTCGCGCGCAGAACCGCCAGAACGGAACCGAGGCGCTGGTCGTTCAGGCTGAGCGGTTTTTCCAGAATCTCTTCGACTGTTTCAGCGGGCTGCGCGCCGTCTTCGGCTTCCTCTGGCGCTTCGTCCTCAGCCAACCGGGCAAGCGCTTCGCGAAACAAGCTCGGCTGAAACCTCAAGTAACGCCGCGTGATCTCCACTTTTTCCGGATGCCCGGCCAGCCAACCTTCGCCTTTGGTGATCAGCTTCTCCATCTCGTCAGCGCCGATCCAGTAGTGCTTGGCGTTGTCGAACACGGGAATCAGCACATAAAGATGCGTCAAAAGGTCGGCCAGTGTTGTCGTTTTCTCGATCGTCACCGCGAAGTAGGGACTCTCACCCCACTCCGGGAACCGTTCGTCCAACGGGCATCGACTCGCTTCCACGTTGTAGCCGAGAGGCTCGAAGACGCTGCGCAGAAACTCTTCGCCGCCGCGCACGGGCAGCACGTCGATCCGGGCCTCGAGTGGAATCGGCGTCGAAGCCAGCTCGGGCCGGTCCTTGCAGCGACCCTGCAGCGCCGAGCCGTAGACCTGCGCAATCGCCACGGACAGGAACGACGAGGCGGCGTAGGGGCGGTCGTTGACGTATTGGGACAACTGAAAGCTCGGACGCCTGCCGCGGACCATGCCGACGGGATCCACATCGAGCAGAAGACAAGCCGTACACCGCGCGACACTTGCTTCCGGATAAAAGACGTGGGCCTTGCCGAAGCCGAGATCGAAGCTCTGACACCGCGCGGGATGTTTATGCAAGAGAAAACCGAGGTCGGTCGCGGGCGGCTGCGCGGTTGAGATCGTAAGAAGCATCGCTCACTCCCAGCAACATCCTGGACAAGAGGGACACGCGTCAGGGATGCGGGTTCACGGCACGGCGAACCCATTGCCGGCGAAGCATTGGACGGGCTCAATTCTTACCAGCGCATCTTAATGCTCACAAGCGGGCAGCGCGCTGCGCATCGAGGTTTTTCCGGGCCATTCTGCCGTTGCCCGCGGAGAAAACGGCCCACGAATGAGGCGGCGCCGGTTTGGCACTGCTTTTGCCGCCTAATAGCTCACGAAGCAATACAGCCGCCTCGGGAGGTCCAATCATGGCAAAATGCGATGTATGTGGCAACGACTACGACAAGGCTTTCACGGTCACGAGCGCGAACCGCACGATGACTTTCGATTCGTTCGAGTGCGCGGTGCACGCGCTGGCCCCGGTTTGCGGCCATTGCGGATGCAAAGTCGTGGGGCACGGCGTCGAGCAAGCCGGCAGGATTTTCTGCTGCGCCCATTGCGCAAAGCACGACGGAGTCGCCGGCTTGAAAGACCGCGCTTGAGAGCGACGCGTTCATTGTCAAGAAAGGAGACGATCATGTTAGTGAAAGAAATCATGACGCACGGCGTGGAGTATGCCCGTCTGGGCGACAACATCGCCGACGTCGCCGAGCGGATGCGCGATTTGGACGTTGGCTCGTTACCCGTCTGCGGCGACAACCAGCTGCCGGTCGGCATGATCACGGACCGCGACATCACGGTGCGGGCCACGGCGGCCGGCTGCGACCCCAAGAGCACGCCCGTGAACTACGTGATGACGCCGACCATCATCTGCTGCTACGACGATGAAGAGGTGGAGGATGCCACGCAGCTCATGAAGCAGTCGCAAATTCGTCGCGTGCCGGTGCTCGATCACCAGAATCACCTGGTCGGCATACTGGCGCTGGGCGATTTGGCGGAAGTCAAAGAGGCAAGACCGCTGGCGGAAGAGGCGCTGGAAGCGATATCGGCGCCGCCGGAGGCATGACCGAATGATCAGAGCCGCGCCCGTAAGGAAGCGGATTCGAACCGCGACTTCACGCGCGGCTCTGACTGTTAATCCTTAAACAGCGCCACAATCTCCGTCTGCGGCGTCGGCCCCGTCACGTGCACCTGGCCCTGCCTATCGACAAACACGTTCACCTCGCTGCGAACTCCAAAATCCGGCAGATAAATCCCCGGCTCGACCGAGAAGCAGGTGCGCGGCAGCACGCGGCGCTCTTCGCGGGTTTCCAGGCCGTCCATGTTGGCGCCGTTGCCGTGCGTTTCCTGGCCGATGGAGTGGCCGGTGCGATGGACGAAGTATTGACCGTAGCCGGCGCGTTCGATGACGTCGCGCGCCGCCAGGTCCACTTCCCAGCCGCGCAGGGATTGGCGGGCGGCGTAGGCGGACTGGACTTTGGCGATGGCCGCGTCGCGGGCCCGGGCGACAATATCGAAAATGTCGCGGTATTTGGCCGGCACTTCCTTGCCGACAAAGCAGGTCCAGGTGAGGTCGCTGTAGACAGCGCGCGGCTTGTCGCACTTGGCCCACAGGTCGATGAGCACGAAGTCTCCTTGGCGAATCGGCGCGTCGCTTCCGGGACCAGGAGCGTAGTGCGGATCACCCGAGTGTGGCCCGACGCCGACGATGGGCGGATGATCCGTGAACAAGCGATTCTTCTTGAAGTGGTCCATAATGACGGCTTGCACTTCGGTCTCGCGCACGGCGCCGCCCCCCTTGGTCTTTTGCCGAATAAAGTCGAAGGCCACGTCGTAGGCGGATGCCGTGTGCTTGGCGGCTTCCAGGTGCATGGCCCATTGCTCGTCGTCCCAACAGGCTTCGAAAAGCTGCACGAGGTCACCGGACGAGACGATGTCTATGCCGAAGGAACGCACGAGTTCGATGGTGCCGGCATCGACGCGCGAGACATAGGGATTGGCGTTGCGCGGCACGTACTCCATGGCGATTTTCTTGGCGCCTTGGACCAGATTGCCGACACCCGCCTCCAATTCCTGCCAGCGCAAATAAAGCTGCCCCGATCCGGGCATAAGACTAAGCGACGCCGGCTCGATGCGATGCGACAGCTTGCGCGGCTCGCCCTGCGCCGGAATGTAGTAGAACCAGCGCCGCGAGAGAATATGGTCCGCGGGCATGTCGAGCACGCGCCGGGCCAGGACGTTGAGCCCGCGGAAATCGTAAAGCAGCCAGCCGTCCAGCTTCTCGTCGCGGATGGCGGCCTGCACGGCAGCAAGATCGAACATGATGGGCCCTCACTGGTATCTTCCCAGGATACGAAAATGCAGTGAAGAGTGGAGCGCTCATCGACGTGTGGCATGCTTTCGCCGATCCAATGCCATGAGAGCGAACCCTGGACCAACACGGCGAAAGCATGCGAAGCACCAAGTGCGTGGCGCTTCGCATGCCTTGGCGGTGCTGGTCCCGGGTTCGATGTCTTTGCACGCGATCCGCCAAGGCATGCCACCCACCAGCCGCTACAATAGCCTCAACTGAGGTCAACGAGGATTCAATCATGGCCAATTCCTTCGGCAGCCGTAGCAGTCTTTCGGTTAACGGTCAGAATTACACCATTTATCGACTTGCCACGGTGTACGCCAAGCATCCGCAGGCCGAGCGGCTGCCGTTTTCGATGAAGATTCTCCTGGAGAACCTGCTGCGCACCGAGGATGGCCAAAACGTGCGCGCGGAGGACATCGCCGCGCTGGCGCAGTGGGACCCGCAAGCGACGCCGGTGCGTGAGATCGCCTTCACGCCCAGCCGGGTGCTGTTGCAGGATTTCACCGGGGTGCCGGCCATCGTCGATCTGGCCGCCATGCGTGACGCCATGAAGAAGATGGGCGGCGATCCGCGCAAGATCAACCCATTGCAGCCCGCCGAATTGGTCATCGATCACTCGGTGCAAGTGGATTACTTCGGCACGGCCAGCGCCTTTCAAAGCAACGCCGAACTGGAATTTTCGCGCAACAAAGAGCGCTATCTCTTCCTGCGCTGGGGCCAAAACGCCTTCCGCAATTTCAAAGTCGTACCGCCCGAGACGGGCATCGTGCATCAAGTGAACTTGGAGTATTTGGCCCGCGTCGTCTTTTTGGACGAAGCGCCCCTCACTGGCCCCTCTCCCCAAAAGGGCGAGGGGAAGCCAATGCTTTATCCCGACACGCTGGTCGGTACGGATTCGCACACGACCATGGTGAACGGCTTGGGCGTTTTGGGCTGGGGCGTGGGCGGCATCGAGGCCGAGGCGGCGATGCTCGGCCAGCCCGTATCGATGCTGATCCCGCAAGTAGTCGGCTTCAAACTATTCGGCAAGCTGCCCGAAGGCGCGACCGCGACTGACTTGGTTTTAACCGTCACGCAAATGCTGCGCAAGAAAGGCGTGGTCGGCAGGTTCGTCGAATTCTACGGTCCCGGCCTGGACCAACTGCCGCTCGCCGACCGCGCGACCATCGCGAACATGTCGCCGGAATATGGCGCGACCTGCGGCATTTTCCCAGTCGACAGCGAAACGCTGGCCTACCTGCGGCTCACGGGGCGCAGCGAAGAACACATTCGCCGCGTGGAAGCCTATTGCAAAGAGCAAGGCCTGTTCCGTACGTCCGCGTCGCCCGAACCGGTGTTCTCGGACACGCTGGAATTGGATTTGGGCAAGGTGGAGCCGTCGCTGGCGGGACCGACGCGGCCGCAGGATCGCGTGTCGTTGCGCGATGTCAAGAAGTCCTTTCACGATTCCCTGGCTCTCATGCTGCAACGAGTCGAGCCGAAGCCAGCGCCGAAAGAAACGCTGCGGCTGGTCGGCGAAGGCGGGGCGCAAACTGCGGTGGCGGCGGCCAAGGCGACGACCGAACTGCATCCTTTGCCGGCCAAGCTGGAACGAGTTGTCCAGCAAGAAGCACCCACGCTGGAGCACGGCGCCGTTGTCATCGCCGCCATCACCAGCTGTACCAATACTTCCAATCCTTCGGTCATGCTCGCTGCCGGCCTGGTCGCGCAGAAGGCGGTTGCCCGTGGCTTGGAAACCAAGCCCTGGGTCAAAACGAGTCTGGCACCGGGCTCCAAAGCAGTCACCGACTATCTCGTCCAGGCCGGCCTGATGCGTTCCCTCGAGCAATTGCGCTTCTATCTCGTCGGCTACGGCTGCACCACGTGCATCGGCAATAGCGGCCCTTTGCCCGCCGCCGTCTCCAAGGCCATCCAGGATCACAACCTCGTCGTCGCCGGCGTGCTGAGCGGCAACCGCAATTTCGAAGGCCGCATCCATCCCGAGGTGCGGGCAAATTATCTGGCGTCGCCGCCGCTGGTCGTCGCCTACGCGCTCGCGGGGCGAGTCGACCTAGACTTCGCCGCCGAGCCGTTGGGCACGGACCGGCAAGGCAAGCCGGTGTTCTTGAAAGACATTTGGCCGACGCAGCAAGAAGTGATGCAGACCGTGCAAAGCTGCGTAAAACCTGAAATGTACGCCCGGATTTACCAAGACGTATACCAGGGCGACGAGCAATGGCGCGGCTTGGACGTGCCTAAGGGCGATCTTTTCGCTTGGCAAGCCGACAGCACGTACGTCAAGAATCCGCCCTATTTCGAGAAGATGCCCGCCAAGCCCGGCCTGATCCAGGATATCGCCGGCGCCCGGGTTCTCGCCGTCTTGGGCGACAGCATCACCACGGACCATATTTCGCCCGCCGGCAGCATCAAGAAAGACAGCCCCGCCGGCAAATACCTGATCGACAATGGCGTCCAGCCCGCCGACTTCAATTCCTATGGCGCGCGCCGCGGCAACCACGAAGTCATGATCCGCGGCACCTTCGCCAATGTCCGTTTGAAGAATCGTCTCGCGCCGGGCACGGAAGGCGGCTTTACCAGGCATCTGCCCGACGGCATGCAAATGTCGATATTTGAAGCGTCAGAGAGATACAAAGCCGATAACGTGGCGCTCTTGGTGTTAGCGGGGAAAGAATACGGCTCGGGCTCGTCGCGCGACTGGGCGGCGAAAGGGCCGGCACTTTTGGGCATCCGGTATGTGATTGCCGAAAGTTACGAGCGCATCCACCGCAGCAATCTTGTCGGCATGGGCGTGTTGCCTTTGCAGTTCAAACCGGGCGAGAACACCGAGGTTCTGGGACTGGGCGGCGAAGAAGTGTACGACCTGGAAGGACTACCTGCGGCACTGGCCAAGTTCGCGCCGGGCGGGCTAGTGACGATCCAAGCCAAGAGCGCGGATGGCGGCGTCAAGACATTTCAGGCTGCGGTCCGCATTGACACGCCGCAGGAGGTGCTTTACTACCAGCACGGCGGAATTCTGCAATACGTGCTGCGCCAATTGCTAGGGCAAGAGTGATGCATTGCTTTTGGACTGCGGCGGTTTGACGCCGCTTTCTTTTTTTCTTTCCTTGCCAGGGAGCGATGCATTGCTTTTGGACTGCGGCGGTTTGACGCCGCTTTCTTTTTTTGTTTCCTTGCCAGGGAGCGCGGCAATAGCGTCGGGTTGCATGGAAGAAATGCCGATCCGAAGGGAAAGAAGGAAAGAAAGCGGCGTCAGATCGCCGCACTCCAAAGTAAGAAACAAAGAAAGCGGCGTCAAATCGCCGCACTCCAAAGTTGGCTACATTACCGGATCATAGTCGTCAGCAATTTTGAGGCGATCGAATTTGAAGCTGTAAATCGTCTTCACCTGCGCGCTGGTCGCCGTTCGTTCAAACCACGCCGCCGAGCACCAGGGATACTGACTGGCAACCGTCGTCAGGCGGTGTTTGACGGCATTTTGGTGTACGTAGTTCAAGCGCGCGAAATACGATTTCTCGAAGGTGAGCTGGGTCTCCCAGAAATTGAACCAGACTTGGCGCCCCGGTGTGCCGTCTTGCCGATTGACAATGGTCGCGGTGTTGCTGTGGAGATGGGCGATCAAGTTTGCCAAAGGATTGACGTCCGTCGTCGTGTGGGCGACAAAGTGGTAATGATTCGAAAACACCGCCCAGGCTTCCAGAACGACGTCGAATTGCTTGGCCAGCCGCAGCAGCTCCGACTCGACCAAGGTGAGTTTCTCCGGGCCACGAAAATGGTGTGCCTTGCCGAGAGTGGATGCGGTGACAATGTACGTGCCATGATCGGAAAGCCGATGCAGCGGCGCGTGCGGCCAGTCCTTTTCGGCCGGCAAGCCGACCTTCGGGTCCGCAGTGATGGCGTTGTTTGCTGCGTGCGCCATCCTCTCCAGCCTGTTCAGGACGCTCTCAACTTCTGGCAATAGCCCCGCCGGCCAGCGGCACAGGCGCTCGATCAATCGAATTCGCAAGTCTTCCATCGCCATCACCATTTAGAAAGGAAAGAAAGCGGTGTCAAACCACCGCACTCCAAATGATAAAGTACTTAGAGAAAAAAGAAAGCGGCGTCAAACCGCCGCACTCCAAATCATAAAGTACCTAAAGAAGGAATCGCTGCCATGATTGTCCTCTCTCGTTCGCACGCGTGCGCGCTTGCCCTTACGCTCTTTTGCTCCGCATTGCCAGCCGGGGAAAAGTCGTTCGCCATTGTCTTTCGAGACATTACCAAAGACGCCGGCCTGTATGAACCCTTGGCCGGCATCATGGGCCACGGCGGCGCTTGGGGCGATTTCGACAACGACGGCCTCCTCGACCTTTACATGGGCGGATTTTGCGATCGGCCCAACGCGGAATACAAGCCCGCCGCGGGACCGGTACCGAACAAGCTCTTCCGCAATTTGGGCAACGGCCGCTTCGAGCAAGTGAAGCAGCCGGCGGTCACGTTCTTTGGCCGCACCAGTGGCGCGGTCTTCGCCGATCTGGACAACGACGGCTGGCTCGAACTCTACTCCGCCAACAACGCCAAGGCAAAAACGCAAAAGGCGCAAGAGCCGCAGAAATCGGCCCAGGTCCGCCACAGTCAGCTATTCCGCAATAACAAAGGCGTCTTCGAAGACATCTCCGCTCAAAGCGGCGCCTGTCCAAGCACGCTCTTCACCGCGCGCAACATCGGCGTCTTCGATTACGACGCGGACGGCCTGCTCGATCTATTGGTCGTCGAGGACCGCTTCACGCCCAAGCCGCGCACCGCGCTGTTTCGCAACAAAGGCAACCTGCAATTCGAAGACGTGACGCAAAAGGCCGGCCTGCCGGACAATCTCTTCGGACTGGGCCTGGCCGTCGCCGATCTCAACGGCGATGGCCGGCCCGACTTCTTCGTGCCGCACAGCAACCGCCTATTTCTCAGCACACGAGCCCCCTCACCCCCCTCCCCTCTCCCCTCCGGGAGCGAGGGGAGTGAGTCGCGAGCTCGAAGCGCTAGCAAGGGCGAGGACGTGACCTATCGCGAAGCGGTCGAGCTGAAGAGCATCCTCACCTGGGCGCCGCTCGACGGCGAAGATTGGCCCTGCGGCGCGGCGTTCGGCGACCTTGACCGCGACGGCCGGCTCGACCTCGTCGTCGCCATCCACGGCAAGAAAGCACGCAATAAGGTCTTCCTCAACGACGGCCTCAAAAACGGCATTCCCCAATTCCGCGACGTGACCAAGGAAGCCGGCCTGGGCGACATTATCCCGGTCCGCTGCCCGCACGTGGAAATCCAAGACTTCGACAACGACGGCTGGCCGGACATATACATTTCCGCGGCCTGGATGGACGCAGCCGGCAAGATCACGCCGCTGGTTTATCGCCACACCGGCGTGAAAGACGGCGTGCCGCGCTTCACGCCGCCTCGGCCCATCGGCGGCGACATGGTCTATTACCCCGCCGGCCCAACCGGCGACTTCGACAACGACGGCCGGCTCGATCTCTTTCTCATCAACTGGTTTCAAGGCAATCATTCGCGGCTTCTTAGGAACGAGAGCGCGCCGCGGCACTGGCTTCAAGTTCAGGTCGTCGGCAAGACTTTCAACCGCATGGGTCTGGGCAGCCAGATTCGCTTGTATCGCGCGGGCGAATTGGGAAACCAGAAAGCCCTTGTGGGGTTTCAAGAACTATCCATCGGCTACGGCTACGCCAGCGGCCAGCCCGCCTTGTGTCATTTCGGCCTGGGCGAGCTTGAGCGCGTCGACGTGGCAGCGACGCTGCCCAACAGCCAGAAGATCGTGCGAAAGAACATCGAATCCAAGAAACGAATGGTACTTGCGGAATAACATTTGGAGTGCGGCGCTTTTCCGCCGCAATCCAAAAAAGGAGGACACATGCGACGCTTGGTATTGCTTTGTCTCGCGATTGCTTGGCTGCCGCTCACACACGTGCTCGCGCAGGAGCAAAAAAAGGAGCCTCCCAAGATTCCCGATTCCGTCGAAGTCGTGCGCGACGTGGAATTCGGCACGGGCGGCGGCCGGCCCTTGAAGCTGCACATCTTGCGGCCCAAGGCGCCGCCCAAGGAAGCCATGCCGGTGATCGTCTGGATTCACGGCGGCGGCTGGCAAAAAGGCGACAGAAACAGCGGCATCCCGCGCCTGGCAGGTTACGCGGCTCAAGGCTACTTCTGCGCCAGCGTCGAATACCGCCTCTCGAAGGAGGCCATCTTTCCCGCCCAGATCGAAGACTGCAAATGCGCCATCCGTTTCCTAAGGTCCAAGGCCAAGCATTACAACCTCGATTCCGAGCGCATCGGCGTTTGGGGCTCGTCAGCGGGCGGACACCTGGTCGCGCTTTTGGGCACTTCCGCCCACGTAAAGGAGTTGGAGGGCAGCGGCGGCTCGCCGCACTATTCCAGCAAGGTCCGAGCCGTGTGTGATTTCTGCGGGCCGACTGATCTCATCGCCATCGTCGGCAAGAGCAGCGGCGCCGAAGGCCCGGTCGGCAAACTGCTCGGCGGCGCTCCCGCGGACAAGAAAAGCCTTGCCATCCACGCGAGCCCAATCACGCACATCACCAAGGACGCGGCGGCCTTCCTCATCGTCCACGGCGACAAGGACACGACCGTCCCCCTAAGCCAAAGTGAATTGCTCGAAACGGCCCTGAAAAAAGCCGGCGTGCCCGTGACGCTCTATGTCGCCGAAGGCCGAGGCCACGGCATCAGCGGCGCGGACGTCGACAAGAAAGTGCGCGAGTTTTTCGATAAACAGTTGAAGAAGTAGTCAGAGCGGCAAGCAGTCAGAGCCGCGCCCGTGAGGAAGCGGGGAGCCCGAGGCAACCCGCTTCCTAACGGGCGCGGCTCTGACGATCGCGGCTCGGAAATACATTGGAGTGCCCGATGAGATCATACGCTGCCGTTTGTCTTTCCTTCACGCTCGCAGCTTGTCCGCTTCTGTGGGCGCAGGAAAACGTTGCCAAGCGTCCGCTTGCGTCGAAGGCGACGCGCATCGAATCGGATGCCTTCCTCAAAATCCCCACCGGCCTCAAGGCGGACACCTTCACCGTGGCGCGAACCGCGCCCGTAATCGACGTCTGCTTCTTCGAAGGCCTCGCCGACCGCGGCAAGGGCACGCTCTGGTCGAGCTGGGGCGACGGCTGCTTCGCCTCCAACGGCAAATACTACACGTCCGTCGGCGATCACTTGGGCCAGAATGCAACCAGCAAGGTCTATGAATACGACCCTGTAACCATGATCCTGCGGCAAATCGTCGATGTGCTCGAAGCCATCTATCAGATGTTCGGCTTGTACGGATACGGCAAGATTCACGCCGCCATTCACGAAGGCGCCGACGGCAAGCTCTATTTCGCAACGTATTGGGGCAAACCTAAGGAGGTGGACGCTGCCTTCCAGAAAGGCTTCCCCGGCTCGATTCTTTTGAGCTACGACCTGAAGACCGGCAAGGTAGTAAACCACGGCGCACCGGTGCCGAAGCAGGGGTTGCCGGCCTCGCACTTCGATGCGCGGCGACAACTCCTGTATTTCCACGCAGTCTACAAGGGTGACATCGCTGTTTATGACGTCAAGGAGCAAAAGACCAGGTTCGTCGGGGGCGCCGATGAATCGGAAGCCAGCCGCACATTTCTGGCGGACGCGAAAGGCCGGGTCTATTTCAGCGGCACAAACGGCCTGCACTATTACGATCCCGATAAGAACGAGATCGTGGCGACCAAGGTGAGCTTGCCCGCCAATCCCGGCGCGAAAAAGAAGAACGACACGCTCCGCGCCGCCGCCCAGCGCCCGACCAAGGACGGCGTCGTCTACGGCATGACCGCGGCCGGCCGCATGTTCGCTTTCGATCCGGCCAAGGAAAGCGTCAAGGACCTCGGCCCCAACTGGCAAAGCGGCGACTACACCGCGGTCATGGTCATGAGCCCCGATGAAAAGTACCTCTATTATGCTCCCGGCGCCCACGGCTCCGGCTCGAAGACCGGCGCCGCGGTCGTGCAATACGACATCGCCGCCGGCCAGCGCAAAGTGCTTGCCTTTCTCGCCGAGCCGCTTAAGCAGAAACTCAATTACCAAGTCGGCGGCACCTACAACCTGCAAATCGACGGCAAGGGCGAGCGCCTCTTTTTCACTTTCAACGGGGCGGACCCGGGCGCACGCAGTCCCTTTGGCAAACCCGCCGTCGTTGTGTTAAACATCCCTGCATCGGAGAGGTAGTGGGCTGATTCATCGTTTCGCGCTCTCAGCATCCCTTGCCGCTGCTCGGCAATTTGCGTGGAACAATGAATCGACACTTTTGTTTTTTGCAAATAACTTTGCTACCATTGCGAAGAATCTAGCGACGTTCCAGGGGGGCTGCTTCGCATGATTGTTCCCTACACCGTCGACGTGCCGATGGAGCGCATCCCGTTCACCAACTGGATCCTCATCGGGCTTACCATTTTCGCCAGCGGCCTCATCTTGATCGACAGGGCCATTGACGACGACGCTGTTTTTGACGTCGCCAACGTCCGTCCCTATGTGGGCGCTCTTCAGCCTAACGACTTCAATCCGCTCCAGCTCATCACGCACCTCTTCGTCCATGGCGATGTCTTTCATCTCGTCGGCAACATGATATTTCTGTTCGTTTTCGGCAACGCGGTCAATGCCAAGCTTGGCCACGGGTTGTTCCTGCTTTGTTACTTCTCGATCGGCGCACTAGCCGGCGTCGGTTGGCTTTTCGTCGGCAAAGGAGTGCCCGCGGTTGGCGCGTCGGGAGCCATCATGGGACTCATGGGCATGTTCTTTGTCTTTTTTCCGCGCAACGAGGTCTACGTTTGGTACTGGGTCGGCTGGTCCCTTATGGGCACGCTCGAAGTCGCCTCTTATTGGATCGTCATCTTCTATTTGTCCTGCGACCTCGTTGGCACATTGGTCGAACTTGGCACTCCGATTGCTTACATCGTCCATCTCATTGGCGCGTTTGTTGGCTTTACTCTGGCGTGCACGTTCCTCGTCACCCGCGCCGTCCGCCCGAACGACGATGAGGAAAACCTGCTGCAAGTCATGGACATCATGAAAAAACGACCGGACGATTATTGGGA
>JAKEHV010000520.1 GCA_022614915.1 Gemmataceae bacterium | reverse complement strand
TTCGCCACGCCAAAGCAGACGCTCGGCCTTTACGCTCATCGAACTGCTCGTCGTCATCGCCATCATCGCCATTCTAATCGGACTGTTGCTGCCCGCGGTCCAAAAAGTTCGCGAAGCCGCGGCGCGCACTGAATGCCGCAATAATCTCAAGCAAATCGGCCTTGCCATGCACAACTTTCACGACCGCAACAAGAAGTTCCCGCCCGGTTATGTTTCCAATGTTAACGTCGCTGGCGTGGACCTCGGCCCCGGTTGGGGCTGGGCCGCTTTCCTTCTCAACGATCTCGAACAAGACAACGTCCATCGCCAGATCAACTTCAAGCTCGACATCGGCGATCCCGCCAACGCCTTTGCGCGTGTGCAGAGCCTGGCTGTGTTCCGCTGTGCTTCCGACGACCGGCTGGATACCTTCATCCCCGACGGTGTGGCTTTTTCCGTCGCGCATTCGCACTATGTCGCGGTGTTTGGCAGCAACGAGATTGAAGATGGGCCCGGCCGCGGCAACGGCATTTTTTTTCGCAATAGCGCGACGCGCGTGGCTTCCATCATCGACGGCACGAGCAACACCCTCATGGTCGGCGAGCGCTCGCTCAACCTTTTCAAGAACACCTGGACCGGCGCCGTCACCGGGGCCGACGAAGCGCCCGCGCTTGTCCTCGGTTCTTGCGACCATCCGCCCAATGATGCCGCCTCCCATGTGGAGGACTTTTGGAGCCGCCATCCGGTCGGCGTCAATTTCCTCTTCGCCGACGGCTCGGTTCGCAATATCGGCAATTCCATACCCGCGGCTATCTACCAAGCCCTCGCCACGCGCAACGGCGGCGAAGCGGTCTTTTGGGACGAGTAGCCAGTGAGCTCACCACAGAGGCACAGTGACACAGAGAATACGAACGAATAGAAAGTTGATGACTCGCTTGTTTGTTCTAATGCTCTTGAATTCTCTGTGCCTCTGTGCCTCTGTGGTTAGTTCGTATGGGTCTCCAGCATTGCCGCGTCGTTCTGGTCGAAACGCTTTATCCGGGCAATATCGGCGCCACCGCCCGCGTCATGCGCAATCTGGGATTCCGCGACCTTGTTCTGGTCGCGCCCGCGGCCGATCCGCTCGATGAACGTGCTCGCAAGCTATCGACGCACGGCGAAGACATCCTTCGGCGCGCACGAATTACGACGGATTTTGGCGACGCGGTCGGCGACTGCACTATGGTTGTCGGCACGTCGGCGCGCACGGGCGGTCTCTTTCGCCGGCAGTCCGTCGGCACGCCCGAGGCAATCTTGCCGCGCGTCGTCGAAATTCTTGCCGCGGATCAACCCGCCGCTTTGGTCTTCGGCTCGGAACCCACCGGATTGCCCAATGACCTCGTTACCCGCTGCCATTTTTTGATCGAAATCCCCGCTGATTCTGAGTACCCTGCTTTCAACCTCGCCCAAGCCGTGGCCATCTGCCTTTACGAATTGCGCCAACAGTGGCTCAGCGTGGGGCAGGCGTTCCAGCCTGCCGTTCCACCAAGGCAGACAGGAATGTCTGCCCCACAAGAAGAGCCGGCTAGCTTCGAGACGCAGGACCAGATGTTCGGCCAGCTGCGGGTCGCTTTGGAGGAATTGCACTTTCTCTACGGCGACAAAGGACCCGCCCTCATGCACGCCCTGAGGCACATGCTCGGCAAAGCGCGGCTCAGCGTCATGGAGGTGCAAATCCTCCAAGGCCTGGCCCGCCAAATACGCTGGTATGTCAGGAACCACCCCACGCCGCGGGGCGAGTCTGCGCGCCCTGCGGGTCCACCGGAGGACTCAACGTGAGCCGATTGCACAATCTTTGCGCGTTCTGCCTGTCGCTCTTCTTCCTGACCACAGCGCCGGCTCAGGAATCCAACAAAGACCTTGCGACACAATTGCGCAACTTGGACGTCAAGGTTCCGCCAATTCAATCGGAGTGGATGAAGGACCTTCGGGCGCGTCGCGACGAAGCAAACAAGAAAGACGTGCAGTCATGGCATCAAGTTCTGAACAAGGACCATTGGGAATCTCGAAAGAAGGACTTCATGGGCCCGATGCGGTTCGCGCTCGGCGTTCGCAGGCCGACCTCGACAGAACCGACTGTTGTTGTGGCCAAGACGATTGCCGGCGACGGCTTCGTCATAGAAAACTTGCTTTACGAAAGCCGGCCGGGCGTTTGGGTGACTGCCAACCTTTACGCGCCGGCCAAAAAGCAAGCGAAAATGCCGGGCATTCTCATCATCCACAGTCACCACAATCCAAAAACGCAGGGCGAATTGCAGGACATGGGCATGCTTTGGGCGCGGCTCGGCTGCTATGTGCTCATTCCCGATCAACTGGGTCACGGCGAACGGCGGCAGCATCCCTTCGCCGACGCGAAGAACTACCCGGAATCATTCAAAGTCGGCCGCCAGGATTACTACTTCCGCTACAACGTAGCCGCCCAGCTCCACCTCATCGGCGAAAGCCTGATCGGTTGGATGGCGCATGACATGATGCGCGGCGTGGACTTGCTGCTCTCAAAGCCCGGCATCAACAAAGACGCGATCATTCTCATGGGGTCGGTGGCCGGCGGCGGCGATCCGGCCGCGGTGACTGCGGCGCTCGACGAACGCATCACCTGCGCGGTCCCATTCAACTTCGGCGGCCCGCAACCCGAGACGAAGTATCCACTGCCTGAATATGACGCTGAAACTCCGTTCAACTACCTGGGTGGCGGCAGCTGGGAGTCGACGCGCGGCTTGCGTTGGTCCGTGCTCGGCGGCTTTCCACCCTGGGCCATCGTCGGCAGCATCGCGCCACGCAAGCTCATCTACGGTCACGAGTTTGCTTGGGACCAGAGGGCCGATCCGGTGTGGCGACGCCTGCGCGCCATTTATACCCTCTATGATGCCGATGCGAATCTCGATTTCGCCCATGGCCGCGGTGTATTGCAAGGCAAACCGCCCGAAGCCACGCATTGCAACAACATCGGCGCTGAGCATCGCAAGATGATCTATCCCGCGCTCAAATATTGGTTCGACATTCCCATACCCGAGAAGGAGTACCAAAACCGCGTTCCCGCCGGCGACTTGCAATGCTGGACGCCGGAGCTGCAAGAAAAGCTCAAACCAGCGCCGCTTTGGCAGGTAGCGCAGGCGCTCGCGGAGGAGCGCTTGAAGACGTCTCGGGCCGAGCTCTCGAAAGCACCACAAGAGAAAAGGGTCAGGAGGCTCATAGAGGAATTGTCGAGACGGATCGCTCCGGGAACAGCGCCAAAGGAGCGAGGGATGGACTGGAAATCGATCCGAATTGCCCAACCAATGTCCATCGAATTCGGTGTTAGAAGCGACGGGTTGGCGAATTACGTTTTGCTCATCTCACGCGTGAAGCAAAAGTCACCCATTATGATCGGCTTCGCGCAGGCCGGCATCGAAACACTGCTGAAGGAGCGGGCCGAAGTTGTCGCCGGCGTGCTCGGCGGCGGCGCAGCTGTCTGCCTCGTCGAATGCCGCGGCATGGGAACCAAGGGCGAAGCGCGCAGCCGCACCAGCGCCAGCACGTCGCTGTCCGCGACGGAAGACATGTTCGGAGCTCCTGTCGTGGTCCGCCAAGCCGGCGACCTTCGCACTCTGCTCGACCACATCGGCAAAGACTCACGACTTGACGGCAAACGCATCGCGCTCTGGGCCGACTCATTCGCGCCCGTCAATCCGCCCACGCGCAATTTCGCCGTGCCTTTAGACGCCAAGCTGCCCGACCATGCCGAGCCGGGCGCGGCCACCTTGGCGCTTTTGACGGCGTTCGTCAACAAGGACGTCAAAGCCGTCTACGCCCGCGGCGGCCTCGTCAGCTTTCGGTCACTGTTGCGCAGCCCGTTTTTGTACGTGCCGCACGATGCTATTGTCCCCGGCATCTTGACGGTGGCCGACGTGGAGGACCTCGTCGCGGCGCTTGCGCCGCGGCCGGTGCGGCTCGAAGCCATGGTGGACGGGCTCAATCGCCGCGTGGAAGTGGCCAAGATCGGCGGCGACTTTGACTTTGCCCGGGCGGCGTACAAGTCAGCGGAGAATCGCTTGGTGTTGCAGTCGGAGGCATCCGCGCCGGAGGCCGTGGCGCGCTGGTTGCTGGAGCAACTGAAATAGTCCGTTTACGTTTCGCGCTTGCGCCACGGCAAGGCATGGAGCGAGCGCGAAACGTAAACAAGAGCGCGAAACGTAAACAGCGCGCGCCCTCTTTCCGGCCGCGCGTTGCCAGAATACATTTGACGAAGCTTCACCCTTTTGGCAACATTTCGGTCTTGGGGGATCGAATCCAAAAAGGAGGTTCGACGAGTTTTCCGCAAACCTTGACGATTGGGGGATCAGCGTGACTACGAATGTGGATGAGTTCACAGTCCCGGAGAAGATCCTTTTGGCCGCGGATCACCTGGACAAGCAGGGCCAGTCGCCCTTTAGCGCGGAGGCGCTTACCGTCGCTTCGTGGCAAAAATTTCCAAAGACGTTCGGGCTCAAAGGTTACACCGACCAGTTTCCCGACAACAACAAAATCCTGGCCGCCATCATGGGCGAGAAAGGACTGGCCAAGCGCGGCTGGCTCGTCAAAATGGGCCAGAAAATGTACGCTCTGACGCGCGAAGGCCGGTCCTTGGTGCGGCGCGTTGTCGAAGGGGATGCGGACAACGACAAGCCCAACACCCATGTACGGCTTGCCCGCGACATGGAAAAGTCGCTTTTGGGCATGCTCGATTCCAGCGCCTACCAGAAATTTGAGGAGAATCGCAAAGGCGACCTCACCTTCGCGGACGCCTGCCGCTTTTGGGGCGTGACCGAAAACATGAAAGGCGAC
>JAKEHV010000014.1 GCA_022614915.1 Gemmataceae bacterium | reverse complement strand
TGCTTTTGGACATGCCGCCGCCCAAGTTCGTTGCCCCCGGCCTGTCGCAAGAGCGCGTCAACGAGGCGATCGCCAAGGGCGTGAAGTATCTTTTGTCCACGCAGCTGGAAAACGGCGGCTGGGGCGGCGGCGGCCACGATGTCGGCTATGCGGCGTTGCCTGGACTCACACTTCTTGAATCCGGCGTGTCGCCGCAAGATCCCGCCGTGCAAAAGGCCGCCGCCTTTGTCCGCAGCCGGATTCCTGCGCTCAACAAAACCTATGAGCTGTCGCTTTCGATCTTGTTCCTCGACCGTCTCGGCGAGGCCAACGACAAAAAGCTGATCGAGATCATGGCGCTGCGGCTGATCGCGGGTCAAAACAGCGCCGGCGGCTGGACCTATCAAGTCCCCCTCTTGCAGCCGCGCGACGCCGAACAACTGCTTGCGTTCCTGCATAAGAATCGGGTCCCATTCCAAGATCCATTGAACAAGAGCGGAGGCGCCGACCTAAAGGATCCTCTGCGCGCGAAGAGCGGCAATCTCAATGATCCCTTGGACAAGAGCAGGCGCGAAGGTCTAAGCGATCCGGCCCGGAAATCGGAAAAAGTCGAACTGCCGGCACCGCTGGGCGGCGCGAACAAGGAAGCGCCGCCCAAAGAAGCGCCGCCCAAGGCCAAGGAACCTCCCAAGGACGTGGACAAGCAGGCGAACTTGCGGCCCGATTTCCTGCCCCCCAATCTTCAGAATCTGCCGGCCAAAGGTAAAGGCAAAGCGCCGCCCGTGGCCAGCCTTTCGAACATGGTGGACGACAACTCCAACAGCCAATTCGCCCTGTTAGGGCTATGGGCCGCGCGCCGGCACGACGTGCCCACCGAGAAAACCCTTCAACTCGCGTATCAGCGTTACTTCAGCACCCAGCATGCCGACGGCGGCTGGGGGTATCGCTTGAACATGCCGACGCGCGACACCATGACCTGCGTGGGATTGCTCGGTTTGGCGATGGGCCATGGCGCCAATGCGGAAGCCTTGAAGCTGGCCGCACCTAAGTTGCCGCCGAAGAATCAAAAGAAAAAGGTCCAGACTGTTCCCGCCCAAAACCAGGACCAGGCCATCACGCGCGGCTTGCAGGCCCTCGGCAAGCACATTGGCCAACCGTTCCCCCTCAGCGCCGATCCTTCTCCCCAGAAGAACGCGGTTCGGCCGCCCATGGAAAACCTGTATTTATTGTGGTCGGTCGAACGCGTCGCCATGCTCTATGACCTCAAGACTATTGGCGGCAAGGATTGGTACGGCTGGGGCGCGACCATCCTCGTTCCCAACCAGAATCCCGAGGGCAGTTGGCGCTCGGCGCGATTCGCGGGCAGCACGCCGCCCATCGATACCTGTTTCGCACTGTTGTTTCTTAAGCGCTCCAATCTCGTCCAGGATTTGACTCAGGAATTGCAGTTACTGATGGCCATTACTGATCCAGCGACTAGTAAGAGATAGAATCCGAGTTTTGGTGTTCGAAACGACTATGTCTGCCATAGAGCTCACCTGCCCGAAATGCAAATGCGCGTTGCGCACGGGCGCAACTCTTCCCGCAGGCGCTAAGGTACGTTGCACGCAGTGCCAGACTGTGTTCGCCGCGGCGGCAGCGCCTGTTCCGGTCGGCGTCGCGGTTGCCAACAACCAGACCGTCCAAAAAGTTCAAGCCTCTAAACCCGCTCCGGTTCATGTGCCGGTTGCCGTTCATCCTCTCGCCCCCATCGAAAGTGCGGCGGCAGACGCTGCGGCCGACGACCAGCGCGGCAAGCGCGTGCTGTTCGTCCTCACCGGCGTCGTGGCTGTCATCGGTTTGGCCGTGGTGCTGATAATTGTTTGTCTTCAAGGCGAGGGGCCTCCTGCCGTGCCGAACGAACCCGGCGGCGGCTATGTGAATGCGCCCATAGAGCCGCCTGTGCCGAAAACGCCTCCTCCGCCCCCGCCCCTCATCCCGCTTTCCAAAGAAGACGAAGCCAAAGTCTCTGAATTGGTGAAGAAAGGCGCGGAGTGGTTAAAGAAGACGCAACACCCGTCCGGCACATGGGGACCGCCGGAGCAAGCACTCAACTATGTCGGCCTGGGCGGTTTGACCCTCTTGGAAAGCGGCGTTCCGGCGAGCGATCCGTCCGTGCAGAAAGCCGCCAAGTTTGTCCGCGGCAACATGCCCAAGCTGCACCGCACTTATGAAATGTCGCTGTGCCTTCTGTTTCTCGACCGGCTCGGCGACAAGCAAGACCTGCCGCATATCGAAACATTGGCGATGCGGCTCGTGGCGGGACAACTTGCCAATGGCGCATGGACGTACAACCAGAATCGTCTGACCGATTCAGACGTGGCAGTCTTGCGCGGTTTGCTGCAAGACGCCGGTCGTATATCGCCGCGCGAGTACGTGCGCAAGAACAAAGATGCCGCCGCAAAACTGTCCACTCAGGCGCGCAAGGCCGGTGTCTTCACTAGCCCGGAGAACGCGCCCGACGTCTTTGCCGGCGCAGACGGCGATAATTCCAACACCCAGTTCGCTATTCTCGCCCTCTGGGCCGCGCGTCGTCATAAGCTGCCGGTCGATTCCGCGCTTGAACTCGTTGTCCGCCGGTTTCGCAGCACTCAGAACCCAGACGGCAGCTTCCCCTATTCGCCGCGTTTGCCAATGGCTTCGCAAAACGGACTGCCGACCATGACTTGCGCGGGCCTTTTGGGGCTCGCCGTTGGCTACGGCATCGCTGCCGACGGCAAAACCGCCGGCCCCGGACCCAACCAAGACCAGGCCATCCAGAAAGCACTGCGGCACCTTTCCTCGTCGATCGGCGACCCGCCCAAGGATCCGAAACAGCAGGCCCCCGTGACGGAACTGTACTTCCTTTGGTCGATTGAGCGCGTCGCCGTGCTCTATCAACTAAGCAAAGTCGCCGGAAAGGATTGGTACCACTGGGGCCTCTGGATGCTGGCACAACACCAACGCCCGAATGGCCAATGGCATTTCGCCAAAGGCCACGGCAACTCGCCACTCGTCGACACCTGCTTTGCACTTCTTTTCCTGCAGCGCGCCAACCTTGCCAAAGACCTGAGCGACAAGCTCACCGAGGTCGAGTTGGCGGCCGGCCCAGCGCTGCCGGGACGAAAAAACTGACCTATACTCATTTCGGCTGGGTCGGCAATCTGAGCAATCTTTTCAAAATGGGAAAAGTTTACTGTTGATGTCTTTGTCCCGTGGTGATAAAACATCCCCCCTTGCATTCGCCAAAGCCGGAATCTGACTTTTTGTTCAGGTTTCGCATTGCTTCAGGAGGACAGTGGATGTTTACTTCGATTGGCTTCGTGGTCATTTTCGCAGTTACGCCTCAATCGCCTAATGGCAAGCAAGCGGTGGATGACGGCATCGTTTGGCAAAAGGACTATTACGCAGCACAACTGCAAGGGACGCAGGAAAAAAAGCCGCTCGCAGTCTTCGTGAGTTCGGGAGGACACAGGAAACTGGTTCAGGACGGGCGATGGCCGAAGGCGTTAAAGGACACATTGGCCAGCAAGTACATTTGTGTCTGTTTGGACAACGAAAAAACCGGGGATCGCGAGCTTATTCGCGCTTTGGCAATTTCCACCGGTCAGGGATTGGTCATTAGCGACCGGACTGGAAACCTGCAAGCATTTCACCACGACGGAGCGATCACACCAGCCGACTTGGCGAGGCACTTGCAGACCTTCGCAGAGCCAGGCGCCCAGGTGCGAACGACCACAACTAACGGCCAGCAAAGGGTTAGCTACTATCCGAGCGCGGGCTATGGCCGGCCAACCACGTTTGTGCCCGCCACATCTTTTAGAAACTGCTGACGATAGCCATGTTCGCGCAACGCATGCCAAACCCGACCGCCAAAGGGCGTTGGACTTGGCCTGGGTTGCGAGGCGGATACCGGTACGGTATCTCAATCGGGGCTTGGACTTTTGTGGGAAAAGGTCCAAGCCTTTTTCATTGCGCTCACTTTGCCTTTGCGGTTGTTGTGACCCATACTTGGCCTAGGAGAAGGAAGTACAGTCTCCCCTTATGCGCTTTGGACCAAGACTCCGGACCCGTTCCCGGAAAGGAAGCCCCCATGCGACCCGTGCTTTCCGTCAGGACCCGTGAGCGGCTTGGCGTCATGTTCACGCCATTGGTAAGAATGGCGTTCCTGCTGTTGCCCACTTGCATCCTGCTGGTGGCGGCATCACGTCAACAGCAACCGAATCTCGTGCTTTGGATCGGCACGCTTTTTCAAGCTGCGGTCTGCATGTTGAGCTTTCTAAGCCGACAAACCTGGCGGCAGCCGCTGGGCCCCTCCGTGGTAACACTTTATCTCATCGCGCTGGCCTGGCTTTGGTTCGGCATCAAAGTCGAGGATTGGTACACGCATTTCTCCAAGGCGGTTTTGCTCGTGGTGCCGTTGACGGTTTTTGGCTTCCAAACACTGTATGAATCCGGCGCCCCGGCGGTGCGCAAAGCCAATGCGCTGGCCGAGCGCTTGTCCAACCGCAACGATTGGCCCAGCGACCTGGCCGCCTGTCGGCAACTTCCCGAGGTGAAAGCGTTTCGGGCGGCGCTCGGGTTTGACGCAGCGCCCGCTTTGGCCCTCTTGAACAATCCACGCCTGGAAGTGCGGGTCGCCGCTTTGGCCGCCCTGGAGTTTCGCAAGGAATGGCATCCGGGCCAGGCGGAATTGGTCATGCAGATCGCGCAGCGCGCCGAGCAGCCGGCCATTCGCGCGGCAGCCGTGACGGCGCTGGGCAATCTCGACGATCGCGAGCTGGTGGAAACGCTCGCGCAATTCTTGCACGACACGAGCCGAGAGGTGCGCCGGGCCGCCATCGAGGCGCTCATGTGGGATACGGAACATCGCTGGGCCTGGATTCGGTTCGCGGTGCGGCGCATTCTGGCGGATCCGTTGTTCGTGACCGACGGCGCACTCATGCCCGACGGGCAATTGCTTACCGCCGAAGCCGTGAGCGACCTGACGGCGTGGTGCGCGGAAAAAGGCGTGTTGGCCGCCCGCGCCGCCGTGACGCTGGGCGCTCATTTCAATCGCACGCTTAGCGAACGGCCCGACGCGGACATGGTCAAAGCGCTGCAACACCAGCTGAGCGACGCGCATACGCCGGCCGTCTTGCGTCTGGAACTGGGCAAGGTCCTTCAATATCACCAGGAGCTGGAGCCGCCGCACCTGGACAGAATGCTGGATCCTTCCAACCCCGCACCGTTGCGGCTAATCGCCTGCGAAACGATTCTATCGGAGCATCCGGACAGCTCGATGCGCGACGGCGCCTTGGCCGCTCTGCGCGACCTCGCGCGTCTACCCAACCGGGAAATCGCCTTGGCTTCCGCCGATGTCATTCAGCGGCGCCTCGGCGTCGATCTAGGCATGGGCGTGGGCCAAGCATTGCCGCCGGCGCATAGCCGGCAGGCCGCCGAAATCGTTCGCCGCGTCATGCACTGGGCCACGCAGGCCGACGAAGCGCAGCAGGAAGAAAAACAGCTCGAGGAATCTCAGCTTTTGAATTAGCGAGCCGTTCCTATTCTATCGGCATGACACTGCATCTCTTTGTCTACGGGACGTTGCGGCGCGGCAGTCCGCATCCCATGGCTCAGTTTCTTGCCGAACACGCACTCTATGTCGCCGTGGGCAGAATCCAGGGCAGGCTTTACAACCTTGGCCGTTTTCCCGGATTGCGGCCGTCCACCGACGATGCGGACTGGGTGGTGGGAGATTTGTATGAACTCTACAACGAAGCGATCTGGGCTGAATTGGATCTCTACGAGGACGCCGAATCCCTGCAGCCGGGTTGCTTCGAACGCGGAATAGCCGAGATCGCCCTTGAGAACAGTAAGAAAACGGACGCTTGGGTGTACTGGTTCCGTGGGGAAGTGCGCGAAGACCAACACATCGCTTCTGGGGACTACCTCAAGAAGAAAAACGAGTAGACCCCGCGCTCCGCGTGGGGATGACTTCACGCGATGCGCGCCGCCACCCCACGCGGAGCGTGGGGTCTACGATGTCAGTTCGGCGCAGCCTTAAGAAAGGCGGCCACCTCCTCGTCAAATACGGTGATGAAGTGGCGGACGATGCTCTCCGTCACGCCGCCGGCACAGTCGAGATTCGATTCAAGCGCCGTCCACGTGTTGTTGTTATTCGAGTAAGAAACACAACGGATGAACTTCCGGTCCAGGTTGTATTTGTTGATCTTTTCCAACGGCATTTGCTTGAAGGTGGCGTCAATCATCAAGTCTTTGCCGTTGTAGTTGTACAGCCTAAGGTCCTGGCCCTTGGACTTGAAGTCCCAATAGGTGCCGCCGTTGTTTTGCAACGCGCCCTTTTTGAACTTGTGATTGAGGGCGTTTAAGATGCTTTCGACCAACTGATCCGAAACGCTCGTGATGATCTTCTCATTGCCCGGGACCGGGACCGGCGTAATGCCGCCGCCGTCGACGAACTTGTCAAATGCTTTGAGTTCTTCCTCGAACACGGACAGAAACTGACGCACGGTTCCTTCGGTGATGCCGCCCAGGACATCGAGATTGAACTCGAGCGCGGTGAAAGGGCCTTTGTCGTCCTTGTGCAGGCAAGCGCGGCTGAACTTCGCTTTGGTGTTCCACTCGTTGAGTTTTTCGAGAGGCATGTCCTTGAAAATCGTGTCCACCATCAAGTCTTTGCCGTTGTAGAAGTACAGCCGGATGCTGAAGTTGTGCTTTTTGTAATCGTAGTAATAGGTGCCCGCGGTCTTCGAGTCGTTCTTCTTGTACTCGAGATTGAAGTTCTTGAGCATGGATTCCATTTGCTCGGCGGTGAGCGCGCGATACACTTTGTCGCCGCCTCCGCCCGCCGGCGGCTCGCGCTGGGCCAGGGCCGATGCCGGGGCCGCGACAAGCGCCGCCAGTGTCAGTGCAAAAGCCAAACGCATGGCGTCCTCCATTGAGAATTAGCATTGGGGGGAGTGAGCCCCTGGATGCTGCCGTTACTTACTGATGAACTTGACGAAGTCGCGGATTTCGCCGTCAAAACGATTGACGAATTGGCGAATCATGCCGTCGGTGATCCCGCCCAGGCAATCGATCTGCGATTCGAGCGAGATGGTCTCCTTGTCGCCGTCGCGAATGAGGACAGCCCGGGTGAATTTGGCCCGCACGTTCCACTTGTTCACTTCTTCCAGAGTGGTCCGATCATTGAACAAGGCGTCGATCCACAGGTCCTTGCCGTTATAGTTGTGCAGACGAATCTTGTAATTGTTCCGGTCGTAGTCGTAGAAAAACGTTCCTTCTTTTTTGCCGGTGCTCTTCTTGAAGGTGATGTTCAAGTCGCCCAGAATTTTCTCCAGTTTTTCAGTCGAGACGTTGCGCATCACCTGGCCCTGCGGCTGATCCTGCGCCTGAACCTGCCCCCAAATCAAGGCCAGACCCAGCGCCGTAATTGCCAGCGCCGTTCCCTGCTTCCACCATTGCATAGCAGCCTCCACATCGAGTTGAATGCCTGTCCGCAACCTACGGCTGTTATAGTGTTCCCAAGCCAAGAAAAACTGTCAACCAAAAAGTGCCAAGCATGACCGTCAAGCGTAGTTCGGCTTGGCATCCAGATCGAAGGACGCGAAGTCGGCGGCGCGCCATTTCTCAACGGCAAGGGCGGCCATGGCGGCGTTGTCAGTCGAGAGGCTGGGCGGCGGCACAAACAACTCGGCGTTGACTCCCATTATCATGTCCGCCAGCGCAGCGCGTAGCGCCCTGTTTGCCGCGACGCCGCCGCCGACGGCAAGTCGTTTTGAGCCGGTTTTGCGCAACGCTTGTCGCGCTTTGCCTACCAATACATCGACAACGGCCTTTTGAAAGCTGGCGGCCAAGTCAGCGCGCTCGGGGCCCGCATCGGGTGTCCGGCCTTGGGAAATGCCCGGCCCATAGAGCGTGTACATCACGGCCGTCTTTAGTCCGCTGAAGCTGAAATCGAGGCGCTCTTCTTTCAAGAAAGAGCGCGGAAAGGAATGGGCATTGGGATTGCCGATCTTGGCTTCGCGCTCCACGGCCGGTCCACCCGGAAATCCCAGACCGAGCAAACTGGCGACCTTGTCGAATGCCTCACCGGCGGCGTCGTCGATGGTGGCGCCGAGCAACTCAAATCGAAGCGCCGAGTGACAATGAAACAAGCTCGTGTGCCCGCCGCTGACGACGAGGCCGACACAGGGAAAGATGTCCCGCCCCGCCGCCATGCGCGCCGCAAAGATGTGCGCTTCGATGTGGTTGGCGCTTACGAGCGGAATCTCCAACGACAAGGCGAGCATTTTCGCGGCACAGACGCCGACGAGCAACGCGCCGACCAGACCCGGTGAGTTCATCACCGCGACGCAGCCAATGTCTTTAAGGGAAAGGCCGGCCACTTTCAGGGCTTCGTCCATCGTGGGCAATAGCCTCTGCAAATGCGCTCGGGCCGCGACTTCGGGCACCACGCCGCCAAAACGACGATGCAGATCGATTTGCGAGGCGACGACATTGGCAAGGACATGCAATTGGTCGTCGAAGATCGCGACGCCCGTCTCGTCACAAGAGGTTTCGATGGCAAGGAAATGCAAGTCATTCTTCCCACAAAACTTCAGGCAGGAATATGTGGTGGCGTCGCGATTCTTCCTTTTCGGGCCAAATCTCGATGGCGGCCATTTCACGGCTGAGGACGACCTGATGGGGCTGCACCGGCTCTTTGGGCCACATCTTGGCATCTGGGTCATAGATTCCACCAAGATAATCGGCCAAATCCACGGTGCGGGTGAAACGGCTGCCAGGCACGTGAGGGTAGGCGATAAGCGTGATAAAGGTCCCGCGCATCCGGAGTTCGAGCCAACCTTTTTCAATCATGAACTCGACCCAGCGGCCTTCGATGTTTTCGCGCCTTGGCTTGGCCTTCACGACCGCCTCCAGCTTGCCCAGAATCTTGGCCGGGATAGGGGCAGCGGGCTCGAAAATGCGGTTACCGTTCTTTTCCAGCCACACCTTGTAGACGTTTCTGTTCTTGGAATCCACGGTCTGAAGGTGCATCCGTGTGTCCTCCCGCGAATACCAGCCCCAGCTAATCCCTTTGGGCACGTTCGGCAGGATCACGGCCATTCGCTGAGCCTTTTTTCGTTGCGGCGTTGTAGTTGTCATAGTCACAGCGTCAACCTCTCTCAGTTCTCGTTGAGACCAAACTCCCGTGTCTAAAGCCGAATCGTCCCAAAACTCAGCAGGTCATTGAATTGCACGTTCCGTTCCTTTCACCCGCACTTTCTCTTTCTTCTTCGTCGCCGCCGAATCCTCGACAGGCCAATCCTGCCAGCGTGAGCATTGCCGAAAGAAGGTGAGCGGATTGTTGTATACCACCTTCCGGATGGCGCTTTCAGGATGGCCGCGACGCTTCATCTCTTGAATCATCTCCGGCACAGCCATGGGATCGGACTTGCCCCAGTCGCCGGCGGAGTTGGCCATGATGCGGTCCGTGCCGGCCATTTCGATAATGTCCACGGCCCGCTGCGGCGTACACTTCGTGGTGGGGTAGAGCGTCATGCCGCACCAGAAGCCGCCGTCGAGCGCCAAACGCACCGTGTGCTCTTCGACGTGGTCGATGAGCACGCGCTCGGGCTTGACGCGTCTGTCGCCCTTGAGCATGTCGATGATCATGCGTGTGCCTTTGTACTTGTCTTCCAAGTGCGGCGTGTGGATGAGAATAAGCTCGTTGGATTTCATCGCCAGATCGAGGTGTTCTTGGAAAATGATCGCTTCATTCTTCGTGTTTTTGTTGAGGCCGATTTCGCCGATGCCGAGCACGTTCGGCTTGTTCAAAAACTCGGGAATCATGGCAATGACGTCGCGCGACAGGGGCACGTTTTCCGCCTCTTTGGCGTTGATGCACAGCCAGGAGTAATGGCGAATGCCGAACTGGGCGGCGCGCTTCGGTTCGTATTCCGTTAAGTGGCGGAAGTAGTCGCGAAAACCTTCGACCGAGCCGCGGTCAAACCCTGCCCAAAACGCCGGTTCTGTGATCGCCACGCATCCGCAATAGGCCATGCGCTGATAATCGTCCGTGATGCGCGAGATCATGTGGATGTGCGGGTCGATGTAGAAGGACATGGCCTCAACTCCTTCGGTCAATAGCTCGTGAGCCTGATGGGCTTCACGATCCTGGCGCGATTCTCGGAGCGCCGACGCGAGAAATACCACATCATTCATTGTCCGCAAGTTTCGTCGCGAAGGCAAGCAGACTGTGCCGGTGTTGCGCGCACGCCTTGAGACAATGCGCAACAGCTCTGCGCGATGGGCTTTCCAGTCGTGATTCGCAGCGGCTTGGCAACACTCAGCGCGGCGCGCTCCACATGCGTATCGTCGTGTCCGCGCCGGCCGACAGAGCGAAACGGCCGTCCGGCGAGAAGAGGACTGCGAGGACGGGGCCGGTGTGCTGCAGGAAGCGATGGATTTCTTTGCCGGTGGCGATGTCCCAGACGCGCGCGGTTTTGTCGTCGCTGCCGGAGAGCAGGCGTTTGCCGTCGGCAGAGACAGCAACAGCGCGAACGGGGCCAGTGTGGCCTTCGAAGACGAGCGGCTGCTCGTTGGGCCGGCGCGGCAGCTTCCAAAGGCGGACGCTGTGGTCCTTGCCGCCCAAGGCGAGAAGTTTGCCGTCGTCGGAGAAAGCGCCGGCATAGGCTTCGAAGCTGCCGAGCGTGCCTTGGGAGATGCGGCCGCCTTCGCCTGGGATGCGATGCAGCTCTACGGCGCCGTCCTCACTGAGGGTCACATATTGACGGCTGTCGGCGGCAGCGACCATGGCGCGCACGGGAGCGCCTGGCAGCGGCCCAGCCCCGCCGCCGCCGCGTAGATCGGCAGTGTGGAAGTCGTTGCGTGCAGCGTAATAAATCCTTTCGGGGCCAAGCCAAATCCCGCCCGGCACGCATTCCCGAAAGTTGCCCGCGCCTTTGGGATAAACCACGACTCCGCTTTTCATGTCCACGACAAGCACGCCGGCGGACTTGACGCAAGCGAATACGTGCCGCTGGTCGGGGGAAAGCGCAAAGCTAGCGACAGGAGCGCTTATCGGCAGATTATGAAGCAGTTTCGCCGAGCCTACGTCCCAAGTACGCAGAGTCCCGTCGTAGCTCGCCGAGCAAAGGCGCTTGCCGTCGGGCGACAGGGCCAAGGATGTCACTTCGGCGGCGTGGCCTTTGAAGCGGCGCAGCTCGCCCAAAGTGCTGCGGAAGGGAGAAGGCTGTTCCTCGAACTTCTTGATCTTGCCGACAACTTCGCTTTGCGTAATCCCCGAAAGCATGGGCAAGGCCAGGCGATACCAGTGCACCGCCCGCCCTTGGTAACCGTATTTGTGCGGGCCGGACTCGTTCTCGCACGCGGCCCACCACGCGTCGCCGAGCTTGATCCGGGCGGCGGGCTCTGCCGGGGCCGCCAAATCCTGGCGCGCCAGCTCAGGCAACGGGCCATCGCCTCCCTTCGCCAAATGCGGTAGGGCCTTGTCCCAGTCGCCTCTGCGCAGAGCCAGATACTTGCCCCTGGCAAGATGGGCGGCGGCATTGTCCGCTTCCTTAGCGAGAACGACTTTGGCCGACTTCGCCTCCTCAAATTCCTTGGCCAACTCCTTCCAATACTTGTCCTGATTCTGAACCTGAGTGAGGAGCCCGGCGACTTGGCTTTTGCGAGCGCCGGTTTCCGCAAGAGCCGAGAACTTGAATGCGAGGTCAAAAGCTTCGTCGTCGATGCAAGCGCCGGCGAGTCCCAGAGCGGTCTCTGTAAGGTCGCGTGCCGGATCCTTGCCAAGATTCAGCTTGCCGACGACGGCCAGAGCGGCGAGATTCAACGCGCGCTCATCTACCTCGAAGGTTTTGCCGAGTTCCTCGACGGCTCTGACGATAAGAAGCGCCTTGCCGCCTTGTGCCGCAAGTTCGCGCGCCTCCGACAAGAGGACGTAGCGTTTCGTGAGATTGTCTTTGGTTTCCAAACTAAGCTCGTGCAGCCTCTCCGCCAAAGCGGCCCTATCGGGAAACGACTTCTTGGCGAGCGCGTATTCCTTGGCAAACTGTTTGCGAATCTCCTTTTCCGATTCCTTAACTCCCTCCTCGGCAGGCACGGCAACCTTTTCGCCAGGCAATTTGCCGGCGAGAATCGCGCCGTCTTCCACCAGCCAAAGCCGCAGTGTTTTGTCCCCGCAAGTCAGCAGATGTTTGCCGTCCGCGGTGCACGCCATGCCGTGAACGAAAGACGTGTGTCCTTCGAAAAGGTGCATCAGCCTTTTCGTGGCCCAGTCCCATTGGCCGATGCGATGCTCGTCGTCGACAGTGAATACGTACTTAGCGCTCGGCGAAAACCCGATGTGCCTGAGCTTTGACTGATCGGTGAACATCCCTTCTTCGGCGTATGAATTGCCGTCGAAGACAAGCAGGCCGTCGCGCGTAGCGCAGGCAATCTTAGAACCGTCCGGCGTGAATGCCGCATCCCATACTTGGCTCTTCTGAGTTTTCCAACGATGCACGGCCTTACCCTCGGCAACGTCCCACGTGCGGCCGATGCGATTCAAACTGAAGGTAATGGCGCGGCTGCCGTCGGGAGACACGGCCAGCGCGTAGATGGGGGCCGCGTGGTCGCCGAAGCGATACGTTTCGGTCAATGTCTTAGTGTCCCAGATCCGTACCATGTGGTCTTCTCCGGTCGACACCAGGGACTTGCCGTCCTGAGTCAGGGCAATGTTTTTCACGCGTGCCGTATGGCCCGCGAGTTTCCCCTCGACTTCTCCCGACTTCAGATTCCAGAGTGTGATGTCAATCTCGCCCATGTGCGCTGCGAAAAACTTGGACCCGTCCGGATGTAACGCGATGGTGGCGTTACTGGCGCCGGTTTTGCGTTTGCCGAACAGGCGCACGTCTTTTCCGCTGTCGATGTCCCAAAGCCGCAGTTGCGAGCCGCCAATCAGGAAGTGTTTCGGATTGGCAGTGCGCACGAGATTGTGGTAAGTGCTCGTCAGGTCCCAGCGCCGGGTTTCGCGTACGACCTCGAGTCGCGGCTGCAGATCAGTGATCCGCAGCGTGAACGCGCCGGACTGCCTCGTGAGGGACGCGGCGAAGACTTTGAAGCTTCCGTCGCTCGGCGGAGTGAATTTCAAGAGCGCATTCAGCTTACCCCCCGAATCGTCGTCCGCAGCCACATGTTTACCGTCCTGGTCTTGCACGACCAGATACGGATCAAATCCATTGTCGTCCGTGTTCATGGCAATGGTGTAACTTGTCCGCGCCGACATTTTTACCTGGAACATCTTGGCGGGGAGCGGCACGTCGTTGTTACCCATGCGGACGAAGACCGCGGGATCGTTGGCTTCGACTTTGCCGGCAATCTTGATGCCGTCTCTGCCGACCACGAGGCCCGGCACGTCAACGTCCTTGGGTTTGGGTACGACCGCTACTTGGGGCCGCGGAAGGGCGAAGCGGCGCAGCATTCCCGCCGGATCGTAGGCGAACACCGACGTGCCGTCCTGCGCTACCGCATATGCAGAATACTGGCCCTCAAAGGTCGACACTTTCTTCAAGTCCGGCCAACTAAAAATGGAAAGCTCCTTGTTGAAAGCGGCCAGGCAAACCAACCATTTGCCGTCCGGTGTGCACTTGACCTGCGTGCAGGTCGCGGGGACGGAGATCTTCGTGTGCAGCGACTCGCGAATCTCGCCTCGCGGGCTGCCAAACACTCCAAGCGCTCCAGGAATCGCCAAGACCAGGTCGCCGTCAGGGTGATAGTCGGCGCCATAGACCTCGTAACTCGTCTGGCCGGCAAACTTGGCGCGCGTAGCGATGTCCCAAAAGAAAGAGCCCGAGCGGTGACCGCTGTAGAACCGTTTGCCGTCGGGGGAAATGGCGAGGGCGGTCAGGAGCGGTCGCTGGTCTTTATTCATGGGAATGACCGAGCTTTCTTGGCCCTCTACCACGTTCCACCACGAGAGGGAACCGTCGACGCGCTGCAGGAATAGCCGTTTTCCGTCGCGGCTGAGCGCGACGACCACATTGCTTTGCCAATCCCGCAAGCCCGGCGCAGCGCCAGCACGCAAAGGAAGCGGCGGCAAGCGTTTGCCCGATTCCAGCTCCCAGCGAAGCACTTCTTCATTGGGGCGAACTGCGTAGACGATGTCGTCGCTGACGGCGAGGCCTGCTTTCTCAAAATTCGTGTCGTCAAACACGCGCACGTCTTTTCCCAGGTTGAGATCGAAAAGCCGCAGCCCATCACCGGCAAGCACGATGTGGTTGGGCTTCCGCGTGCACGCGACGGCGACGACTTTTTTGCCGGCAGGGCAGTTTTGCAACTCATGAGGGACCGGCGCAGCCGCGACGCCGGCGCCGTCGCCAAGTCGCCACAAGCGGTGATTGCCGTTGGCGTCGGCCGTGGCCAACAGGCCGTTGCTGGCCATGTCCACGGCCCCGATCGATTCGATGCCCGGCGCCGCCTGAGCGACCACCGCTCCCGTTTGCACATCAAAAATCACTAATGGCGGCGGAGGATTGGGGCCTTTCTTGCTGTAGGTCGTCATGGCGAGAAAGCGATTATCCGGCGCGAAGCGTAGTGCCCCCGGGAAATAGCTGTCGGGGACATGCACAAAGCAGGGCTTCAGCGTGGACAGTTCATAGACGTGAAGGTTGGCCGAGGTGGCACGGCCGGCAAGGTATTTGCCGTCGGGCGAAATCGTGGCGTGCAGAAACAACTCGAGCTTGACGTTATTGATCATGCCCGACTTAAGGTCATGAATTGCTAGGTGTTGTTGAGCGCTAAGTGAATACAATTTGGCGTCATCGGAAAAGCCCATGGCGATGATGCTGTTGGCATGCGCTTGGTAGCGCCTATTGAGTTGCTCGGCGTCGAGGTCCCAAATCGCTACTTCGCTGCCGGCCTTTGCAGACGTTCCGGTCGCTGCCCATTTGCCGTCCGAAGACAGCGCACCGACGTTGATTTGAACGCCTCCGCCTCCCTGAAGAACCTTTTCATCCTTTCCCGTCTGCCAATTCCAGAGCACCAAGTCCTGACCGCGGACCAGGAGCGCCTTCGTGCCGTCGCGGCTGAGCGCCAACACGCTCCAGCTATTTCCATATTCCTCCGTGTTGTCCCATTGGTCTGTAGTGCGTGAAAACAATTTCCCTGACTGCAGCATGAGCGCCTTTTTCCCGTCGCGCGATAAGAACACGTCGGCGGGACCTGTCGAGCGTTTGACCGAACGCACGAGTTGGATTTCGCCCGCCTTGATGTGGACGGGGATGACGGGCGGCTGGACTGGCGGGTTCACGACCGGCGGCTTAATGGGCGGGTCCACGACCGGCGGATTCACGACCGGCGGCTTGATGGGTGGATTCACCACGGGAGGCTTCACGTCGGCAATTATGGGATTCCCTTTGGGTCGATCGCCGCCTCCGGTCGCAAGCGCGATAACAAGAACAGTGCCGACCAACAGCGCGGCGCCCGCGCTCACACCAATGATCAGCCCTTGCTTCCCCGCGAATAGTCCTTCTTTCTTGATGTCGACGTCGTCACGCCGGCGTTTGCGGCGGTCGATGTCGTCGTCGTCCTCGTCGACGCTGCGGCGCAGCTTTTGCGCGCTGGTCAAAGGCCGCGCCGCCGTGACGAGATTCGCGAAGGCTTCGGCCGCCGCGTCGGTGACAGTGGCGCACTTCGTTTGCGCGGCCAGCTGGGCGTCGTATTCCTTTTTCTTGGCGGGGCTCAGCAAGGTTTGCCGCGCCAGGGAAATCTCATTGAGGATGCGGGTGCATTCGCCGGCCTGCGGACCGATCTGGTAGGCGCGCACGTGTGTGGTCTGGCGAATCGCCGCCTCGTCGATCACCTCGGTATCGGTTTCGAAAGCGGCCAGCCCAAGGAGCTGATAGAAAGTGGGCGGACGCTGGTCCTTGGGAATGCCGAGCCACTTGTGATACGGGTCAAACATGGGCATAACCCTGACACTTGGAATGTAGGACGGGTCTCCAGGCCCGTCCGGGAAGGCCAAAAAGCCATGCTACCACGCAATCGCAAAGCTGATTGTAAGCGAACCGTATTGGGATCGCAAGAAAGACAGTCGCGCGGGGAATCTACAACAGCGACGAGAAAGCCGAGCGAATAGATTCTCTCCGTTAATCAGGCGTCGGGATTGTCGAGAAGTTCTTGCAGCCGGCTGCCGAGTTCGCTCGGAAGCCGTTGCGGCCAGGCTTCATCAATAAGGCCAACAGCAATGAGGTCCAAAATGTGCACGCGATCCTTCAGCCGAAAAGAAGTCAGCTTCATGCGCACTAGGGCATCTAAATTGAGCACCCGGCAAGTGGGCGTCGTTTTGGATTCCTCCACGTTGGGGGCAGGAAGCGTGTATTCTTTCCGGACTTTTTCACCGGCAAAGACGATATGCACCGCGTCACGCGCTTTTGATTTGGGGCCGTCGAGAAACATGTCGATGCCGGACGAGTGCCGATAGTGGAAGCCCGCTTTGGCAAGCGCTTCTTTGGCACGGTCCAGATCGGCGCGCCGGAGCAGAATATCGACGTCCTGCGTATTGCGCACCGCTGCTTCATCGACCTCGCTTACCAGCGCTGCCACCGCATTTCCTCCGGCGACCGCGTAAGGAATGCCGGCTTGCTCCAGAGACAGGACCGCCCGGCGCAAGCGCTCGCGCACCTTCTCCACGGCGGTCACCATCCTTTCCCAGGCAAGAGCGCTGACGACGTGCGTATTCATGCTACTACCCCCGGCAGGACTCGAACCTGCGACCGATGGTTTAGAAAACCATTGCTCTATCCGCCTGAGCTACGGGGGCGATTGATTATTTGCTGGGTTTTCTGATACATCACTTTTTCCATTTTTCACTTGACACCAGCATTGACACCAGCAAGCTCCTGCCCTATAATCCTAAAGAGTGGGACGGGCATCGTTACTGCCCGTCCCGAACCCACACTGACCACACTGTTTAGGAGACGTCAGCATGAGTAAGCGCAATTCTACACCCGTTCCCGCCCAGGCCAAGCCCGAAAAGCCCGCCAAGCCCTACGACGACTTTCCGCTGTTCGCCCATGCGACCGGACGTTGGGCGAAGAAGATTCGCGGGCGCATGGTCTACTTCGGCAAGTGGGACGACTGGCAAGCCGCCCTCGACAAGTACAACCGTGAGAAGGACAGCTTGCATGCTGGCAGGCGGCAAAGGGACGAGCGACCCGACGGCGCGACGGTTCGCGACTTGTGCAACGCCTATTGGAACGAGAAGAAAGCCCGCTTGGACGGCGGGGAGTTGTCCCCGCACACGTTCAAAGACGTTGACCTAACGACTGATCTTGTCATCAATCATTTCGGCAAGACGCGCCGGCTGGACGACATTGCCCAGGACGACTTCGCCGAGCTCCGCGTGAAGCTGGCCAAGCGTTATGGCGCCGTCGCGTTGGGCAACTGGATTCAGCGCGTGCGTTCCGTTTTCAAATACGCTTGCGACACGGATATGCTAGACAAGGCGCGGTTCGGACCAGGATTCAAACGGCCGACGAAAAAGACGATGCGACTGGCGAAGGCCAAGCAAGGCAAAAAGCTTTTCACCGCCGATGAAGTCCGCAGCGTGATCGACAAGGCCGGCCAACCGCTCAAGGCAATGCTGCTCTTGGGAGTCAATTGCGGATTCGGAAACAGCGACTGTGGAACGCTGCCCCTCGCGGCCATCGACCTTGACCGCGGCTTACTAGATTACCCGCGCCCGAAGACCGGAGTCGCGCGACGCTGCCCCCTTTGGCCCGAAACCGTCGCGGCACTCCGCGAGGCGATCGCGCAGCGGCCCGATCCGGCGGACCCCAAGCACGCCGGCCTTGCGTTCATCACCAAGTACGGCGACGCTTGGGCCAAAGACACGGCAGATAACCCGGTCAGCAAGGAGACCCGCAAGCTGCTCGACCAATTGAAGATCAACGGCCATCGAAACTTTTACACGCTTCGCCACACGTTCCAAACCATCGGCGACGGCGCGAAAGACCCGGTTGCCGTCAAGTTCATCATGGGCCATGTCGATTCGTCGATGAGCGGCGAGTATCGCGAGGACGTTGACGACGAGCGCTTGCAGGCCGTCGTGGAGCACGTGCGCGGTTGGTTGTTCGGCAAGGCGCCGGTGAAGGAAGAGGGAGAGGGAATTCTGCGTTTTCGCGCCAAGGCGTGACAATCGCTGCCGATTCTGGAAACACCAGTAGACGTAAAATAAGGCGACAAGTTATCCTGAACTTGTCGCCTTCTCTTTGGAGGATGACGTAGAACAAATCGTTTGGTGCCGACGACGAACAATATGTGGAGTGCAAGATGAGAATCGGCGACCTTGTACAGTATTTGGGCGGTCCGCTCATGAAGATTGTCGGCTTCCTCGACGATTGCCGAATTGCAATTTGTAAGGTCCTGCACAGCGGATGCATTCTGAAAATCTCGATCAGCCTGTTGCTCACTGTGGGACTGGCCGCTTCAATTGCGAAAGGGCATCCACCGGAAGAGCCGCCAGAAAGCACGCCGGTCGAACCGGTGCGATTCGATGCGACTATTGCCGTCAGCGGCTCAATCCGCGAGGGCCTCCCACCAGGACAAGCATCGATTTCGCAGCCATGCCCGCGTAATCATTTGGACGCGTCGTACTTTTCGGGCCGAAACCCCGCCGAAGGTGTCATTTGGGTGTCAGTCGATCGCGCTGCAGGCGAATAAACCACAAAAAAGACTGGCTTTGTCCGGCATGGCGCAACGGTCTAGATAACCGCTCCCTCAATATTCCGCTTTCGCGGGTTCGGCGGATCGGCCTTGGCCGGAGACCTGCGCAGCAGCCTATCCGTGCGGTGAAGTCCGTCGTGTCCAGTCCCTGCACAAAGAATGTACCGAAGGTGGCCGATGAGGTGGTTAGCAAGGTCGTGCGCATCTTTCACTCTTTTAGGCACTTGAGCGGAGCCGAGACCTCAGATTTTTCACCCCGCCAAGCCCATCCGCGCATGCCTTCTCGGTCGCTCTTGCGCAATTCAGGTATGGATAGCGTCCCCAAGTAAACTCCCGCACGGTTGACCGCATGCTTTTCCGCGCTGACGCTATTAAGCACTTCGGCTGCGACCGTGGCTGGGATCCAAACGGCCTCCGTCACCCAGTTATGGCCGCGCTGACTCAATTCCGACGTGAATGCTTCGCGAACAATTGCGGCTTCACTTGCGTCGTCATCGACCTCTTCTTGTCGCTCGCGTATCACGCGCTGGCACTCGGCCGGGTCACCAACGCGTGCCAAGACGCCTGCTTCCCATGCCCCCCAGCGGCTGTACTTGGCCAGTTTCGTGCCGGGAGCTCGCAGGATTTCCAAGCAGTCGCCGACGATGGCCCAGCGATTCTCTTCGATGAACGAGTTCGTTTCATCTTCCCATGTGGCCGAGTAGTCCGGCCGCTTCACCTTGGTCACCACGCAGCGCTGCGCCATGTCGCGTGATAGACTTGCGCCGTTGATCGTAAGGCACCATGTCAACGTGTTTGGCCGTTGCCCTTCTCCTTCGTACATCGCATGTCCGCTAATCACGTCACTCGTGATCAGTGCTTCGAGCTCACCCCACGAAAACTTCAAGCTCTTGATATTGTCCAACAACACGACGCGCTTGCCCCGCGCCGTAGGAGAGAGGAGACGCGTCACAAGTCGATGCATTTCCTGCTTAGCACTCGCCTGGATGAGGCCACCCATCAGTCGAGCGCCAATTTTTGCAAGCGTAGTCTTGCCGCTGCCGCGACCCTTCTTTTTGTCGCCGTCATCTTCCGTGGTCACTAGGAATGCCGGCCGTTGTCCAGGAGCGCCGCCCCAAACAAGCGTGAGAAAAAAAGACAGGATCAAATCTCTGTCGATCAGCGTTGACGGCTCGAAACGCGAAAGAAGTGTGTTCAGTGCCTGTCCACTGCTTGGTTGCGGTTCGACATGCATATAGCAATGCTCGGGCAATTGTGGGTAGTGTGGAAAGCACTCCACAGCACGGTAGCTCTCAGCCGTTTGTTGGAGGAATGCAAACAACTGCCCCTGCGTGCATTTATCAACTCCCTTTCCCCAATGGATAGGGTTGACTCCGTTTTCATTGCCGAGCTGCCGTGCAATGAAGGCGAAAAGTGCATCAACGCTTGATAGCCAAAGCGGAGAACCATCTTCACCAGGGACAAACAGCATGTCGTCGACGCGCTTTGGCCAACCGTTCGTCAGGCTCAGTAGTGTGCGGGTAATCGTCTGCATGGGAATGCCCAAGCGATCAACTATTCGCTCCTCACCTTCCCCGCGCTCGACTTCGTCAAAATTACGAAAGACTCGGGCCTGTGACATTGCGGTCGTTGCCGATCGGAAGCCGTTGTGGCCGACGTGATAGGACCCTATCGTCGCTTCGATCGCTGCTTGAATTGTTCGCTGTTTGTAGTCTTCGCGCTCCCATTTCTCCCTATAAAGGCCACTCTGCCGAAAGAGTCGATCGATGCGCTCGGCGTCACGGTCGCACCAAAAAGCGAGCATATTGCACAAGGCAAGATCTGCGGCCGAATCGTCACCGCCGTGCGCCGATGTGTCGCCTGCCCAGAGTGCTGAAAACTTGACGCCGTTCCTTGCTGCTTTTGCCTTCGCAATGAGCTGTTCGTCGGTGAATGATCCGTTGCTGCCGTGACGTCGCGGGGCCTGGGGTTTTTGATTCCTCCACTCCGTAATTCGGCGTTGGAGCGATTCGATTTGAGCTTGGCAATCGGACAGTGTTGCAGGCGTGCCATCGAGGCGAATTCCAGTAGTTGCAAAGTAGCGGGCTCGATCATAGATCTCTACCGGTCCACGACGATTACGGCCAGCGGGTAGTCTTGCGCGACAATAGAGTTTGACACCCGTTCCGCTTGGCGACACTTCTGTGTAAGTGCCAAAGGACGACACAATCTCTAATGCCCAAGTCGCTAGTTCGCCCGTCTCCGGGTGCCGACATCCGTCCAGATCGACGCCGGCAAATGGATCATCGTCGGCAAATACAAATCCAATTCCGTCATATCCGCCGCGCCTGTATCTGTCGAGCGCCACTTCAAGAGTGGCCCACGTACTTGAATTAGTTGAGCTAGCGTTCCGGCCCGTTCGAGCGTTTTTGAGCACCTTCGACCATTTCGCTTTCGACTTGTCCCTGTGCTCGCTCCATTCAAAACTCCATACAACCCAATGGTTAAGTTGCTTCAACTCGTCGGGGACCGAGTCGGGATTAACGGGTGATGCAACTGGCCGATTGGCGCGGTTGCAATAAAGCGCCGCCTTCCTAGATGACTCTCCGTTTGGTGGCAATTCTGTTGTCATTTTTCCACTGCTTCACTTTTGAGGCCGGTAGGCAATGCGCTCGATACTCAGTATCTCTCGATCCAGCCCTTCGGCCGAGGACCGCGCCGTCGCGGCTTGGATCTTGGCTTGCTTGCGTTCCGGCCTTCCAAGAAAGCAGAAAGGGCATCTGGCAAAATGCGGTACTGTGCGCGGCCAGGTCTGCCAACATCCACAGCGTGCAAGTCGCCGGTGCGGATCCAGCCCAAAACTTTAGAGAGTCCGACGCGCAAGTATCGGGCGACTTGACGGGACGACAGACAAGTCTTCGGGACCGTCGATTCGATCAGCATCGTGCTTGCTTCGTTGTTCATGGAAAGCTGATTGAACTGCAAGGCGCGGCAGATCATCGCCGGTGCCTTTCGCGCTTTGAATTCGAAGGCGCAAGGAACCGGATGATGACTCCGTGCTCGTCGCGGAGATGTTTTCGCGCGACACGCGCAAGCTGTCGATCACCGGCTAGGTGCGCGGCCCGGTAGATGGCGAGTAACGCGGTCGGCGATTCCGCAGTTGCTAGGAAGTTCAGATTCATGAACGCCTCGAAGATTCCCCTCTACCCAATCGGCGTTCGTTCGGCGAACACGAGGCGAACAGCGACAGATACTTCGAAAACGCGCAACAAAAAAGCGGTTTCCCAAGGGAATCCGCCCAAAAAAAAAATCAGTGATGAGAATCGTTCGTTCGGTCTCAGGAGTTTTTTTCTGTTAGTTCTTTCCTTTCTTTCCTCTCTAGTTTGGCCGCTTTTCGTGTTTTTTGAATTTCCTCCCATGCAGCGGTTCCATGGACGGTTGAAACCGAGCAACCAAGAAGATCTTGGAACTGTCTGGCCGTCCAATTCCGTGTTTCGGGTCGTTTTTGGAGTAGATCTAGCATCTGTTGATTTATTGTCGCAGGCTTTTTCTTCGCTTCGCGTGCCGTTTCGCCAGCATTGTCTGTTGGAACCACGGCCGGGTCCGGTTCGCCTCGTAGATGTAGAAAGACGTCAACATTGTACAACGCCTCGCCGCAGTGTTTTTTCTTCTCGGGCAACGTATCCGCTTCGTGCACGAATCGGATCATCGACTCCAGGGCGCTCCTTAAGACAATTCCTAGTTTTGAGTTTTTCTCTTTCGGTCCCAAATCGGACTGCAGGAATGGAGCCTCATAGAGGTAGCCTTGCCGGACTTTCGAAAATCCGCGAGCGCTTTCCCATGTCGTTTCCCACGACGGTGTATTTGGGTTTTCTCGAATTGGAAAAATTCCTTTGTCAGGCTCCGTGTTGTTCTTTTCGAGACTGTCAAGGACGCTTCTGAACTCAGCTTCGCATACGCTGAAGTCCACTGGATCGTGCCGAAGAAGTGTTCGAAGGGCACCAAGACGGCTGGAAAGACGAGCAGCATCCGCACGAGTCAGCATCTTCTCTGCTCCATGAAGCTGGGCAGGCCGTGCCTGCCAAGTCATGGAGCGAGCTTGACCGGCAGGACCACTTGCGCCGGTTGGCCGACCGGCATCCCATGACAACATTTTAGCCGTGCCAGTCGAAAGGTGTTGGCGAACGCCCATTTTTCGTGGTGCCATAGCCTAAGCTCGTACTTCTGGGCCATCGGCGCATCGATTATTCCTTCGGCGGCGCTCGTGGCGTTTCAAAGCGCCGCACTGATCCGGGCCATGGCTTTGAGAGACAGGTCTCCGCCTCCGAAAACCTCGCGGTAGGCATGTCGTAGAGCTCAGGACGCGAGTGCGCTTCGCCCGAACTTGTTTCGGTGTGTGGAGTCGTAGCGTG
>JAKEHV010000079.1 GCA_022614915.1 Gemmataceae bacterium | reverse complement strand
GGCGGCCCAGGTGGCCGACGCGCTGGACTACGCGCACCGCAACGGCGTGATCCACCGCGACGTGAAGCCGTCGAACATCCTCTTGCACAATGACGAATTCCGAATGACGAATGACGAAAGAATGTCGAATGACGAAACCCCAATGACGAAACCTCCCGGTTTCGTCATTCGTCATTGGGTATTCGTCATTCTTTCGACATTCGTCATTCGACATTCGTCATTAACAAGGAGGTGAACCATGTCCCAGGACCAAGGAGGGCCGGATCGCCTCCCCCCGCAAAGCCGCGACGCGGAGCGCAGCGTCCTCGGGAGCATGCTGCGCGATAACGGCGTCATCGGCGACGTCATCCAGATCGTGCGGACCGAGAGCTTCTACGCCGACGCACACCAGAAAATCTTCGAGGCGATGACCAAGGGACTCTACGACAAGGGCCAGCCGGTCGATCTCATCACGCTCGCCAACGTCCTGCAAGAACAGAAGCAGATCGAGGACATCGGCGGCTACGCCTACCTGGCCGGGCTCTGGGACGCCGCCCCCACCGCCGCCAACGCCGAATACTACGCCCGGATCGTCCGCGACAAGGCGCTGGTCCGCCACCTCATCCACGCCAGCACGGAAATCCTCCGCGACGCCTACGACCAGGCGCAGCCCGCCGACGAGATGCTCGAAGGCGCGGAGCGGAAGATCCTCGACATCGCCCAGATGGGCGTCACCGGGCAGACGTACACGCTCGAAGAGGCGCTCCAGCAGGCGTACGATCGGATCGACACGCGGCACCAGAAAGACGAGTTCGCCATCAGCGGACTGGCGACGGGGTTCGTGGACCTCGACGACAAGACGGCGGGGTTGCAGAATTCGGAGCTGATTATCCTGGCGGCCAGGCCGTCAGTCGGGAAGACGGCCATGGCCATCGGGATCGTTCGCCACATCGCCGTGGATGACGGGCAGCCGGTCTTTTTCGTCAGTCTTGAGCAGTCGCGCATCGAACTAGCTGAGCGTCTTCTGTGCTGTCAAGCGCGCGTCGATAGCCATCGGCTTCGTAAGGGAACGCTCAACTCCGACGACATGCAGAAACTGATCGACGCCGGCGGCACGCTCCGCAGCGCCCGGCTGTTCATCGACGACACACCCGGTCAGGGCATGCTGCGCATCGCGGCCAACGCTCGCCGACTAAAGCTGCGACACAATATCAAGCTGGTGGTGATCGACTATTTGCAGCTCATCGAGCCGGACAACCGCCGCGACCCGCGGCAAGAGCAGGTCGCACAGATTTCACGCCGGCTCAAGTTCCTTGCCCGCGAGTTGCAAATTCCGGTCATGGCGTTGGCACAGGTCAACCGCAGTTCGGAAGACCGGCAGGACCACAAGCCGCGGCTGGCGGATCTGCGCGAAAGTGGTTGCCTGGCGGGCGACACGCTGGTGACGCTGGCGGACAGCGGGGCCCGGGTGCCGATCCGGGACCTGGCCGGCCGGTCGGGCTTCCGCGTCTGGGCACTCGACGAGATGAGCATGAGGCTCAAGCCGGCGGTGGTCAGCAACGCCTTCTGCACCGGGCGCAAGCCGGTGTACCGGCTTGAAACGCGCCTGGGCCGCACCATCCGCGCGACGGCGAACCACAAGTTCCGCACGCTGAAAGAGTGGAAGCGCCTGGACGAGCTACAGTCCGGCGAGTGCATCGCCCTGCCGCGTGTCATTCCCTGCGGCACGCAGACGACGATCACGCCGGCCGAAGCGGGCCTGCTGGGCCACCTGATCGGGGATGGTTGTACGCTGCCGCGCCACGCCATCCAGTACACCACGCGGGAAGAGGATCTGGCCCACCTCGTCGCCGACCTGGGGCGCGAGGTGTTCAGCGAGCGCATCAAGCCGCGCATTCGGCGTGAGCGGCAGTGGTACCAGGTGTATCTGGCCGCAGCGGAAAGGCTGACACATGGGCGCCGCAACCCTGTCGCGGAATGGTTGGACCGCCTGGGGGTTTTCGGCCTGCGTTCCTACGAGAAGCGCGTGCCCGAGGAGATGTTTGAACAGGGCGCGGAAACCGTCGCCGCTTTCCTTCGCCATCTGTGGGCGACGGACGGGTGCATTCGAGCGCCGCAAGGCAAGACCCGCCATCCGCAAATCTACTATGCGAGCAGCAGCGAGCAGCTAGTGCGCGACGTGCAGGGTCTGTTGCTTTACCTGGGAATTAACGCCGTTCTCAGATCGCGCGACCAAGGAAGCAAGGGTCGGATGCAGTTTCATTTGCTCGTCATGGGACATCATGACATCATGACCTTTGCGGAAAAAATCGGGACCGTCGGCGTTTACAAATCCAGTGCGCTGACCGCCTGCTTGTCGTGGATCTCAGGCCGCGGGTCCAAGACAAATCGAGACGTGATCCCAAGCGAAGTCTGGCCTGAATACATCCTGCCTGCACTTCAGAGGAATGGGACTACACTCCGCCAAGTGGGCCAGGCACTGGGAAGCAGGAATCATGGTAACGCGGTGTGTAGTCAGAACGTCAGCCGCGAACGGCTGGCGCGCGTGGTAGCCGCGGCTGGCGGAGACGAGCACCTGTCGGCCATCGCTTCGAGTGACGTGTATTGGGACAGGGTCGTTTCCGTCAAGCCTGACGGAGAAGATGAAGTCTTCGACTTGACAGTCCCAGGCCCGGCGAACTTTGTTTCAGGATATTTACTATCTCACAACTCGATTGAGCAGGACGCCGACACCGTCATGCTCCTCCACCGTCCGGAGTTGTACGAACCCGGCCAGCATGAGGGGATCATCGAAGTCATCATCGCCAAGCAGCGCAACGGCCCCACGGGCGAAGTGACGCTCACGTTCCTCAAGCAGTACATGCGATTTGAGAACTTCGCCGTCGCCAGTCCGTTCGGCATCGATAGTTGAAACGGGCCTCACTTCTTCTCCGCCTGCTTGCGGAAGTACCCCTCGAACTCCTTGCGGTCCAGCTTGCCGTCCTTGTTCGCGTCCATCGCCGCGAACTTGTCGGCGAACGGGGCGCCCTTCACTTCGTCGGGCGTCAGCCGGCCGTCGGCGTTCTGGTCGAAGGCGTCGAAGTCGGGAATCGCAACGCCCGGCTCGGGCGGGCGCGGCTTGCCGGGCGCGGCGCCCGTCGCAAACTGGGCGGCGAACTTGCGCAGCTCGGCGCGGTCGAGGAAGCCGTCGTTGTTGGCGTCGAGCTGCTCGAAGGTTTTCAGCAACGGCCCCATCGCCTCGTCCTTGCTGATCTTGCCGTCCTTGTTGGCGTCGAGCCGCTCCAGGAACTTGGTGACGATCTGGTCCACCTGCTGCGGGTCGGGCTGCGGCTGGCCGAACTGCTTGCGCAGCACCTTCAGCAGGACGCCGACTTCTTCCTTGTCGAGCTTGCCGTCCTTGTTGCGATCCACGCCGTCCACTGCCTCGGCGAGGCGGGGCGGCAGCTCGTCCTTGTCCAGCACGCCGTCCATGTTTTTGTCGAACCGCTTGAGGAACTCTTCCGGACTGGCCTTGAGCAGCTCCGCGAGCGCGGGGCCAGGCGGTTTCGGCTTCGGCTTGGGCGGGTCGGTCTTCGGCTTGTCCTGACTGATCACGGCAGACGGGCAAACACATGCAAGGATGAGAGCAAACAGGAAGAATGCGGATCGTAAAAAGAACATAAG
>JAKEHV010000519.1 GCA_022614915.1 Gemmataceae bacterium | reverse complement strand
TACAACAATGGCCGCGATATTCCCGCCGAGCGCTGGACGGCCATGACGCGGCTGGACCACAACCGGGCGCGGGCGGCGCTGGCGAAGAAGGCCGGCGTCGGCTGCGGCGCGGTCACGAACGTCACCATTTGGGGCAACCATTCGAATACGCAGTTTCCCGATTTCACCAACGCCAAGATCAACGGCAAGCCGGCCACCCAGGTTATCACCGACCGCGCCTGGCTCGAAAACACCTTCGTCCCCCAGGTGCAGAATCGCGGGGCGGCGGTCATCAAAGCGCGCGGCTCCAGTTCTGCTCTGTCCGCGGCCAACGGCGCGCTCGACCATCTGAAGGGCTGGCTCCAGCCCACCGCCGCCGGCGACTGGGTCAGCGTTTGCACCGTGTCCAAAGGAGAATACGGCGTGCCGGCTGGGCTCGTCTTCAGCTATCCGTGCACGGCGGACGGGAAAGGCAGTTTCCGAGTCGTCGACGGCGTGAAACTCGACGCCTTCGGCCAGCAGAAATTCCAGATCACCTTGAAGGAACTGGAAGAAGAACGTGAGGCCGTGAAAGACTTGCTCGTTTAGCGTTCGCGCGCTCCCTGCTCGTTTAGCGTTCGCGCGTTCCCGCCGCAGCGCGGTATACTGCGAACGCTAAACAGTCATTCCACTAATTGTTCGACGTAGCTGCTCTGGAACCGATAACTGCTTCCTTCGCCGGCGTGGTTTTGCACCGTGCGATCCGTCGTAAGTTGCACGTGCAGCAGTCGCCCGGCGGTCACGTCGAAGACCAACAAGCCTTCCGGCATCTTTTGCAGCAACGGGATTTGTTCTTTGGCGTTTTCCGGCAGTGCCTTCCATTGCGTGGCGACGGTGATGGTCGCCTTGGCGCCTTCGGTTTTTACGCAGTGGTATTTCTGAGTGGCCTCGTGTTTTTCGCCCGCGCCTAAAGGCGGCTCGAGAGTGACGTGGAATGTCCGCAGCCACGTCTTGCCTTCCGCGAGTGCCGCATCCGGAAACACCACGGCGAACGGCGGCTCGGCATCGTAGCGCGCCGCGGCGCCTTGCTTCACCTCCACCACTCGGCCATGCCGATCGACGCGCAAGACGGCGAGCGTTTGGCCGACGTATTTGCTCATTTGCTCTTTAAGTTCGGGAGTGCTCTTGCCGGGATTGGCCGAATCGAAGAGCAAAACTTCGCCGTCGGGCCGGGTTTGCTCGTTGCGCATCGCCGTGAGCACGAGGTGCAGCGTGGCAACGCCGCTGGCATCGATGTCGGCGACTTGCCAGCGTTTGACAAGATTCAACTTAGAAGCGGAAACGACCTTCATGCCGTCGGCCACTTCGGAGACGTTGGTTTTTTGCTCGACCTTGTAGGTGAGCGTCTGGCCTTTGTGCCAGCGGAATTGCCAAGCGCCGTTCTGCGCTAAGGCCGGCGCGCCGGCAAACCACAATGCCGCCAATGCCAAGAAACTTCCCAGTTTCATCGGCCCCTCCTTGAATGGACGTCTTCGCAAGTCGCGTTGGCCTCGGATGTATAACAAGGAGGGGGATCGCGAAGCAATGCCTTCCGGAAAACACGGAAAACTTGACGTTGCGCCACCTTGTTAGCAGGTGGTCACATAGTGCGGGGGTATGCCTATGCACGAGTTGGCACTGACGACGTTTTTGAAATTTGCAAACTCTTTATAATAAACACTTTATGACAATTGTCCCGTTAGTGCCACATGGTGCAAAAATGTGGCACTGACGAGCCGTGCGTGCCACTTCCAACAAGACGGGCGAGTGCTACCGAAACGGGCTCGAAGGGTCGTCCTCGTGCCTGATTTCATCGACCCCCGCGTGCCGGCCAGGACCCTTATACAGTCGGTTGGGGCAGTTGATCACAAGCGCCGGCGTCGACCCAAGGTTCTTGTAAGAGTGTACCACGCCTGGCGGAATGATGATCTGCGACCATTCGTCTTTGCCGGTGACGATCCGCTCATGCACTTGATACGTCGGCGAATCGGGGCGGTTGTCCCAAAGGTCCACTTGATAGGGGCCTAGGAAGCAGAAGCAATCGGTCTGGTCGCGGTGCTCGTGCGGGCCGCGAACCACGCCGGGATTGGTTTCGGACAGATACGCCATCTCAGGGAGAAAGCCGGCGGGCAGTTCGTCGTTGCGGTAGAGCTCGCACAGCCAGCCGCGCGCGTCGCTGAACGGGCGGAGGAGCTGTTGCTGGATACCGTTGATTTTGCCGGGTTGGAAGGGCACGCTACAAACTCCTAATTGCCGTTTATCGAGACTGCGATTCGTCTGCCGACTTCAATCGCGCCTCCAGCCGTGCCTCCACCGCTGGCCATTCCGCGGCGATGATGCTGAAAAAGACGCTGTCGCGAATCCGGCCCCCTTGCGTGACCATATGGCTGCGCAGGACGCCCTCGCGGGTCGCGCCGAGCTTGGCGATGGCGGCTTGCGAGCGCTCGTTCAAAAGATCAGTGACGAGCGCCACGCGATTGACGCGCAGCACTTCGAAAGCATGACGCAATAGAAGGAGCTTGCACTCCGGGTTGACCGCAGTCCCCCACGCGTCCGGATGATACCAAGTGGAACCGATCTCGATGCGGCGGTTTTTCTCGCTCGGGTCCAGATAGCTGGTGCTGCCTATGAGCTTTAGATCGGACCGGCGGCGAACCGCATAGGGGAACCGTTGCCCCGTTTGGCGCTGTGCGAGGGCTTCGCTGAACCAAGCGTCAAAGTCCTGACCACGCGCCCTGGTGAGCGTGTGCCGCCAGATGCGCTCGTCGTCCGCGGCGACGCGCAGGCCTTCGCGATGTGGTTCGGCCAGTGGTTCGAGCTGGACCCATCGGCCCGTCAACGTGGGCGCTAGAAAAGCCATCGCATGACTCCCATCTACCGCAACAAAAGAAATATGACCAAGCCAATTGGCACCAGCGCCATGAGGACCAGCGCCGCCGAGCCAGCAGCATGGTCCGACGAGTCTTCACTGGGAACTCTTTCCTCGGAATCGGACCGCAGCGCATACAGCGAAACGAGCAAAAGGCCTCAGAGAATAGAAGGCCGATAAGGTCGCCGATCATCCACACGAGGACGCTGGCGTCGCGTGCGACCGGATTGCCGCATTTTGGACAGCGATAGGCCATGAGGATAACCGATTGAAAGAATCCGCTTCGCTCGGAGTATTTCAAGGCAACCAGCCGGTTGCAAACCATAAGCGTCGGGCATCCCGGTGCAAGTCGTTATTCATGTCAAGCGTCACTACTGTCGACCGGCTGGTTGGAGTTTGTCCGTATATGGTGCCGCCATCTTCAGCCCACCGAAAATGTCATCCCAGGCTTGCTTGCGCGGATTAAAGAGGCCGACTTCGACGTTGGTTTCCGGATCGATCCCCGAAGTCTTGCCCGCTTTCGCAAGATTACATGTTGCGCAGGCAGCGCGCGATTGGAAAGTGAGTCTGCGCCCCGATGGAACTTTGGAATGATGTGTTCCAGGTGGAACCGATAGCCGCTGACGCGTTGGGGCGCGTGGCAGTATTCGCAGCGCCAGCGGGCGCGCCGTTCCACTTTTTCGCGCAGTTGAGCGAGGGGCAGGCCTTGGCCACGACGCGCCATGAGCGACTCCTTTATGACGTCGAAAGTCCTCGGCGCTCCCCGGCAAGCCGGCGCGCATTGTCCAACATGATCTCTTCGGCTTCACGAACCAACACTCGCAATTCACGCTTCTCGGCGCTACTCAACTTTCCATCGTTGTTCTTGGTCATGAGGGTATCGAGGCGCTTTTGCTTTCGAGGTGCAATCTGGCGCAGCTTGTCCCGCGGCGTTTGGAAAGCAATGAGTTCCGATAAGGGTAACGTGAGCAGTTGGCAGATTGCCCCTGCAACACGGAGGTCCAAACGCTGCAATGGCGCCTGGTCGTCGTTGAGCCGATATAGGCTCTTCAAATTAATGTGTAGGCCCTGACCCTGCATGCGACGATGCAATTCCGGCACGCTGACCTTCAGATCGTCGAGAACTCGTTTGAGTCGTGAGTATGCCTGTATCATGGCATTCTTCCCTCCAGATGGAAAGTATACCAGATGGGGGCAATTTGACAGAGCAAAACCGTAAGTACTAAGCGTTTTCCTTCCCAAACAGCGACGGCTGCAGCTCCGGCAGTATCGACGAGCGCCGCCGTCGCGGTTTGGGCAGTTCCTTGTCCAGGTGGTGCGCTTCCAGTTGGGCGAGCACTTCCTTCGCGCGGCTAAGCACTTCCGCCGGCACGCCAGCCAGGCGGGCGACGTGGATGCCGTAGCTTTGGTCGGCGCTGCCGGCGGCGATCTTGTGCAAGAAGACAATATCCTCCTGCCATTCACGCACCAGCACATTGTAATTGCGCAGGTTGGGCAGCGTGTCGGCGAGCTGCGCCAATTCGTGGTAATGCGTGGCGAACAGCGCCCGGCAGCCGACCTGGTGGTGCAGGAATTCGGTGATCGCCCAGGCCAGCGACACGCCGTCGTAGGTGCTGGTGCCGCGGCCGATCTCGTCCAGGATGACCAGGCTGCGCGGCGTGGCGTTGTTGAGGATGTTCGCCGCTTCGGTCATCTCGACCATGAAGGTGCTTTGCCCGCGCGACAATTCGTCGCTGGCGCCGACGCGCGTGAAGATGCGATCGACCAGGCCAATGGCGGCTTCACGTGCCGGCAGGAAGCTGCCCATCTGGGCCATCAAAGTCAAGAGCGCGACCTGGCGAATGAAGGTGCTCTTGCCGGACATGTTGGGCCCGGTGATGAGCCAAAGCGTGCCGTCGTCGGCGGTGAGGCGGGCGTCGTTGGGGACAAAGGTGCCGGCCGGCAACGTCTGCTCGAGGACAGGATGGCGGCCGTCGCGGAGGATGAGCACCGGTACCTCAACAAGCCGCGGCCGTATGTACTGTCGCGAGACAGCAAGCTCGGCCAACGATGCCAGCACGTCGAGCTGGGCCAGCACTTCGCCGGTTTGCAGCAGGCGATGTGTCTGCGCTGCGACCAGTTCGCGCAGAGCCAAAAACAGTTCATACTCGCGCTCGTGGCTCTTCTCTTCGGCCGAAAGGACCTTTTCCTCGTACTCCTTTAGCTCCGGCGTGATGTAGCGCTCGGCGTTTTTCAGGGTTTGCTTGCGCTGGTAATCCGCTGGGATCTTGGCGGCGTGAGTGTGAGTGATTTCGATGTAGTAGCCGAAAACGCGGTTGAAGCCGACCTTCAGCGAGTTGATGCCGGTGCGCTGAATTTCCTCGGCCTGAAAGCGAGCGATCCATTCCTTGCCGCCGCGGGCCGTGTCGCGCAGCGCGTCGAGCTCGGCGTTGTAGCCGGGGCGGATGAGGCCGCCTTCGCGCGGGCTTTGGGGCGGCTCGTCCACCAGTGCGGCGTCGAGGGCTTCGCGCAGATCGGGGCAGAGTTCAAGCTGGTTTTCCAAGGATTGGAGTAAAGCGGCGCGGCGGCCTGTCACCTTCGCCTTGATCCGCGGCAAGAGGCGCAGCGTGCGGGCGATGGCGGCCAGGTCGCGCGGCAAGGCTCGCCCGGTGCTCGCCCGCGTTACGAGCCGTGGCAAGTCGTGTACATCGGACAGCGCGCGCCGCAGCTCGTCGCGCAACGATTGCGTCTGAATAAACTCCTCAACCGCGTCGAGGCGTTGTTCGATCGCTTGGCGACCGGTCTGTGGGGCGGACATTCCTGTCTGCCCTGGCTCGGCAGACAAGAATGTCTGCCCCACAAAACCGGCGAGTGGGGCGAGCAGCCAGTCCTGCAAAAGGCGAGCACCCATGGAAGTCACGGTGCGGTCAATGGCGGCGAGCAACGAGCCTTCGCGGCCGCCGTCGCGCAGGGTGCGGGTCAATTCCAGGCTGCGGCGCGTGACTTCGTCGAGCTGCAATACGTTGTTGCTGAGGTAAGGCTGTAGCCGGCAAATGTGGGCTAATTCCGATTTGAGCATTTCCTGGGCGTAAAGAAGCAGCGCCCCGGCGGCCACGAGGCAGGGTTGGGCGTCGTCGAAACCGAATCCGGTGAACGTGGCAACCTTGAAATGCTGACTCAAAGCGGATGTTGCCGAGGCGGCGTCAAAGTTCCAATCGGGCCGCTGGGTGAGGGCAGGGGGCGCCGGCAGTTTTTCTAAGACGGCGGCGATGACGTTTGCGTCTTTCTCGGCGGCCAGACACTCCGCGGGAGCAAGCCGGGCCAGTTCGTCGGCGAGGCGCGATCCGGCGATATCCGCTGCGTGAAAGTTTCCCGTCGAGACTTCGAGCCAAGCGACACCGATCTTTTGGCCGGCAGGGCAGAGCGCCGCCAGATGGTTGTTTTGCCGGGGATCGAGCAGGTCGTCTTCGGTGATGGTGCCGGGCGTGACCACGCGCGTGACTTCGCGTTTTACCAATCCCTTGGCCAAGGCGGCGTCTTCGACTTGATCGCAAATGGCCACGCGATAGCCGGCGTGCAAGAGCTTGTGGAGGTGCGTTTCGAGCGAGTGGTGCGGAAAGCCCGCCATTGGGATCGACTTGTCGCGACTCGTGAGCGTGAGACCCAGCACCTTGGCGGCGGTTTCCGCATCTTCCTCGAAGGTCTCGAAAAAGTCCCCCATGCGAAACAAGAGGAGCATGCCGGGATGCCGCGCTTTGGCGTCCCGGTATTGTTGCATCATCGGTGTGGTGGACATGGAGTAGAGTGTAGAGCGCGGAGCGCGGAGAGTGGAGCGCGGAGAGTGGAGCGCGGAGAGTGGAGCGCGGAGAGTGGAGCGCGGAGAGTGGAGCGGAGTGCTCTACTCTTCGCGCTCAGCGCTCCGCGCTTCACGCTCCGCGCACCATTGGTCGGCCTGGTAGATCATGGTAACCAGTTGAGCGCAAATGTGATTGTAATCGTTGGTCAACTGAGCCCCATCATCGTTATTGAGATAGCTGCATTCCTTGGCGAAGTCGAGCCAAGCAAGGGTTTCAGCTGCTTCGCCATCGGCGTCGCTCAGTTTCCTGACAAACGAAGCTTGGTATCGTCGCTTGCGCCAACCATGTTGAACTCTCCGCGCTCCACACTCCGCGCTTTACGGCCGCCCGTTGCGGATTTTGCTCATGGAGAGGCGGTTGCCGGGCGGGTGGTAGACGACTTCGGTCATGTAATGGCGCATGAGGAGGAGGCCGCGGCCGCAGGGGCGTTCGAGGTTTTCGGGGTCCATGGGATTGGGCACATCCTCGGGGTCGAAGCCCTTGCCTTCGTCGGCGATGTGAATGTCGAAGCGGGTTTGGTCGATCTTGTAGCGAATGCGAACGGACTTGGCGCGATCCATCTGATTGCCATGCTTGATGGCGTTGACCAATGCCTCTTCGAGGGCCAGCTTGATGCTGAAGATCTCCTTGTCTTCAAAGCGGGCGGAACGCAGCTGTTGCTCGATGGCCTCCTGCACGCGCCGCGCTTCCAAGGGATCGCTGGGAATCGCGAATTCGTAGGCGCCGTCCTGATTTGGCTGCCGCATGAGAAATCTCGACCTACCGGATTGGCACCAGGGCGAAAGAGTATCAACCAGTGAACTAAAAGGCCTGCAAGGCGGCCTGCTCATCCTTTTGAATGTTGAACAGCTTATTTAGTTTCGTAATTTCGAAAACTTCGTAGATTTGCGGATCGATGGAGCAGAGCACGAGCTTTCCGCCCGCGGTATTCACTTTCTTGTTCAGTGTGATGAACTTGCCCAAAGCCGCGCTGGACAAGTACTCGACGTTGCTGAAATTCAAGAGCAGCTTTTTCCGGCCCAATTCATCCACGAGGCTGAACAGCTGTTCGCCGATGATCTGAATGTTTTGCTCGTCGAGAATCTTCTTGTCGGTGAAATTGACCACCGTTACATCGCCAATGTCTTCGACTTCCAATCGCTTGCGCTTCGGTTGCCCGGACATGAAACTCCTCCCGTGGCCCAGTCCGTGCCCCACGCGGGGCGTGAGGCGTATGACGTCCCCAGAAGTCCGCATCACGCTGGCAGGACGCGAGTGCTTGGAGGGGTTGCGGCCACACGTAGCATGTTAAGTTGTGGCGCGACTGTGTCAAGCGAATTTACGGAGTTTTGCTGGTGTCCGGAAACGCCAAGGCGCATTCCGTCGCCGGCGGCGACGTCCGGAATGTGCCTGCTATATGCAAAGTCCCGAGTTTAGCTTGCTGAAGCCGGCGTCGTCAGCACCACCGGATTGGCATAGTGATCGCTCAGGGCTTCCACGATGGGACGGCGGGTTTCCAACGGGTCTTCATGACGCCGCCAGGACGCCAGGTCGTCGCCATTGCCAAAATGCTCGAAGACAAACCACGCCAACTCGTCGCCTTTGCGAAACGGGATGAACACCACACCTTCGACCGGGTCCAATAGAAAAACGTCGATGCCCATCAATTCCTGCAGGGCGTCATTGAAGCGATCTTCCGCTTCGGATTTTTCGTTTTGGGTTGTTTCGGCCGCCAGAATCTGGCTGCGGTTAGGCCGGCCGGGCTGCCGGTTGAGACTGTCCAGATCGCGGCGTTTGCTTTGAGCCGTCAGCCAATGCTCCCGCAAGGAACCGGTGATCGACCGGAGATAGGGGAGCGCCTTGTGTGCTTGCGCGTAGGTCCAAAGGCGAACCACGCGCATCGGGCGTTTCTTGTCGCGGTGTCGCTTCATGGGTGCCTCCACTGGTTGCGTTCAAGGCCAGCCAGGACAGAATCCCCGCTTGCGGAATAAGCCTAGTTCGCCTTACACCATTTTAGATGTTTGGGTCCGAAAAAGGGTTCGCTTGGGTCAGTTGCGCCGCGCCTGCAACTTATCGGGATTGCGCGGGCTTCATGCCGCGCAACCCGATGCAGCAATGCCGCTTTCTGCATTCGTGCCGAAGTGATCGAACTTGCCGGCCGATGTGGAAAGTGGGTGAGTGTTTTCGCCTGGGACAACTTGGGCGATGGGACAAAAGACTCCACGCACTGCGTGCGGCAAGCCGAGCCCCACGCGGAGCGTGGGGTCTACTCAGGACGGTCCAATGGCTACGGCTGGCCCAGTCCGTGCACGTCCGATTTCGGCCCTAGGGGAAAGGGCCGTCCACGCGCTGACATTGCTCGGCGACTTTACCCTCTTTGCGGGCCGTGCATTCCGCTCAATCATCCGCCGCAGGCCCGCGCGGCACACGCTTTTGTCAAGCTTCTATAAGGTCGGGGTGCGCAGCGTGCCGGTCATTGTCATTACCGGCTTGTTCATCGGCATGGTCATGGCCGTGCAGACCTATCACCAGTTTCATCGCGTGGGCATGGCAACACGACTCGGTTCGATCATCAACATCACGATCGTCCGCGAGTTGGGGCCGGTGCTGGCGGCGACGATGCTGGCCGGCCGCGTCGGCGGCGCCATGGCCGCTGAATTGGCGACGATGAAGATCACCGAACAAGTGGATGCGCTGGCCTGTTTGGGAGCGCAGCCGATCCATTACCTGGCGGCGCCGCGGGTGCTGGCGTGCGCGCTGCTCATTCCGCTCTTGACGATCCTCGCCGACTTCATGGGCATCCTGGGCGGCGCGCTTATCTGCACGCGCGTCTACGGCATCGAAGCGCATTTCTACTGGCAGCACACGGCGGCATTTGTGGAGACTAGCGATGTTGTGATGGGACTGGTGAAGGCGATGTTTTTCGGCGCCGCGATTGGGCTCATCAGCTGTCACCGTGGCCTTTTCAGCCAACCCGGCGCGGAGGGCGTGGGCCGGGCTGCCACCGAAGCCTTCGTCGCTTCCTTCGTCGTCATTCTCGTGCTCGATTTCTTTCTGACGATCCTGCTGGTCGGCCTCTTGCAATGGTTGGGGACAGGAGCGTGCGCTCTTTGATGTAACATGACTGTGGCATCGAATCCAAGGTCCGATGAACTCTCACACGACGTCATTGATCTCTCTTCGCGACGTGTCGCTCTCCTTTGGTCCGCACCAGGTGTTGGAGCGCATCACGCTCGACATACCGCCCGGTCAAACGCTTGCTGTCATCGGCGAAAGCGGCTGCGGTAAGACCGTTCTGCTCAAGCTCATGATCGGTCTCTTGCAGCCCAGCGCGGGCCAGGTGATTTTCGACGGCAAGAACCTCGCCGAACTGGGCGACCGCGAGCTGACTCGGCAGCGGTTGCGTTTCGGCTTCCTCTTTCAGGGCGCGGCCTTGTTCGACAGCCTGAACGTCTTCGACAACGTCGCATTCGGGTTGCGGCAACAGGAGAAACTGGGACCCAAAGAAATCGAAGCGGCGGTGCGGCAACGGCTGGAGGAGGTCGGCCTGCCCGTGTGCCGCCCCCTCACCCCCGACCCCTCTCCCCCCCAGGGGCGAGGGGAGAAGATGCCTGTGGGCGAGCGCAGCCTGAAGGCTGCGGCTACAGGCGAGACGGACTCGGTAGCCGCAGGCTTTAGCCTGCGCACGCCCGAAGGCGTCGAGCACAAGAAGCCGGCGGAGCTTTCGGGCGGCATGAAAAAGCGCGTGGGATTGGCCCGCGCGTTGGCCCTCGATCCCGAAGTCATCCTCTACGACGAGCCGACCACGGGTCTAGACCCGATCATGAGCGACGTCATCAACGAGCTTATTCTGCAAACCCGGAACAAGCGCCCGGTGACGAGCGTAGTCGTGACCCACGATATGAAAACCGCCCTCAAAGTCGCTGACCGCATCGTCATGCTGTATCCCCTAAGCCGGTTGCGTCCGGGTGAACTTCAGATACTGTTCGACGGAGCGCCGCAAGAGGTGAGCGCGTGCCTCGATCCGCGCGTGCAGCAGTTCTTGCGCGGCGAAGCAGGGGAGTGGCGAGTGGAGCGCGGAGAGTAAAAGCGCGAAACGTGGACTGAAATGAACGAGCAAGCCTTACGCTTCCGGCTGGGACTCTTTGTGCTCGCGGCCATGATTCTCTTGGCCGTCTTGATCACGTTGTTCGGCGGCATACCCAGCTTTTTCCAGCGCACCGATTCCTACACTATCGTCTTCGCCGACGCTATGGGCGTGGCTGGGGGAACGCCGGTGCGGCGCTTGGGCGTGCGCATCGGCGAGGTGCGTTCACTCGCGCTCGACAACGCCACGAGCAAGGTGCGCGTGCGCATTGAGGTGCAAGCTGGCTTCTCGCTGCGCAAGGCGGACCGGCCCACTATTGTGCAGGGTCTTTTGGGCGGCGACGCTGCCATCGCGTTTCTGCTGCCTGCTCCCCAGGGGCGAGGGGAGAAGATGGACGAGGGCGAAAATCTCTTCGAGATCGGGCTGGTGGACCCAGGACAGGCGTTGGATGCGGACGAAGTTGTGGCGCCGGGCGCGGTGCTCGAAGGGTTCATCCAAACCGATGCGCAGGCGGTGGTGCAGAAGACCGGCGAAGTGATGCCTCAAGCTCAGGAGGCTCTGGTCGAAATGAAGAAGTTCTTTCAAAAGCTCGACAAATTGATGCCGGCCTTCGAAGAGACCACGAAGGAGTTCCGCGAGCTCGGCAAAACGACCAAAGATCTCGTTACCGAGCTGCAAAAGACCAACCTCGAAATCCGCGAGTTGGTCAAAGCCACCACCAAGTCCATTCCCGACTTCAAGCGCACCAACGAAGAGGTGCAAATCACGGCCCGGCAATGGACCAAAGTCGGCGAGCGCTTCGACATCCTACTGCAAACCAACGAGGACAAGATCGTCAAAGCGATCGACCGGCTGCAAGACACGCTCAAGCGCATCGGCGACGTCTTTTCCGACGACAATCAAAAACTCTTCAATGAGACCCTGAAAAACGTCAAGAAGGGCGCCGATCGCATCGACAGCATCGCCAAGGGGACCGAGGACTTGATTAAGGACAGCCGGGACAGTCTCAAGCGCGTGCAGGAAGCGCTTTTGCAGGCGGAGAAAGTGCTCGGCAACTTCGACAAAGCGTCCAAGCCGTTCGCCGATCGCAGCGACAACATCCTCAAGAACATCGAGGAAAGCACGGACAAGCTCAATCGCACCATGACGGACCTGCGCGAGGTATTTCAAGCAGTGGCGCGCGGCGACGGCACGCTGCAAAGACTCCTCTCCGACCCGGCGCTGTTCCAAAACATCAACGACACGGCGGCCATTGTGAACAAGCTCTTGCCGCGTGTGGACCGGATCCTGCGCGACGTCGAGATTTTCGCGGACAAGATCGCCCGCCGCCCCGAAACGCTCGGCATCGGCGGCGTCATCCGCCCCAGCAGCGGGCTGAAAGAGAGTCCGTCGACGATTTGGCCCTGGCATGTGCGTTGAGAGTGGAGCGCGGAGAGTGGAGCGCTTCGCTCTCTGCGCTCCGCGCTCCACGCTCTACTCTTCGCGCTCCGCGCGGCTAATGGCGTCGCGCAATTGCAGGCGGGCGCGGTAGAGCAGGCTTTTGGTGGCTTTGGTGGACAAATCGAGAGCGGAAGCGATCTCGCGATAGGAGCGGTTTTGGAATTGAAACATCTCGAGCGCTTTGCGTTGGCGGCCGACCAGTTCACACAAAGCGGCCCGGACCAGTCGCGCCAGCTCGCGGCACTCCATGGGGCGCGAGGGCGAGCCCGAACGCGCCGCCCATTTCTCGGGGAACGACTCTTCGGCGGTGTCCCAGTTGATCTGCCGCAGACTGGATTGGCGGCGGCGCGAGCGCAAGGCATTACGGGCGACGTTTTGCGCAATGTGGAAGAGCCAGGTCGAAAAGCGCGCCCGCGGCTGATAGCGCTGTCGCGAACGATACAGCCGCAGCAATACTTCTTGCGTCAGGTCTTCCGCGTCTTGGCGATCCTGAAACGAGCGATAAAAACGCGCGAACAAGCGGCCGCCGTGGCGATGCACCAATTCCGCGAAAGCGCCGGCCTCATCGCGCTGCACGCGCAGCATGAGGTCCACGTCCGGGTCCAAGAGGGCCGCCAGCCGCGCGTCAAGCGCAGGATGAGTCGCTAAAGTCGCCTTCATGACGCGAGTTTCTGCGGATGCTGCGTAGCCGAATTCGTGAGAATTCGGCGGTACATCGCCTCTCCCGAAGTCTCACGACTTCGGCTACCGTGCTACGTAGCCGAATTCGCTCTCCCGAAGTCTCACGACTTCGGCTACCGTCAAGTTCGAACCGGCAGGTCCACCGTGAACGTGCTGCCCAGTTCGCCGCTGTCTACGGCAATGGTGCCGCCCATGAGATCGACGTAGCTTTTCACGATGGACAGGCCCAATCCGGCATGCGGCGAGTCGGCGTGCCGGCTGGGGTCGGCGCGGAAGAAGCGCTCGAAGATGCGCTCCTTGACCTCGTGCGCGATGCCGATGCCCGTGTCGCGCACTCGGACCCGGCAATGGCCGTTGTCACGCACCACATCGACGTCGATCGATCCGTGCGGCCGGTTGTACTCGATGGCGTTGTGCAAGAGGTTATTGAGGATTTCGCGCAGCTTGCCGGAATCGGTAAGCAGGGGAACGCTTTCGTCGCTGTGGAAGCGCAGCGCTAGGCCGCGAGCTTCGGCGAGCGGCCTTACCATATGTGCGCATTGGCGAGCGACTTCCGCGGCGTCCACGTTTTCGCTCTTGAGATGCTCGGCGCCGGCGTCGAGCCGGGCCAGTGCGAGGAGCCGCTCGACGAGCTGCGCCATTTGCTTGCCGCTGTCTTGGATGTCCAGCAGCAGCTCGCGATATTCTTCGGGAGTGCGGCTTTTCTTGAGGGCGACTTCGAGGTTGGTCATCATGGCGGCCAGCGGCGTCCGCAATTCGTGCGAGATATCGGCCGCCGCCTGTTTCTCGCGCACAAACGCTTTCTGCAGTTGTTCAAGGGTCTGCGTGAGCCGCTGGGCGATGGGCTGCAACTCCAAGGGCAGCTTTTCATGATCGAGCTTCAAGCGAAAGTCTTTTTCGGTGACCTGGCTGACCGCTTCAGACATACGCGCGAGGGGCGCGAGGCCCAAGCGCACGAGCAATAACCCGCCGGCGACAATGCCGGCAAATGTAATCACACAGATCCAAAACAGCCGCATCCGCATGAGCTGTAGCGCCTGGATCGTGTCGGTTTCGAGGTTCGCCAAGCGCTCGTCGCGCTCGGCGCGGAATTGGTCCAGTTTCGCATCCAGAAGGGAGGTGTCGCTGGCGTATTGGATGAAAAAGGCAGGCGCGCTTGGATCCCAACGCCCAAAGGCGATTTTGCCTTTCGGCTGCGGTTGCGGTGGTGTGCTAGACTTTTTCCCACCGAACGGCGGCGTCAACAGATAGTTCCATTCGGGCGGTATGGGCCAGTGCTTGTAGCGAGGCACTTGGGCTTTGAGCGTCACACGGCGGAGTCTCAAGTCAGGTTCCAATTGCAAATCATCGTAGTATTCGACAAACGGCTTTGCCTTTTCGCGCGTTTCGGCATCCAGGATCAACGTGTGATGTCCAAGCGATTCGGACTTTTGCATTGGTTCAGATCGCTTCGTGGTTCCGAGGCGCGCTCGCGATGTTTGAAAGTACTCTTGTGCCTGGCGCTCGCTTGGATGCGGCAAAAGATCGTCGGCGGATTCAATCTCGATGTCAGTCCCTCTCTTTGAATGCATGAGCCTGGCAAAATCAGCGTCCATTCCCTCAAGAAGCCACAAGCGCATGTTGTAGTAGCCCTGGGGAAGCAAGGGCGTTCCCAAAACGCCAAGCACGTTGAACGGTTCATGGGTTCGGTAGCTCCAACGAGCCATGCTTGCCAGCGTTCGAGCTTGATCGCGGATGCGCGTATCCAGTGCGCCTTTCGCTTCCTCACATTGGTCGTGATAGCGCGTGTGGATCAAATCTCGCGAGCTCACTTGCTTTTCAGCTAGCGTCGCCGCCGTCGTCCGATAAACGAGCCACGACACGCAGCCCAGCGCCACCGCCAAGAGCGCAAGGAAATACACGATCAGCGACAGACGAATGGAACGCATGGCTACTCCTCGCCGCGCAGCATATAGCCTTCGCCCCAGCGAGTCATAATGAGGGGCGGATCGAACCCTTTGTCGATCTTGGTGCGCAAGTAGCGTATATAAACGTCCACGACATTGGAAGTGTTTTCGTCATATTCGTCGTACAAATGCTCCCAGATCATCGAGCGCGTCACCACCTTGCCGCGGTGAAACGCCAGGAACTGGAGTAACGCGAATTCGCGCGGCGTCAAGTGGATGGCCTGGCCGGCGCGCTTGACCGAACGGGCCGCCGTGTCGATCTCCAAATCGTGAACGCGCAGCACCGGGTCCTTGACCTGATGTCCGCGCCGCACCAGCGCGCGCAGCCGCGCCAGCAGTTCTTCCAGCTGAAACGGCTTGGTCAAATAGTCGTCGGCGCCGGTATCCAGGCCGGCGACTTTGTCCTCGGTCGTATCCTTGGCGGTCAGGCACAAGACGTGCGTTTTCACACCCTGTTGCCGCCATTGCTTGAGGATGGTCAAGCCGTCCTTTTTGGGCAGCATCAGGTCGAGCACGATGACGTCGTAGTTCGCGGTCCGCCCTTTGTATTCGCCCTCTTCGCCGTCCTCGGCTGTGTCCACGGCGAAACCCTCTTCCTCAAGGCCGCGCCTTAGGGCGCGCAAGAGCGGTTTATGATCTTCCACGAGAAGTACTTTCACCGATTGTCCTCCCAATTCGGTTTCTAATAATTATCATAAACTCTATCACCCGTGGGATTAAAGGATCATTAGAGGTTTCGGCACCGCGGACGAGGTCTTCGAAATGCTCACTTGGGCCCAGCTCAAGATCCTTGCGAAGCCGATCGGATTTCTCAATGTGGCCGGCTTCTTCGACCCTTTATTGGCCTGGATCGACCGGGCCGTTGCAGACGGCTTCATCCAACCAAAACACCGAGCCCTCGTGCGCGCTAAGCCGGACGTCGAGCCGATGTTGGACACGCTTTTTCCGTGACCTCCGGAACCTGAAACGGTTAATCTTGGTTCCAGTGTTCAAGCCACTCGATGCGTCATGCCATTTACCGCGTACTGTCCTTCTTGCGGCATGGATCATACTTTCCTGGATTCGTTGTTTGGGCAGCGGATCCCGTGCAAGAGCTGCAAGAAACTGTTCTTGGCAGGCGTGCCGGACGGCGGCGACGTTGCTCCTCCGCAAGAGCCGGTGGCACACTTGGACGAGACATTAGAAAAAGCAGTGATTGTGGAAGACGACGAATTGCCGATTCCGCGCATTCGGAAAAGTCGTCGGGATGTTGGCGACGACGAGCCGTGCAATGCGCGCTGGCGCGGGAGCGCCGCGCGTGGCTCGAAGTCGTCGAGCGGAGTATTGCTTGGGGTGATTCTGGGAATTGCGATTCCGCTGATGATCGCCGGCGTCGTGCTGATCGTGCTGTTCGCGCGCCAAGCCGAGCCGGCCATCCGTAAGGAAATGCCGCCGCCAGCAATCGACAACGATGCTCCGCGTATCGGACAGCCGCCGGAAGGAGCAGAAAAATAGCCCTTATTGCAGTTCCACGTTATGGGACTGCTTGCCGGCCTTCAAATCGATCGTCAAACCCGAAGTGCTCTCGGAATGATAACGCTCCGGCAGCTTTAACTTAGGATTCGTTCCCGGTCCCCCTTCGAAATGTATCCGATACATGCCCACGGGCAGCTTGGTCTTGAACGCATACGTGCCGTCGCGCACCAAAGTGCTGAAGCGGCGGTTGTCGTGCGAAACCAGGGTGATGTATATCTGCGCGAGCGGTCGGCCCTTGTAAGTAACGATGCCTTCTAATTTGCCGGTCGCATCTTGAGCTTCGACGGCGCCGACATCCGCGCTAGTCGCTTTTTTATCCGTTGCCGCCTTGTCCGGGCTCTCCGAAGAGGCCGCATCGTCCTTGGCTTGGCTGCGAATCGCATCGAGCACGCGCCGAAGCGCAAAGGCGCGCTCGCTCATGCGCGGCAGTTTCTCGGCGGCGGCAATGCCGTCGTCGATTTCCTTTTGCAGCGCGGCCGCAAGAAACGGCTTCACCGCCACGAGCGCGCCTTGATAGACGCGATAGCAGCCCGCGTAGTCGCCGTATTTGTTGAAAAGATCGGCCCCGGTGTTGATGACTTCCTTAAGGGACGTCTGCAAGGCCTTGGCGTCGTGCTTTTCCGCGAGCTGTGCCGAAGCCGTGCTCGCCAATCCAGCGAACACAATCATGCTGATGAGCTGCCGCATGCTTGACTCCTTTGCCTAAACTGCTTGGTCCAAGAGTTCTTTGCAGTTTGTCGTTTCGGGCGGCTAACCGCGCGCGTACATAAAGCGATATTAGGCCGGCTGAATGGAATGACAACCACGCAGAACGCGAATAACGGGGATCAATGAAAGTTGGGACGTGTCTGCGCTTTGTTCGCTTGCTTTTTGTCCGTGCCCATCCGTGTTATCCGTGGTTCATTCCTCTGACCTTGCACGCGCCGCGCGGATATGGATAATACCTCGCAAGATTTCTTCGGCCCATGCCAAGGAGGGTGTTTTGGCCGAACCTGCCCAATTGCTCCTTGTCGACTCATTGACGCGCGCGGCCCGGCAGCCGTGCGGTTTGCCTCTCTTCGCGGGCCGTTCGAGCGACGGCCTTTTTGCGAGCAATGCCGCGGCCAAGAAGGCTGCGCGTTTTTGTCAAGACCAAGGGCTGTTGCAGCGAATTGGAGAGCGGCCCAAGGGGAAAACCACACAAGAAATCTGGGCGCTCAGCGACAAAGGTTTTGCCTGGCTCATGGAGCAAACCAATCCTAAGCCGGTGCTGGAAGCATTGGTCGCCGCCGTCCATACCAGCCAGGAGCGCGTGGAAGCGCTGCTCGCCGCGGTCCATGAGAACAAGGTACAACTGCTAACGCTACGGGGCCAGACAGAGAAGGCGTTGCAAGTCCTCCGCGCCGACGGGCCGCATGCGACTCCCGCGCCGCATTTTACATGGGGCAGACATGCCAGCTTGCCCGGCAAGCAAGAAGGCGTTCGTCTGCAATCAACTATCGCCGAAAGCTGCGCAACCGCCATCTTAAGCCAACTCGATAAATGGCAAGACACCGGCATGCTCGAAGATTGCCCGTTGCCGGAGCTATTTCGAACGGCGCGGCCCAGCGGCGCGGAGCTCTCGATTGGGCGCTTCCACGACGCCCTGCGCCGACTGCACGAGGAGCGCCAGCTTTACCTCCATCCTTGGACCGGACCTCTGTACGAGCTGCCCGAACCCGCGCTGGCGTTGCTCGTAGGCCATGAGGTGGCGTACTACGCCAGTCTGCGCTCCGAGAAGAATTGAACCACAGAGACACAGAGGCACAGAGAAAGCAAAAGGATAGAGAAAACTGAGAAAAACAGACCACTCGGCAGGCGCTTGTTTTCCCTTTTCTTTCAAACTCTCTTTGTGGTCTTCTCTGTGCCTCTGTGTCTCTGTGGTTAGTCCCTCGCTCGCGCGTCGGGCTAGTGTCTCTGTGGTTAGTGAATGAAAGGACCCATTCATGACCGTCGCCGCCTCAGCTCCGTTGCACAACGACGCCGCGCTCGAAAGTTTGCGCATCGCGGGCAATCCTTTCCGCAACTTCTTCGCCCGCAATCCCGACGATGACGTTTGTGCCCGTTTTCATGTAGCGGAGCTTTTTGCCAAGGAGCGCGGCCAGCTCTTGGGTGTCGTCGACCTGTACCGGGCCGAGCCGGGCATGCATTCCGAGATGGTGCCGATCCTGGGTAACAAAGGCGCGGGCAAGACACACTTGTTGCATTCGATCAAACACGCTGGTCCCACCTCTCCTCCACTTTCCAAGGGAGCGAATGCAGTCGAAGAGGGCTGGCAATTGCTGGTCACGCCGGGCACATACCAGAAAGACACCGACTTCCTGGAATACCTTCTCTTCCAGTTGATCGACACGCTCTTGGGCGGCGGCAAGCAAAAAGGCCGCCGTCCGCTCGAATACCTCAGCGAACAACTTACCCGTTCCTTGCTGCAACGCGCTTTGACCGGCGCCGGCCGGGATGAGCAGATGGCGCTCTTCCCCGCGCCGGGACTGGGTCGCATCGGACGTTTCCTCGGCTTGGGCAGCGCGCAAGCGCAGGAACGCACGCAATGGCTGCTCGACCATTTGCGCCGCTCGCAGTCCGCGACGCAGGCCACGCCGCTGCGCCGTCTGTGCGTGGAGTGCGCTCTCGACCCGGAACGCGCTTGCCAATTACTTTGCAATTGCGTGGACCGGAGCGAGCCGCACGACGCCGCCGGCTTGCTGCGCCGGCATATCTATCAAGGGTTTGCCCGGGCGGCACTCTTGGGCGATGAAAGCGACCTGGCCAACTTCCTCACTTACGGCTTCGCGGAATTGGACTTCAAAGTGAAGCCGAGCCGCCAGGACCTGGTGCTCTCATTGTGCAAAGTGCTCATGGGTGTTTTCCAGAGCATGAAGATCCCTGTCGTCGTGGCCTTCGATCAGCTCGAAGACTTATTGCTCGCCCGCCGCAGCGACGACGGCCGCCGCACCGCCGAGGCCTTTTTTGCCGGCATCGTTCAAACGATGCACCAGATCGACGGCGTCTGTTTCCTTGTTTTCGCTGAGCGCGGTCTGTGGAACCGGTTCGTCCCTTCGCTGGACGGCTATATCCAGGACCGCCTTAACAATCCTGTGCATGTACCGGGGCACGGCACAATCAAGACGCTGAAACTCGAAGCGCCGCCGCCGGAGTTATTTCGCCGCGTGGTGGAAGCGCGCCTCGCCAGCGTGTGTCCCTCAGGCATGTTCGCCCCGTTGTTTCCGTTTACGGAAGAGCAGATCGAGCGAATCGCTCGGACCGAGCCGACGCTGCGCGACATGCTGCAGCAATGCCGGCACTTATTCGATCATCTGGTGTACGGCGAAGTCCAGAAGACTGCGTATGAGGAAACCGAAGCGCAGCCAAGGAACGCATTCGCGCCGGCAGTAAAGTCGTTCGTCGTGGTGGAAACGCCGAGCGCGGGGAGCAATCTGGATGCGGTGCAAGTCAAGGAAATAGTGCGGCCAGTGGCAGGGTCCAGCGTGCTGGAAGCCTGGGAACACGCCCTCGCCGCCGCCCGCGAAACGCTGGCGCCGGAAGGCGCGCTTACCGGCGCGACGCGCGAGCTGCAGTCCGGCCTGGGCGCCTTTTTGCAGACCTGTCACGAGCACGGCGTCAAAGTCGGGCCGTGGCGGCTGCAGCACGTCGTCCCCGAATGGAGCTTCGGCGGCCACCCGACGTATGGCGTCATCACCATCGCCCACTGGGTCTGCCGCGACGGCCAACCGTGGAAAGTCGGCATCGGCCTGTTCTTGGGCCGCGGCGCCGGCAAGCCCAAAGATCTCGAAATCAAGCTCTCCTCCCTCGACGCCACGCCGACCATGATCGATCACCTCATCCTCTTGCGGCCCGACGACGATCTGGCCTTGAGCGGCAAGAGCAAAACGATCTGGCAAGACGCCGAGAAACGCGGCCGTCACGCCCGCCTGGAACCGTCCGGCGCCGATCACTTCGCGATGCTCTACGCAATACCGCGCTGGCTGAGCGCTTTGGGTGAAAGCCTGCCGCCGGGCCAGCCGCTGCCGAATCTTGCGGACATCATTCAGGAGCGCTGCGAGAAACTGCTGGAGCAAGTGTGCATGCCGGTGCCGTAGCTTGCGCGGCCGCAAGTCTTTAGGCATTTAGACCAACTCACTAATCGCTGAGCACTTTCGCGCCGGCGTTCGCAATCCTCTATTGCGGTCTCTTGCGTTGCCAATCCTAGCCGGACATAATCTAGGCGTTCCGCCATTTGTCATCGCAGGAGCATCGCCATGAACTCGCCTTGGGTCCGAGCCGCTGGTGTTGCTGTTTCTGTGTGCGCCTTGTCATTCTGCAGCGCCGATGGACAAACACCGCCGCCGCCCGCCGGCGATGAGCCCGCTGCTGAAAAGCTACCGGAGGGCTTGCGGCATGTCCCGGCGGACGCGCTGGCGTTCCTCCACATTCGCGTCGGCGATTTCCTCAAGAGCGATTTGGGAAAGCAACTGTTAATGCAAATCCAAGAGGACAAGGAAGCAGCGAAGACGCTGGCCGACGCCGAAAAGAAGTTCGGTCTCGCCGTGACCGATATCGAAAGCGTAACGCTGGTGTTCTTGCAGCCGCCGCAAGCGGCCGCCCCAGAGATGATGCGCGACGTCGTGCCGCGCGTGGAAAAAGAGGCGCTCTCTCCGTTTGAGATGAAAAAAGGTTTTGCTCCCTTCCCGCCCAAGGGTTTCGATTTCAGACCCGCCGAAAAGCTCAAGTTCGAATTCAAGAGCGATGGCAAGAAGCCCGCGCACTTCCGTGAGGATGTCGAGGGCGCCAACGAACCGGAAATGCCTGTCTCGATTCAAGACCCTCTTGCCGATTTGTTGCTGCACCGGCACCAGTCGAGCGTCGCAATGCCGCCGCTAATGATCGTGTCGGCGAACAAAGCGCTCAATCGCAAGCACTTGATTCGCGCGGTGATGATGGACCGCGCCGGCGGCGCCCGTATTCCTTTTCTCCCAACGCCCCTCGGAGACGGCAACGTGCTCTTTCTGAGCGACCGCTCCTTTATGGTCGGTGAAACCATACAGCTGTGGGACTATGTCCATCTCGTATCCATGCCGGTCAACAGAAATCTGGTGAAGCGCGCGCCGGCGCCGTTGAGTTTCGCGCTGGACAGAGGCGCCAAGGGACACTTGATTACGGCCGGGGCGCAAGCATCGCCCCGGCTGACGCACGAAACCAATCGTACGCTCGTGCCGTTCTATCCCCTTTTCACAATGCCGGCCGCGAGCGCCACTGTGGATCTTGGCAAGAAGGTCGAATTGCACCTGGAGCTGCGCGGCAGAAGCGAGCGCCAAGCCGCCTTGGCTGCCCAGTCGCTCAAAACCGCGATAGCAACACTGGAAATCACTGTGGAAGAAGTTCGCAAAATCGCGGATGCTCAAGGCGCCAAACCGGTCCAGAAAGTTCTTGGCGCGGAGGCGAAATTGCAGCAACTGCTCGCCGCGGCCAAAGTGCAACACGAAGGACCGGAAGTGCATTGCCGACTCAGCGTGGATTTGACCTCCGAATCGTGGCGTGGGCTCGTTGCCGAAGTCGTCGCCATTTTGCGCGAAACCGCCGGTCGCGCGCAAAGCGTGCTCAACCTCAAGCAGATCGCGTTGGCCATGCACAGCCACTACGATGTCTTCAAGGGATTGCCTCCGCACGCCTTGCGCACCGTGAAGGGCAAAGACGGCGGCCCGCTCCTCAGCTGGCGCGTTGCCATTTTGCCGTTCATCGAAGAAGACGCGCTCTATCGCCAATTCGATCTCGATCTACCCTGGGACCATCCGCACAACAAAAAGCTGATCGAGAAGATGCCAAAAATCTATGCTGCCCCCGGAATTGCCACGAAGGCGCCGGGCCTGACACACTACCAGGTGTTTGTCGGGCCAGGAACAGTCTTTGAGGATCGGTCATTGGGCAATCCGCGCCTCGGCATTCGCCTTGCCGACATCAGGGACGGCACGTCGAATACCTTGCTCGTCGTCGAAGGGGCTGAGCCGGTCATCTGGACCAAGCCGGACGACCTGCCCTACGATCCAAAGCGGCCCTTGCCCAAAATCGGCGGCCTCTATGGCGACGGCTTCAACGCCGCCTTCGCCGACGGTGCCGTGCGTTATCTGCGCAATCTTGACGAGCAAACCTTTCGCGCTTTGATCACACGTAATGGCGGCGAGGTGGTGAGAATTCCCGAATAGTCTGGGTTGCGGAACTCGCAAACAATGCCGGTGACGCCCACGCCTGGATACTCCCTGGAGAATGCGGATTAGTCCGCGATGCTTCCAGGAAGGAGAAGAAAGTCCTTTACAAAGACGACTGGCTTCTCATCGTGGACTGCCCAATACACGACCGTAGGCGATTGAATGCCGTGTCGGATCGTCAACTTTGCTTGGGCCAGCTTGTTGAGGGGTTCTCCGAAGTCTCTTGCTTCGTTTTTCAATCGATAATCGATGGACCGTAGCGAATTGAGATAGCCGTCCTTGACGCCGCGGGAGGCGGCTCGCTTTGCTAATTCTGCCACTCCCGCAGCCTTTCAGGGCTTACTTGGGATCGTGACCAAGCGTAGAGCGCCTTGAGGTACTCGTCGCGTTCATTCTGCAGGCGGACAATCGTTTCCCGGTCTTTTTCCTGCTGTTGCCGTTGTTTTGCGACAAGCTTTCGCAACCGGACGAGTTCCTTCCCCAGTTCCTTCGTCGATGAGCCATTGTTGAGCGTCTTTTCTTTTCTGGACATGTTGTCCCTCACAACGCTACCCCCAATCATCATATCGCCTCTGGTAGGTAACTGTCAAAGTAGGTCTTAATGTCCGTCGAAATCCGGTCCGTGCGCGCAAGCGGGGCCTCCCGTGGGATAGGAGGCCCCACCGCGCCCCGACTGGGTTTCTTGTTACTGGATCTCGGTGTCATCCCCGTCGCCGCCGTCGAGGATGTCGATGCCGAGCCCGCCGACCAGCACGTCGTCACCGTCGCCGCCGCTAAGGGTGTCGTCGCCCTCGCTGCCGACGAGGACGTCGTTTCCTTCGCCGCCGTCGGCCGTGAGCCCGATGACGCCCGCGGCCAGGCCGGAAGCCTCAACCACATCGTCGCCGGCCAGCATGTCGAGCGCCAGCCGATCGATGGTGGCGTCGGCGCCGATGATATTGACCTGGGCCGCTAGTGCGAGGACGGAGGTGCCGCTCGCGTCGCCAACCACCAGAGCGATATCGTCGCCGTTGGTGCCGAAGACGGTGACCGTATCGGCCGCGCCATCGCCGACGCCGCTGCCCGGAGTGGCTTCGAGATTGAGGTTGACCTCGACCACGTCCGTGCCCGACAGGTCGTGGACGGTGATGCGGTCAGCGCCGCCCCGGGCCGTGAAGTCGATGCTCTCGACATCGTTGAGGTCCATGGTCACGGTGGCGATGTCGCGCGTGAAGAGCACCCGACCGCCGTTGGCGGAGATGTCGATTTTCTCAGCGACGACGGCGCCGTTGAACAGCATGGTGTCGAAACCATCCTGACCTTCCAGGGTGTCGTCGTCGTCGCCCGGGTTCCAGACGAAGGTGTCGTCGCCCGCGCCCATTAGGGCCGTGTCGTTGCCGTCGCCGCCGTTGAACAGGTCGTCGCCCTCGCTGCCGATCAGGATGTCTTCGCCGAGGCCGCCATTGATCGTCAGGCCGATCACGCCCGCCTCCAGCCCGCTCGCGTTGACGACATCGTCGCCGCCCAGGGCGTTGATGGTCAGCTTGTCGTTGGCCCCCTCGCTGCCAACGATATTCACGCTCGCCTGGAGCCCTGCGACGGTGACCGCGTCCCCTGACCCGGTCGCCGCGATGGCGTCGATCCCGTTGGTGCCGCTGACGGTGACGGTGTCAATCGCGCCGTCGCCGACGCCGCTGCCCGGGCTGGATTCGAGGTTGAGGTTGATCTCCGTCACGTCGGTGCCGCTCAGGTCGCCGACGGTGATGGTATCAGCGCCGCCCAGGGCGTTGAAGTCGATCAGCTCGACGTCGTCGAGGTCCATTGTCACGTTGGCGATGTCGCGGGTGAATAGCACGCGCCCGCCGTTGGCCAGGATGTCGATCTTCTCGGCGATGCCGGCGCCGTTGAACAGCATCTTGTCGGTGCCGTCCTGGCCTTCGATCGTGTCGTTGTCGTCACCCGGGTTCCACTGGAAGGTGTCGTCGCCGGCGCCCATGAAGGCAGTGTCGTCGCCGTCGTCGCCGAAGATGAAGTCGTCGCCGGCGCCGCCGAAGAACGTGTCGTCGCCCTGCGAGCCCAGGAGCGAGTCGTCGCCGGCGCCGCCATCGATCGTCAGCTTGATGACGTCGGCGGGCAGCGTGGTCGCCGTCACGCCGTCGTTGCCGCCCAGCGCCTTCACGACGAGCGAATCGTTGGCGCCTTCAGAATTGTTAATGTTCACCTGCGCCGACAACCCGAGCACGGAGACCGAGGTCCCCACGCCGACGATGTCGATGATGTCGCCGCCGTTGGTGCCGTTGACGATGACGATGTCAGCCGCGCCGTCGCCGGCGGTCCCGCCGATCGTCCCGGCCTGGTTGATGTTGATCTCAACCACGTCGGTGCCGGATAGGTCGTTGACGGTGGTCTGGTCGGTGTTGCCGAGAGTGTTGAGGTCGATCACCTCGACGTCGTTGAGGTCCATGACGATGGTGCCGAGGTTGCGGGTGAACAGCACGCGCTCGCCGTTGGCCGACGCCTCGAACTCCTCGGCGCCGTTCGAGCCGTTGAACAGCATCGTGTCGACGCCGTCCCCGCCCTCAACGGTGTCGCTGCCGTCGCCCGGATCCCACTGGAAGACGTCGTCGCCGGCGCCCATGAAGGCCACGTCGTTGCCTTGTTGGCCATCGATGAAGTCGTTGCCGTCGCCGCCCAACAGCTGGTCGATGCCGTTGCTGCCGAAGATAGTGTCATTGCCCGCGCCGCCATCCACGGTGATCTTGATGAGTGCGGCCAGATTGCCGGTGGCCGAGAACCTGTCGTCGCCGCCGTTCATGTTTACGACGACGTTTTCACTGGTGCCGATGTCGATCGCGAACGGAGCGGGATCGAGGCGGTCGAAGCGGACGCGGGCGCCGTTTGCGGTTACGGTAAATTCCTCGGCGCCGTTGCCGCCGTTGACTTCCACCGTGTCGTTGCCAGCGCCGCCTTCGTTGAGGTCAGTGTCATCGCCTGGATTCCAGATCATTCGATCGTTGCCGCTTTCGCCGAAGACCTGGTCGTCGTCGTCGCCGCCGGTCAGCGAGTCGTTGCCGGCGCCGCCGAAAAGGAAATCGAACCCCCCCTGGCCCAGGAGGGTGTCATTGCCGGACTGGCCGAAGAGCATGTCGCCGCCGGCGCCGCCGATGAGCGTGTCGTTGCCGGCGCCGCCGAAGAGATTCGCGCGCGGCAAGGCGCCGTTGGCCTGGTCGAGCGTGATGGTGTCGTTGCCGCTCTGGCCGAACACTTGAATGAGCGCTGTGTTGGCCACTGAAGGCGTACCGCCAAGGACCGCGACCGCGCCGCCGTTGACCAGAATCGTGCCGGCCAGGTTACGACTAATGGTAATGTTGTTGTTCAGCGCGTCGCCGAAAACCGTGAGCAGCCCCGCTTGGGGGCTGAATGACGCCGTAACTGCTGGGGCAATTCGGTCCGGCAAGGCATCGAACAAAGGCACACAACGCGACGGCTTATTGCGCAGGGTGCGCCTTTTGGGGGAAAACCAACGCCGTGCGTGCTTCCAGATCTTCTGCAACATCATCTTTCTCCAAGGTGTGGTAAGTTAGCGGTTCCTGCACAGCCCCTGACACTAGCCCGACGCGCAAGCGAGGGACACTCGCCCAACGCGCTAGCGAGGGGCGGAGGGGCGGATATAATAGGTGCATCTCTTCCGGAATGGGATTCGGCCAAGAATCTTGCAGTTGCCGATGAGGGCCGTTCATGGCACTGGATGACATCCATGCGGGAAACGCGGCCGGGGACGCAAGTCGAGCGGGCTTCGAGCGCTTCACGCGACGGCTGATTGGCTTGGCGCGCAGCCATTTAGACGGGCGTTTGCGTCACAAGATTGATCCCGAAGACGTGGTGCAGTCGGCCTACAAAAGTTTTTTTCTGCGTTATGGCGAAGGCGCCTTGGCCGCGGAGGGCTGGGACGGCCTTTGGGGCTTGCTGACGCTCATAACATTGCGCAAGTGCGCCGAGCGCGTCCGCTATTTCCGCACGCAGTCGCGCGATCTCGCGCGGGAAGCGCCGCCGCCCACCCATACCAACGACGTGACCGCCTGGCACGAAGCAGTCGGCCGCGAGCCGACGCCGGACCAGGCCGCGGTGCTGGCGGAAACCGTTGAGCGGCTGCTTACCGGGCTGGATGCCGATGAACGGCCGATCGTGGAGCTTAGCTTGCAAGGCCATTCGACGCTGGAGATCAGCGAGCTGGTGGGCAGGGCGGAAAGGTCGGTGCGGCGGATTCGTGAGCGGGTGCGGTTGCAACTGGAGCGCTTGCGAGATTCGTCCATTTCGTAAGAGCGCATCGAAAATTCCATCTGCGAGCCAAAGGTCTTGTCGCGCATGCAATGGACTAGATACGACGATCCGGAGCACGCGCAGTTGCTGGCCAGCCCTTCGTGGTCGCGCTGCGAGGCGTTGATCAAGGAATTTGAAGTCGCCTGGCAGTCGGGCCTTGCGCCGGCCATCGTGGATTTTCTGCGCATCGAAGGTCCCGCGCGCCAAGCGTTGCTGGTGGAGCTGCTTCATGTGGACTTGGAATTTCGGCTCAGGTCGGGTGAAGCCATCCGTCTGGAAAGCTACTTCAAGGCTCATCCGGAGTTGAACGAGCAGCGTCGGGCGATGTTGGATCTCATCGCCGCGGAATGGGAGCTGAGAAAACGGCACGAGCGCCACGTCGATTGGAATGAGTACCTGCGCCGATTTCCTCAGTTCTTGCCGGAACTTGCCGCCCTGAGACAGCATGTCCAGGAGCAAGATGAAACACCCACTTCGCCGGGAGGACTGGCTCTCCCATTAGCCGCCGGCCGGATGCGCGATCGGCCGGCGCTGCCGGGATTTGAAATCCTCGAAGAAATCGGCCGCGGCGGCATGGGCATTGTCTACAAGGCGCGCGAACCGAGTTTGGGACGAAACGTCGCCCTCAAGATTCTACCGGCGGGCTTTACGCGCGATCCCGATCGGCTGCAGCGGTTTCTGCGCGAAGCACGCACCGCATCCGGCTTGAACCATCCGCATATCTGCACCATCCATGCCTTGGGCGAGCACCAAGGATGTCCTTTCATTGTCATGGAGTTTATCGAAGGGATCACGCTGCGCAACTCGTCGGCGCGCGGATTGTCTTTGCAGGAAGCGGCGCGACTCATCGCCCAAGCGGCGCGGGCATTGGCGGCGGCGCACGCGGCCGGCGTCGTCCATCGCGACATCAAGCCGGAAAACATCATGGTGCGCGCGGACGGCTACGTCAAAGTGCTGGATTTCGGCCTGGCGCGGAGATTGCCGCAACTTCTGCAACCGGCGGCGAGCACCGAGGCACACGCCACGCGCGGCGACGGCCGCGAAGAAGACACCGACCCGGGAGCGATTTTGGGGACGGTGGCCTACATGTCGCCCGAGCAAGCTCACGGCAGCGCAGTGGAGGCCGCTTCGGACATTTTTTCTTTGGGCATTGTTCTTTATGAGCTGACTGCCTGGCGTCACCCGTTTGAAGGGGAGTCGCACTTGGGCATTCTCTACGCGATCGCCAACCACCAGCCGGTGCCGCCTTCACGCTGGAATCTCGAAATTCCGGGCTCGCTCGAAGGCCTGATCCTGGCGATGCTGCACAAAGACGCGCGCCTTAGACCGACGGCTTTGGAAGTCGAGGCGACGCTCGAAGCAATCGCCGACGCAACGCCGCGCGCGGTTTCTTCGGCGGCGCCCCGCGCCATCGTGCATCGCGATTTGGAACTGGCGGCGCTGCGGCGCGCTTTCGAGCGTGCGGAAGCGGGCGACGGCACTCTCTTCTGCCTTGCGGGGGAACCAGGAATTGGCAAGACCACGCTCGTCGAAGATTTCTTGGCGGAACTTAAGAATCGACCGTGCCTTATCGCACGGGGGCACTGCTCCGAACGCCTGGGCGATACAGAAGCTTACCTTCCGGTGGTCGACGCCTTGGAGGACCTTAGTTACGGGCCAGCCAAAGGTTCCATCACGCGCCTCATGCAAGTGGTGGCTCCAAGTTGGCGCGCGCAGCTTCAAGCACGCGGGGCGACAGCGCACCTCAGCCCAGAGGAGCGTGAGGCGGCGGTTGCACAATCGCCGCGCGCCTTGTCGCAGAACGCCATGATGCGCGAGTTTCGCACCCTCCTGCAAGAAGCGTCGCGCTTGGAGCCGATCGTGCTCTTTCTCGACGACATGCATTGGGCGGATGTCTCCACCGTGGATCTATTGGCTCACCTGGGCAGACATTGCCGGGGATTGCGCGTTCTGGTCATCGTAACCTATCGGCCAACCGAGTTGCTCCTGGGCCCGCATCCCTTCCACGGTGTCGCGCAGGAATTGCGGGCCAAAGGGACATGCACGGAACTGCAGCTTGGATTTTTGCAACGGCCGGACATCGATCGCTATTTGGCGCTGGCCTTTCCGAACCATGCCTTTGCGCCCGAATTCGGCGACCTCGTCTATGCCCGGACCGAGGGCAGCCCGCTGTTCATGGTGGACCTGTTGCGCTATTTGCGCGAGCGCGGGGTTATCGCCGAACTGAACGGGCGCTGGGCGTTGGCGCGCGAGCTACCGGATTTGCGCCAAGAGTTTCCCGAATCCGTGCGCAGCATGATCCAGCGCAAGCTCGAGCGTTTGAGCGAGGCCGAGCGCCGTTTGCTGGCGGCGGCGAGCGTGCAGGGACCGGAGTTCGACTCGGCGACAGTCGCGGGCGCGCTCAATGGCGATCAGGCGGACATCGAGGAACTCTTGCAGAAGCTGGACCGCGTGCACGGCTTGGTCCGGCCGGTGCGCGAGCATGAGTTTCCCGATCGCAGGCTGACTTTGCGCTATGCTTTTGTGCACATTCTCTATCAACAAGCACTTTATGTGAATCTGCCGCCGGCGCGTCGGTCTGCCCTAAGCTTGGGATTGGCGCGTACCTTGCAACACCATCACGGCGCGGACAATGCCGATGCGGCCGCTGAATTAGGCTGCCTGTACGAAGTGGGCCGTGATTTCGAACAAGCGGCGCGGCAATTCTGGCTCGCGGCCCAGAACGCGGCCCGCGTCTTCGCCCATCGCGAGGCCATCGTTCTCGCCCGGCGCGGTCTGCGGCTTCTCGAATCCATGCCGGCTTCCCCTGAACGGAACGCCTTGGAGCTGACTCTGCAAACCATGCTTGGTCTGCAGCTACAGGTGATCCAAGGATTCGCAGCGCCGGAGGCGAAGCAGGCCTACACGCGGGCGCACGACTTGTGCCAGCAGGCGGGGACAATGCCGCAGTTCCCTGTACTTTGGGGACTGTGGTTGTTTTCCAAAGTCCGTTCGGAGTTACCGCGGGCGCAGGAAATGGCCGAAAAACTCCTAACGCTTGCCTGGCAACAGAGCGAGCCGGACCTGGCTTTGCAGGCGCACCAGGCGTTGGGTGTGACCGCATTGTGTCGCGGTGTACCAGCTGCCGCGCTGCGGCACGTCGAACAGGCGACTGCTCTCTACGATCCCAGGCGGCACCGGACGCATTCGTTTCAGTTTGGCCAGGATCCCGGCGTCATTTGCAAGGCATTTGGCGCGGTGGCGCTGTGGCTGTTGGGCTATCCCGACCAGGCCGAACAACAAAGCGAAGAAGCCATCCGCATGAGCCGCGCGTTGTCGCCAAGCAGCCAGGCCGTTGCCTGGTATTTCGCGGCGATGCTGCACCAACTTCGCCGCGACGGCCCGCGCGCCCGCGTTCAGGCGGAAGCATTGTGCGCGATCGCGATCGAGCATGGGTTTTCCTTCTGGCTGGCCGGCGGCACCGTTCTTAGAGGTTGGGCGCTGGCGGTTTGCGGCGAAGCCGAAACAGGACTGGAGACGTTGCGGCGGGGATTGCGCGAATGGCTGGGAACCGACAGCGTGACCTATCATACGTACTATTTGGGCTTGTTGGCCGAAGTGCTGGGCGCGCAAGGGCAGTTTCCGCAAGCGCAACGGATACTGGAGGAAGCCTTGGCCCTGACCCGTCAGACCGGCGAGGCACTGGTGGAGCCGGAGCTGTATCGCTTACGAGGTGAAATCGCGCTCGGCGCTTCCGCTGCTGTCGAGCGCGCTTTCGAGGATTTCCAGCACGCTTTGGAAATGGCGCGCCGGCAGCAAGCGAAATCGCTGGAGTTGCGCGCGGCCATGAGCCTGGCGCGCTTGCAAAGACGTGCCGGGAAAAGGGAGGAGGCGTGCGGCCTCTTGGAAGCGACGCTGGCCTGGTTTGGCGAGGGCTTTGCAACGGCGGACTTGCGTGAGGCGCGAGCGCTTTTGGCGGAACTTACCGCGGCAAATGGCTAAGGAACAGCGTCCGTGTACCAATCGTGTTCGGCACGTAATTTGCGCCTCGAGAATACTTGTGTACAGTATTGCGCCTGCTGCCGCAATGTGACATCATGTCGGCGTGAATAACCAGC
>JAKEHV010000518.1 GCA_022614915.1 Gemmataceae bacterium | reverse complement strand
CGAGCACAAGAAAAAACTGGAAGCGCTGGCCAATGCCGTGGCCCCGAAGGAGGCCGTCATTCCCGGCAAGCCGATGCCCGAAGCGCTCGCGCCGCCGCCCTTGCCCAATCCGGCCGGCATCGAATTGCCGCCGCTGCCCGACTTGCCGATGACGACCAAGAAAGACAATGAACTGCCGCTGCCTATGGTCACGATCACGCCGTCGGCGCCGAAGGAAGTGATGCCGAAAACACCCGAGGGTGCGCCGCCGTTGCCGATGATCCCCGCTCCCATGACGCCGATGTTGCCGCCGGTGCCGGAGTTCAGCCCGGTGCCGAAAGTGTCCGACGTTCCCGGAGCAATGACTCCCAAGGACAACTTGCCGCCAGCCGTCGCGATACCGCCTGCGCCCAATTCCCTTGATCCAAAGTTGCCGCCCATCGTGAACAAGGAATTGACTAACCCTGCCTTGGCTCCGTTGGGTTCGGATAACAAGAACCTGCCGAGCGGGCTTCCACCGTTGGGCGTGAAACCCGGCCACAAGCTCCCGGACGTAAAGGATTACAGAATCGACACGTACTTTTGTCAACCGGGGGACACTTCTTTCGAGGCGTTGAGCCAGCGATTTTTCCGCTCTGGCAAATATGCCAAAGCGCTGCACCAGTTTAACCGCGAGCATCCGTTGGCAAAGGACAACGTTCGCACCGAGAATCCGCGACTCATCGCCGGCCAGGCTCTGTTCATTCCCCCCGCTGAGTTCCTGGAGAGCCGCTATCAGCAGTTTATCGGCCGCGACCTGCCGGGCGTTCCTTCGGGCAACAACCTGCCGCCCGTCGGCAAGCAGCCAGACGGGAACGTCGGCTTGAAGCCGCCCGTGCCTCCCATAAACACGGAGCCCGTGCCGCCGGTGTTAATGCCCAAGCCCGCCGTCGTCCCCACAACCGACGTCACCAAGCGCTACCGCGTCGGCGGCAACGGACAGATGATCATCGAGATCGCCCAGCAAACCCTCGGCGACGCGCGGCGCTGGTCGGAAATCTACCGGCTCAATCCCAACCTCCGTCCGGAACTGCCGATCCCCGCCGGCACGGAGATTCGCTTGCCCGCCAACGCCAACGTGCCGTAAGCGCGTGGAGCGCGGAGAGTGAAGCGCGGAGAGTGGCGCGGCTTTTTTTCAAGACAGCGGTGAGCCCTGTCAAGGAGCGCGGTATCGTATAACTCCTGAAACAGTTTTCTGCGTTTTCAGGAGTTCCCCCGATGCGCTTTCTACTTCTTATGGTGCTTGCTGTTTGCGCCGGCATGAACCAGTCCGCCGCAACGGCACAAGAATTCCCATCGCCCAAACTAGTCCACTTGCTGAAAGACAAGATTGACTCGGACTATGAGCGCCTTGACAAACTCTACAAGCACTTGCACGCGCATCCCGAACTGGCTTTGCAGGAAGAGAAGACCGCGGCTCGATTGGCGCAAGAGCTGCGCGCTGCCGGCTTGGAAGTGACGGAAAAAGTGGGCGGCTTCGGCGTCGTCGGCCTCATCCAAAACGGCGACGGGCCGGTCGTCATGATCCGCGCCGACATGGACGGCTTGCCCATCATCGAAAACACCGGCCTCGCCTACGCCAGCACAACGCGCGTCCGCAACGAGCAAGGCCGCGAAGTCGGCGTCATGCACGCCTGCGGCCATGATGTCAACATGACCTCTCTCGTCGGCACGGCCCGGCTCTTGTGCGGCATGAAGGACCAGTGGCGCGGCACGCTGCTTTTCATCGGGCAACCCGCCGAAGAAACCGGCGCGGGCGCCCGGCTCATGCTGCAGGACGGCCTCTTTCGCCGCTTCCCAAAGCCGCACTTCGCCTTCGCGCTGCACTGCGACGGCCGCTTTCCGCACGGCACGGTCAATTTCCGCTCCGGCCAGATGCAGGCCAACGTCGATTCCATGGACATCCTCGTGCGCGGCAAAGGCGGCCACGGCGCGGCCCCGCACACCACCATCGACCCCGTAGTCCTTGCGGCCCGGATCATTCTTGACTTGCAGACGCTGACAAGTCGCGAGCGCGATCCCACCGATGCCGCCGTGGTCACCGTGGGTTCGATTCAAGGCGGCACGAAGCACAACATCATTCCCGATGAAGTGCACCTGCAACTGACGATCCGCACGACCAACGACAAAACACGCAAAGAGGTGCTCGAAGGGATTGTGCGCATCGCGAAGGCCGCGGCCCAGGGGGCGCGTGCGGCGGATCCGATCATCAAGCACGATGCGGGATCGTACACGCCGGCGCTCGTCAACGAACCGGAACTCACGCAAAAAACCGTGGCGCTTTTTCGCAAGACGCTCGGCGCCGACAAGGTCATCGAGCGCCCCATGTCGATGGGCGGCGAGGATTTCAGCCAATTCGTCCGCGCCGGGGTGACCGGCTTCTACTTCCATCTCGGCTGCGTGACGCCGGAACGATTTGAGGAATCCAAAAAGGGCGGCAAGCCTCTGCCGCCGACGCACTCGGACGGCTTTTACCCCGTGCCGGAGCCAACCATCAAGACGGGCGTGCTGGCGATGTCGCTGGCAGTGTTGGATGTGCTTGATCACAAATAGCGCCTAACTTTGCCGCTTGCGCCAATAGCCCGATTTTCTTCGACCGTGAGCTACGGCGATGATCACAACGCTATCCGGTGGAAGTACACGGTAAATCAAGAGGTATGGAAACTTCTTCAATTTCACCCAGCGGTGCATGGCATCGAAAAAGGGCCAATCGTTTGGTCCGTCGGAGATTTGTTGAATCGCTTTGTCAACGGCCAGAATGAACCGGACTGCCGTGGCTCGACTGCGCCGCGAATACCAAGCACGAGCCTTTCGAAACTCCTTTGCGGCTAGGCGATGATACGATACTTGCGAGGCCATTGGAATTCGCCAATTACCACTTTTCTTGCTTGAGCTGAGACCATGGGATGAGTTCGGCCGTGCCTTGATCGATCTCGTTGCTGCGTCGCAAAAGCTCGGCTGCGAATTCCTGGTCTTCGACCTCATCGCTATCCGAGCCCAGTGACTCCAACAGCTGCTCGATGAGTAGAATCCTCTCTGACTCTGGCAGCGCTAGTGCTTCGGTCAGTAAGTTGGCTTGTGTCATGACGATTCCTAAAAGCAGTCGATTATCCTTGACTATTGTAATGAACAGATCGGGAACCAAACAGGCGAATCGAGGCGTCCTAGAGTAGGCCGGAATTCTTAAGAATAACACAGGCGACCCAGCGCCGGTTGATTCCATCGCGAGGTTTTTTCATGAAGCGTATTCTGCTCGCCCTTGTCTTTCTGTCGTTGCCGCTGTTGCCGACCTTGAGCGAAGCCGGCAAAGGCGCCAACTCCAAGGAAGCACTGCAAGCACTCCAGGAGTATATCGGCGGCTGGAAGGGCAACGGCACCTCGGAAAAGAACAAGAGCGAGATATGGAAAGAGAACGCCGCGTGGAGCTGGCGCTTCAAGGGCAAGGATTCTTGGTTTTCGGTTGAGCTGAAAGACAGCAAGTATTTCAAGAACGGCGAAATGCGCTTTGTGCCGGCCAAGGAGAAGTATCAGCTGACGCTCATCGACAAACAAGACGCCAAACAAGTCTTCGAGGGCGAGCTCAAAAAAGGCATGCTGACGCTGGAACGGCTTGATCCAGAGACTAAAGACACACACCAGATCAAGATCAACACGGCCGGCGGCGGCGTGCGCCTCATTCTCACCTTTTCCACCAAACTCGCGGACCGCACGCTCTACAACAAGCAGTTTCAAATCGCTTATACGAAAGAAGGCGAAAGCTTCGGCGCGACCGCGAAGAAGAATGAATGCGTCGTCACCGGGGGGCTCGGCACGATTGCGGTGAGCTTTATGGGCACAACGTATTACGTGTGCTGTTCCGGCTGCCGGGACGCGTTCAACGAAAACCCGGCCAAGACGATCGCCGACTATTTGGCGAGGAAGAAACGCGGCGAATAGAAGGGGTGTTGATTTTGGATTGATGATTTGGGATTGGAACAAAAGAAACGCCGGCGGTCAAGCGCCGGCGTTTTGGTTTGGTGCACGCGTGCTTACTTCGACCGTTGGCCGAATCCTGGCCAGGTGAAGCCTTTGTCGCCGCCCTTCTTGCCCTTGTCGCCGCCCTTCTTTTTGCCGTTCCAGGGGTTGGCGCCGTTTTCGCTGAAGCGCGTGAACATAGACGGGCTTTCGCTCGAATCGCCGTTGCGGGCAACCATGGTCTGCCGGTGTTTGCTGATAGCTTCTTCCGGCGTGATTAAACCGTCATCGTCGCGGTCCCATTCAGCGAAATCTTCAATCCTCCTGTCGTCGCGGCGCCATTCAAACAGCGCGACCTGACCATCCCTGTCCGTGTCGAGTTTCATAAACCAGTCGGGAAGCACTTTGGGGTCGAGCTTGCCGGCGCGCAAGACGTCGGGCCGTTTGTCCCAATCGATTTCTTCCTCGATAATGATGGCGATGGGATTGGGCGAGAACTGGTTATCGCGGCCGCGGCTTTCCTGAAACCGTGTCACGAAAAAGGCTTTGTATTCTTCCGCGTCGATCAGGTTGTCGCGACTGAAGTCCCAGCGGCCCAGGTCGGCTTTCAGCTGATCGGACATTTCGTCCATATTGAGGAAGCCGTCGCCGTTACGGTCGCGTAATTTGAAATCGGAGTCGGCCCAGAGCGTAAGGGATTCGACAGGATTCATCTGCTGGCCGCCGAAGCCCATCATGGATTTGCCGCCAAACGGACTGCCGCCTGGAATCGAGCCTGGGCCGCCCATCATGGGTCCGCCGGCTCCACCTTGCGGTCCGCGCATCATGTTGAACCCGCCGCCAGCGGTCATGGAGGACATGAAGGAAGTAAACTGATCGCGCGTCACCTGGCCGTTCGAAATGCCTTTTTCTTGGAGATAGCGCGTCAATGGTTCGCGTAAGGTGCGGGTATCGCTCACCAGAAAGAAGCCGCGGCCTTTGGACAGCTGGTCGAAAAGGACGCCGGGATCGCTCATGCCGCCCGCCCCGCCCGGCCGTATTTGCATTTGCATGCCGCCGAATTGCCCGCCGCCAAATTGTCCACCGCCGCCAAACTGCCCGCCGCCAAACGCTCCACCTTTGCCCTTCTTGCCGCCAAATTGGGCCAAAGAAGGAGCGGAATATACGATCACTAAGCTGACAGCGAGGATGGAAAAGGCGAAGATGCGGCGCATAGGTCACCTCGGACGGCGGGACTGCTCTTCCTCAATTTAACCCTTTATCGGGCAAGAAGTCACGTCATAAGTGATTAAAAAGGTCTGAGATTAGAGCAATTCTTCGATCACGCGCCCGCTTACGCGCACGTTTAAGGTCGCCGCCTGTTCACTGCTGATGCCCACCAAGTGCTGTATGGATGCGGCCAGGTCGGACGGCGTGACGGCGCGCTCGATCGGCCGCTCGGCGTTGCGGTCGCTTTGGCCTATGACGCGGCCGCCGCGAATGCCGCCGCCCGCCAACAGCGCGCTATAGCAATGCTCCCAGTGCTCGCGGCCGGCCTTGTCGTTGATCCGCGGCGAGCGTCCGAATTCGCCGACTGCCACCACCAGCGTCGTCGCCAGAAGGCCGCGTTGGTGCAAGTCGGTGATGAGGGCCGTGTACGCCTGATCGAGCCACGGGCCATGCCGATCCTGCATGATCTGGAAATTGCGGTAGTGATGGTCCCAGCCGCCATCGCCCGAGTCCTCTTCCGCCTCGACGTGATCGCTCCAATTGACTTGAACAAAGGGAACGCCGTGCTCGACCAGACGCCGGGCCAAAAGGCACGATTGACCGAAGCGTGTGCGGCCATAGCGGTCGGCGACTTCGGGCCGCTCGCGCGCTACGTCGAACATGCGCAGGGCGTCCGCGGATGTCAACAGAGCCAACGCTTGAGCGCGGTAATCATCGATCGAGCGAAGGTTGGTGGCCTGGTCGGCGGTGCGCTGCGCCTGGGCCAAGGATCGCAGAAGGCTTTGGCGATCGGCAAGCCGTTCGGGCGTAAGATTGGCCGGTAGTTGCAAAGCAGGAATGCGTGTGCCGAGTTCCGCGTCGTATTCGAGCCGGAAGGGGTCATACAGGGCGCCCAAGGGCCCGCCGCCTTCGCCGACGATGGCCTTTTTGCCCTGGTGCAGCTTGCCGCCGATGACGATGAACGGGGGCAGGTTGCCGCGGAAGCCGCGCGCCCGCGCCACAACCGCGCCGGTGGTCGGGCGGACCAAGCCCGGCGACATGCCGCCGCCCAGGTTGACGCTGCCCGCGATGCTGCCGGTGAGGCCAATGGTGCCGGCCACGCCATGGTCGTTGGATTGTGTGTGCAGCGAACGAAGGATGGCGAACTTATCCTGAATCTCAGCGATTTGCGGGAACAATTCGCCGATGCGGACGCCGGCGGTGCGGGTGGGGATGGTGTTGAAAGGTCCGCGGTATTCGAGGGAAGCGTTGGGCTTGGGGTCCCAGGTGTCGAGTTGCGCAGGCCCGCCCCATAGCCAAAGGAAGATGACACTGCGGGCCGAGCCGGCTTCGTACGTGCCGCTAGCGCGCAAGCGCAACAAGTCCGCCAGCGAGAGGCCCAGCACGCTGGATGCGCCGACCTGGATGAATTCCCGCCGGGTTGCCCCCTGGCAGGTGCGCTGTTTGCCGCGACCGATGAGGAGCATGGATCCTCCGTCCACAAACACCCGAATTATATCATGTTTCGGATGTCGCAACCATGAAAGATAATGTGGAGTAGTGGGTCAGTTTGG
>JAKEHV010000517.1 GCA_022614915.1 Gemmataceae bacterium | reverse complement strand
GCGAACAATGCAGTCCCAAATACCGATAAGAGCAGCGACGGCGCAAGCGTCTTTAGCTTCATGATGTTTCCTCCCGGAAGCCGACTGATCGTTCTGTAGGATTACGCCAGGCCAGAATGCTCACTGTAGCCCGACATTCACCGAACTTCAACGAGGACTGGCTTCATGATTGCCGCCGTGGTCTGGTACGGGACGGCATCCATTCACTAGAGCAATAGAAACGTCGGGCCTCCGCATCCGATATGGGAATTCTTCGAATGAAGATCAAACGCATTCGTGCTTACCGGGTTGAACTGCCGCTGCACGAGGGCAGCTACAAGTGGTCGGGAGGCAAATCGGTATCGGTCTTTGACAGCACCGTGATCGAAATCGAAACCGACGCCGGTGTCACCGGTTGGGGTGAGGTTTGCCCGCTCGGTCCCTTCTACCTGCCTGCTTACGCCAACGGAGTTCGTGCCGGCATAGGCGAACTCGGCCCGCATCTCGTCGGCGCAGACCCCTGTCAACTCGGGAACATGAATCGCCGGATGGATGCCGCTCTCAAGGGTCACGCCTACGTCAAGTCCGGAATCGACATGGCCTGCTGGGACATCCTCGGCAAGGTCACGGGCCAGCCGGTGTGTGTTCTCCTGGGCGGGCGGTACGGCGCGGACTTCGGGCTGTATCGGGCCATCTCGCAAGAATCGCCCGAGGCGATGGCGCAGCGCGTCGCACAATACCGCGCCGAGGGCTACACCCGATTCCAGCTCAAAGTCGGCGGCGACCCGGATACCGACGTCGAACGCATTCGCGCTGTGTGCGCGCTGCTCCAGGCCGGCGACCGTCTCATCGCCGATGCCAATACCGGTTGGCGGATGCACGATGCTCTGCGTGTCGTCCGCGCGGTGCGCGACGTGGATGTCTATATCGAGCAACCCTGCTTGAGCTACGAGGAATGCCTCACAATCCGCCGCCACTGCGATCATGCGTTCATCCTCGACGAAGTGATCGATTCGATCGACATGCTCCTGCGCGGCCATGCCGACCGCGCCATGGACGTCGTCAATCTGAAGATCAGCAAGCTCGGCGGCTTGACCAAGACGAAGCAGGCCCGCGATCTTTGCGTCGCCCTGGGCCTGGCCATGACGCTCGAAGACAGCTGGGGCGGCGACATTGTCACGGCCGCCATCGCGCACCTCGCTCACAGCACGCCCCCTGAATTCCAGTTCACCGCGACCGATTTCAACAGCTATGTCACCGTCAGCATCGCCGACGGCGCTCCAAAGCGCGTCCAAGGGCGCATGGCGGCAAGCACCGGCCCGGGCCTCGGCATCACTCCGAAAATGGAAGTGCTCGGCAAGCCGGTCCTAGAGGTCTCGTGACGAGGTTCTTCCATGAACCAGTTCCTTGGCGTCGTCGTCTGTGCACCTACTCGGTTTGTCGATGGGCTTCAATCTCGTAAACAGATGACCTCCAGGCAGCAATGCCACGCGATGTGCCTGCTAGGGGTCCCTCAACGCGACGTATGCAGTTCCCGAACGAGATGTCCGAGAATGGTTCGGTCTTGGGTTCGTCGTCCAAGTAGTTGTTTACATGAATGATGCCTAATGGCGAGGAAGTGCCATCGCGAAATGTGCCAGGATTCTCGACGAGCCGCTTGAGGGTTGGTCCAGCATCGCCACGCTCAGAATGAACCACTCCCACTTTGGCAAACCCCGTGATCTTGATTTGCGGAAAGTATGGCCAATGAGACGGATTGAGTATTACCCAGTTGCCGCTCAGGACTCGCGAAAGGGGCTCGGGTCCGTCCGGATTAGCGGACGCCTTCAACACGCTCGCCTTGCGCATCCCGTCAAGAGCGTTGTTCTCACCACAAATGAAAAGAACGAGCTTTAGGTCCGTGCCGGCAATCGATATTGTGCCTGCTCCCGATGCAATCACCTCAGCGAACCGCGAAAAGTGCTGCGAATCTTGCGACGTATGAACAAGTTGTTGGGGTCGAAGCAACGTCAACCGATCTTCATGAGCGAGGAACCACGAAAGATCCTCTCCATCTTCCGACTCAAACATTACTGGGCATCCACCGCCCGCCTCAAGCACCTCGCTTGCGCGCGGTGTGGGGTTGGCTGAACTCCCCGCAGCAACGATCAAGTCGCACGTGCCCCAAGATGGAGAGGCGGCCGCAAGCGCTGCGAGAAATGAGGCTACCGGTTGGACCCACACGTCATCGGTTAACGAGCGGGACAATGTTGCGACGCGGATCGGCTTGCCCTCCTCGGACCGCCTGGTAAGCACAGCACCACTCCCGACCGTTTCAGAGGAAGAAGTGCCGGAGCGAGTCTTTTTCTTCTTGATCGATACTTTCGCGGCGTCAGATCTGTGTGCCATGTCCAGGATGGTATGCGGAGAATCTTCCCCGAGCAAGCACTATTGTGACCTCGGTCAAGGTCAAGACGCAAGTGCCGGCTAGTCAATCGCTGCCACCGTGAAGCCTTTTCAGAACCCGAGCAATCAAGTAGATCAAGTACATCCAGGATCAATTTGCTGCGAAACCGCGCGGAAATGCGGCTGCCTATTCCTTGCCCTTTCCCGCCAGCATGGCCAACAGCGCGGCCGCTCGATGTACCGGCTCCCGCTGGGCTTCGGCAAACGCCACCGCGTCTTCGAGCAGGCCGGCGCGGGCCATGGCTTCGGCCAGCTCCAGCACGGTCCCCAGCCGCGCGTTTACTACGCCGGGCGGATCGGTCATTTGTGCACAAAGCGCGGCCGCTTGTTTGAACGCTTGGCCGGCTTTTTTATGATCGCGCTTGTCCGCGCTGCGTTGGCCGGATGTGATCCACACGCTTGCCTTCGCCCAATCACTTGCCGATTCCTCAACGAGCCTTTTCGCCTGTTCGAATGAAGCGAAATTCGCGATTTGGCAGATGGCGAAATCGCGCGTGCTTTCTTTGACAAGGCGTGCCGTCTCCAAGGCCTTATCCACGCTGCCGGCCTGCGCTTGGACAACAGCGATGCCCATGAGCGCGGGTTCGTTTTGACTGTCTTTGGCTATTCGCAAGGCTTCTTCGATTTCGCCGAGCGCGGCCCTGGCATCGAGTACGTGAGACTCGGCGACTTTTTCGTATTCGTGGCCGGCAAGATCTTGCAGGGCCTGCCCCGCGTGACGCAGGCATTCCTTGGCGGCGGTGTGTTTGCGGGAGTGCAGCTCTTTGGCCAGATTGGCCCAGGTTGCAGCGCGCGTAACGGCGGCTTGCACGCGCGCCGCGGTTCGCAGCGCGTCGTCGTCTTTGCCGGCTTTAGATTGTGCAATCGCGATGTCGCGCCACGACCCGTCTTGCAGCCACTCGCGACCGCTTCCCTTAGTCTGGTCCGCGTTCATCAGTGCGGCCTGGAATTCGCCCCGCTGCGCCTGGGCTCTGGCAATGAACCAGTAGGTTCGATACTTCAAGTCTTCCGCCTCTGGAACGGGGATGCGGGCGATGAACTCTGCGGTATCGAAGGCGCCGGTGGTGTCGCCCATCTCGGTTTGTGCTTCGGCGATCCAACCCAGCATGTTGCCGCGGCGATCTGGTTTGATCTTTTCGCACAAGAGCTTGGCTTTGGCCACCGCCTGCGTGGCGGCCGCACGCTCGCCCCGACGCGCCTGGATCTTCGCCAACCGTATGAGCAAAGTCACTTGAGTGTCAAGATCTTCGATTTCGGCAAGGCTGCGCTCGGCCCTGGCGACATACTCCTTGACGCTAAGCGCTTGCGCCTTGACATCGTCGCCAAGCGTCGAGGACTTGTTTTGTGCCGCTTGCGCCGAAAGCAAAGAGGACGCACGCGTCAGCAATCCCATGACGCCCGCGCACAGGCCCAGCCCCAGGAGCACCAGCGCCGCAGCGGATTTCATCTGTGAGAAAAACATGGCTCGCAGCGCTCCTTTCAAGAGGAAAGCGACGGAGGCCGGGATGACCGCCGCGGTTGATTTGCCGGCGACAACGCTCGACGCTGCCGAAGCAGTCTTCGAGAGCAGCGGTTCCGGAAGGTTGATTGCCAGTGCCGATGCGGGCAATGCGGCAGCCAACAGTCCTGCCGAGGCGCCGAGCCCGCGCCGCACCAGCCGGGCCCGCAAAAGCGCCCGGCCGCGCTCCAAGCGCTTCTTCAAATTGCTTTCCGACATGCCGAGAAGCGCCGCCGCTTCATCCTGGGTATTGCCTTGCAGGTAGCAAAGTACCAACGGCGACCGGTGACGCTCGGAGAGGGCGTTGACCTCCTCGTGCAGCACGGTGCACGCCTCGCGCCAGGAAAAATCGTCCGCCTCAGCCGTGGGGCAGGCCTCCGGCCGGCCACGCACGCCACGAGCTTCATGCAGCCGTCGCTTGGCGCGGTTCACTTGGGCTTTACGCGCAATGCGGTAGGCGACGCCGTGCAACCAGCTCGCCAGCGACACCGATTTCCTGATGGACTGGGATTTGTGGGCGAGGACGAGAAAAGTGGCTTGAAAGGCATCCTCGGCGTCGGCCTCATTGCCCACAATCGAGCGGCAAACGTCAAGCACCATCGGACCATGGCGGCGCAAGAGTGCGTGGAAAGCAGCCTGATCTTGTTTGTCGCGAAACCGCTGCAGGACTTCGGCGTCGGACAAGTCCTTGAAACGCTCATCGTCGGCCATGCGCCGCACAAGTTGCAGGATCGGGTGAGCAGTCGCCGCCGACATGATGAGGCTCCGCCGGTGAGCAGTTCCGTTTGATCATAGTGCCTGGGAACGGCGGATGGGGCCACTTTTTTTGAGCGCTTGCAATGTTGCTCGGCCAAAACAACAATGTGACACTAGGTCCCTGACCCAAGAATGTGAGGCAGCATGCCGTACGCCATGGCACTGTCAGCCGTGTTGTTGGTTTATCAAACGGCGGCGAGTCAATCCCGCAAACCGGCTATCGTGCTCCAACCGGCGACGGCGCAAATGGACGACGTCGTGCGCATCGAGCTTCTGGGTTTGTCGCCCAAGCAAAAGGTGACGCTGCGCTCCCAGATGGACCAGCGCGGCCAGAAGTGGCAGGCCCAGGCGGTGTTTGTCGCAGGCTCGGACGGCAAGGTCGATGTATCGAAGCAAGCGCCGAGCGAAGGCAGTTACTCAGGAATCGATGCGATGGGCCTCATCTGGTCGATGAAGCCGGTCGGCGATCCGCCCAAGGAACAACCGCCGCCGCTCAAGGTCACCGACCCGCGGCTGACGCGCTTCGAGCTGGAAGTCGACGGCAAAGTCGTGGCGCAAGCAGAGCTCAAGCGCTACCTGGCCAGGCCCGGCGTGCGCGTGAGCGACGTGCATGAAAACGGCTTGGTCGGCAAGCTGTTCGAACCAGCGGTGAAAGGCCGTCGGCCCGCGCTGTTGGTGCTGACCGGCTCCGAAGGCGGTATTCGAGAGCCGGAGGCGGCCATGCTCGCTTCGCGCGGCTACACCGCCTTCGCCCTCGCGTATTTTGGCATCGAAGGCGTACCCAAACAATTGGTCAACATTCCGCTCGAATACTTGAAGAAAGGCATCGATTACCTCAAGACGCGTGACGGCGTGGATGCCGACAGACTCGGCGTGGTCGGCGGCTCCAAAGGCGGCGAATTGGCCCTTGTGCTCGGCGCGACGTTCCCGGAGATCAAAGCCGTGGTCGCTTATGTTCCCAGTCACGTCGTCTGGTCCGGCATCGGCGGCACTTTCACCGATCCGTCCTGGACGTATGAGGGCAAACCGCTGCCCTACGTCAAGACGCGCCCCGGGCCGGCTTTCTTCGCCCAACTCTCAGCCAAGAAACCGCTCGTGCTGCTCGACTTGTATGTCGCTGGCCTGAAGGATGAGGAAAGCGTGTCCAAGGCGCTCATCCCCGTTGAGAAGATCAAAGGCAGCGTGCTGTTGGTTTCCGGAGGAGACGACCAGATGTGGCCCTCGGCGCTGATGGCGGACAAGGTGATGGAGCGGCTGAAGGAGCATAAACACCCGCACCCAATTCTGCATCTGAAGTATGCCAAAGCGGGCCACGGCATCCCGACCGCCTATGCGCCCTTGTCGAGCGCGTTGCCCGGCGGCGGCCGTTTCGAGCTGGGCGGCACGGATGCTGCCAACGCCGAAGCGCTTGCGGATTCGCGCCCGAAAATGCTGGAGTTTTTGAAGAAGAATCTGGATAGAAAATGAACGCGTAATTCGCACATCGTTCCAATCGAGCGACCATGAGCGGCACCATGTCCGAGGATTTTTTCCGCAGTGGGCCGGAATTTGATTCAGGTTTTCCCTTCCCATGCGTATGATTGGCGGGCGGGGACACCGACAATCTCGCTGCCG
>JAKEHV010000078.1 GCA_022614915.1 Gemmataceae bacterium | reverse complement strand
GTGTGCCTGCTACATTGCCGTTGTCTGCGGACGGCACACGGAGTGTGCCTGCTACATTGCCGTTGTCTGCGGACGGCACACGGAGTGTGCCTGCTACATTGTCGCCCTCTCGGCTCATCGGCGCGGCGGGCAGGCTCAGCCCGGAGAAGGGCTTTGCAGACCTCATCGACGCCGCTGCATTGGTCCTTGCCGATCATCCCGAGGCCGGCTTCTTACTTTTCGGCGACGGCCCGCTGCGCGACGAATTGCAACAGCGGATAGAAAACCGTGGCCTGGCGGGCCGCTTCGTCCTCGCCGGCTTTCGCGACGACCTCGACGCCCTTTTGCCGAACTTCGACGTGTTCGTGCAATCCTCTTACACAGAAGGCTTACCAAACGTGGTGTTGGAAGCGCTCGCGGCCCGCGTTCCCGTCGTCGCCACCGCGGTCGGCGGCACGCCGGAGATCTTGCACGACGGCCAAACCGGTTTTCTCGTCGAACCGCGCGATCCGACATTCCTATCGCGGCGCATCGGCGCGCTAATCGCAGACGAGGACGCGCGCCGTCGCATGGGCAAAGCGGGCCGCCGGTTTGTCCGCGAACAGTGCACGTTTGCGGCGCAGGCTCGGGAATACGAATCGGTCTTCCGGGAACTTGGTGGAGGAAAACGGGCGCCGGGCACGGCGGCTGCATGACGGTTGTGATCGGATGTTTACGACCGAGGCGCTATATCGCAGCGCTAAACGGAAGAACGTTGGCGTTTTTTTCTGGGACGGCTGACTTCTTGTTGCCCTTTACGTGTTTGATCCAAAGGCATTCGGTCTCGCGAGCTTTTCGACTTCCACCAGCCGCATGATTCGCGATGCCGCGAGTCACCTTTTTCCAATTCCCATACAGTTCATCGTAGAGCGGCGAATCGTAGCCACTCAAAACGACTGATGCTTTGCACTTGACCAAAACCGCGGCAAGCTTGCGGTGATCATCGTCATTCATTTCCGCGTGATAGACGTTGGTGCTTTGCTGACACCGGCTGGCGTGGACATAGGGAGGGTCGCAATAGATTAGGCCTTCCTCGTGGTCAAATCTTGGAATCGCCTCTAACGCAGACTGGCAAATAATCTGAACTCGTCTGAGTCTCTCAATTACTTGGGGAAGACCCTCGATAGCTGTCCACCATGCGTTTACGTCTCCAGCCATGCCGCCACGAGCGCGCGACGTGGTGTAGCTCCAGGACTGGCCTTTTCCTGCGAACGATTGTCGCCAGCACACGAAGTCGGCAATGGCGTTTTCCATGTCTCCTATTCTTAGGGAATCTGCTTTCGCGCCTTCAAACTCGACTTGAGAGTACGGAATCAAGCTCACGCGCGGAATGTGTTACTAAAAAACGAGTTGGAGCGATTGACAGGTGATATCTCCGGTGATATCATATACATGCGGAGAGCAGGCAACTCGTCGGAAGGAGTCTTCGAATGGCGAAACGCGCGGAACGCCGCGTTCCCTGCATCCTTCACATTCCAGGCAAATACCCCGGCGCGGAAGGACGAGAGATTGAACCTGAGAAACTGGAAAGCTTCCTCCAAATGCTAGACCGCCAGTTTGGCGGGAGCACCCCATTGGGCATTGTTCCTGGAAGGTGGCTGTCGGATGACAAGGTGCTTGAAAAGGAACCAATGCATCGAATCGAAGTCTCCGTAAAGAAAAAGGACCTTCCATTATTTGAAAAGACTGCCCGGCCGATTGGAAGAGAAATGAAGCAGAAGGCCGTGTATGTCGTAATCAATTACCAAGCTGAGGCTCGACTGTTGAATTTGGATGAAGATGATGAGGATCAATTGCCGCCAAAGGCAGCGAAGCAATAAGGGAGCACGCCATGTCATTCACGCGAAAATCTGATCTGGTAGTCGAGCAAGCCAAGTCGCTGGCCGGGAGCGTGAAGAATTGGGCCGACTTCTCGGCCGAGATTTTCGGCCAAAAGGACGGCGTAATTGCGAAGAGTTTCCCCAATGATGCAGAACGCCAACTCTTTTACGACACGGAGCAGTACAAGACGCTCTGCGCGATGCGTCAAAAGCTCATGACAAAATTCGGAGTCAACAAAGGCGGGACTCCCGAAAAGAGCGGCCGAGTTTTAATCCGCTTGCCAAAGTCCGTGCACAAAGCGCTTGAGATCGAAGCTCATAAGGAGGGGGTTAGCGTGAATCAACTGGCAGTTTCGAAACTATCCCTTCCCCTTCGTGAGCGGATCGATTTAGACCTTGCGCGCATTGCCGAAGCGTTCTCGAAGGTGTTCGACGGCTACTCTGTTGATAGAGTCGTTGTTGATCCAGATTGTAACGCTCGCTTTCTGGCGGAATGCCACCGCTTGGGGCTGAAGGACACTGACTACCGGATCAACCACGCGCTACTGGACATCAGAAAAAGCAGTAAGATCGCGCTACCGAAATCCACGAAGCGAACTGAATTCAGGGATTTTGACGAGTATGCTTTCGCGGCGGAAATCGCTGTCAGGATCTTGCAGCGCCAAAAGGGACTTTCTTTGGATCAGATACTCTGCGACACGATTACAGCCATGGAGTTCGACAAGATCGCAAAACGGCTCGTGAATCAACCTACGCTGAAGCTTCGGTGGGCGGCATTGAATCTGCGAAAGACGCGCCGGCTAGGGCCGACAAAGTCTCCAGATGATGACTTGGCCGTGAACTTGATAACAGCCGGACCGATTCGAGTCTTGAATCCTGCCGAGTTGCCGGAAACAAAAGGTGTGTATTCCATCTTCGATGCAACCAGGCCGCTCTTTGCAGGCGAAACGGAAAATCTGCAGAATCGCTTCAGGCTCCATTTAAGTGCCAAAATGCCGGATTGGCTCGACATCGGCACTGACGCGGATTGCATTCTTAAGTATTCTCCGCTTCCGGCTACGAGCGGGGAAGTCCGCGATTTGTGGCTCCAGCAGTTCATTAATCGAGAACGGCCGCTCTTGAACTATCAAAGAATCGCTTAGGCGAAACTGCGCTCGGCAAGCATTCTGCTGCGCTCAACGCCGCGAGCGTTTTGCCGTCAAGGCCGATCGACGCAGGCGCTTCAAGGCCGGCAGGCGTGACAGGAAAGGTCAGCTGAGACATGGGGTGTTGACGCCGCGAATTCGGGGAATAGGGTTCTTCAACTCGGATTTGTTGCACCAAGAATGGTTCAAGAAGAAAGCGCCGAAGCCCATGATTCCGTGCCGCTTCCCACGTGTCAAATAGTCCCAGAATCTTTTCATCTTTCAAGAGCGCGAAGCGTGCTTCGTGACCGTTTGCCAAAAGGCTCCCGACTTCTCGGCGGTAAGTGTTCCACTCCTGCCACAATGGCTCCCCGGCTTTGGCTTCCGGCAACTCGGAGAAATGAACACCCGATCGTTCCACTGCCCTTGGCGGTACCACTTGGGCTAATTCGCGTCTGCTTTCTTGAGTGATTTCTTTGTGCATCGCAAAACCTCTCGCTTAGTGCCGAACAATAGTACCTGTTTCCACTCGCCAATGCAGCGCCGGCTCGAATACTCATGAGATACAATTCTCTTGATGCCAAGCTATCGCAAGAAACGGCCCGATCCCGCGCGCGTCCGCCGCGCCGTCTACCCGGAAGGACCGGGCCGGCCCGCCGCCCTCTTCCTCACGAACTCGAACCACGGCGAGCTCTTGCGCGCTTGGGATTCGCCTACCTTCGAGACAGCGATCGACTTCGAACTCGTGGACAAGGCGCTGTCGTCGGCCATTCGCCGATTGCTGTGCTCGGAGGGACTTGTCTTTGACTGCATGGCCGACGCCGCGAGCCACGCCAAGAAACAGGGTTGGCCGGCGATGGCGCAACACTAGCCCGACGCGCTAGCGAGGGCGACTGGTGGCCCGAGGAGAATGCATTACTCTGCAACGATTTATGTCGTGGCCCGCCCTTGCTAGCGCTTCGGGCTCGTCTCGCGGGGCGACTGCGTCTGAGTCGATCCTCAAGGATCATTTCCGCCGACAAGAACAACTACCCACTTTTTCCCTTCCTTTTTCGGCGCGTAATACAGACGATTTCCGCCAATAACGGCGCCATTTGCCGAGCCGCCGGCATTGAAAATCACCACTTCAATCGGCGCGTCAAAATGCCCTACGTTTTTCTGCGTAAGGTCAAACTTGTCCAAACGGATTCCCAGAAGTCGCGGCTTAAACGCCGTGCATTTCGTCGTACTTAGACTCCGATCGACTTCGAAGCCCGTAACCGACGGGTTGAACCATTTCGGCCAGGCGAATTCCCTTCCGTGGACCAAGGCGAATTTCGTATCGCCAGGCGTGCCGTAGAATTCGCGAGATCTTTTTAGTACTGGGTCGGTCAGCACCGCATTGACAGTCGCCTGTAGTATCTCATGTGCATCTTTGGAGAGAGGAATCTGTTTGGGGGGCGGATCGGCAGCCGGTGGCTCGATTTTTTTCTTCGGTTCGTTTTCCTTCTTTGCTTCCGCCTCAGGCGCCGCATTCTTCGCCGCTTCTCGAATCTGCCGTTCTTCCTCCTCAATGTAAAGCGTCGGCCGAGCCACAAGCACCCAGCGCCGGTCCTTGGCGTCCGGCGGGCGGTAATCCACAGCCATGAGAACCGGCTGCCCGTCGTCAATTTCAATCGTTCCAGACAACGAACTCTTGCGCAGGTTCGGGGAATCCAGTTCAACTTGCTTGCCGGTCGCCCTGTCCGAGACTTTCGCTTTGTTGATCCCTACCAATTGGGAAACTCGCTGCACGATTTTTAAGACCAGCGATCGCCTATCCGGGCAAATAGTCGGCTCCACCTGAAACGCGACCCCTTCCAGCCCCGTCCGGTGCTTTGGCCACTGCTGTTCGGCCGGATCGCCAGGATTCGGAATATAGGCAAAGGATTGTTGATGGGAGAAAAAGTCCGCCCTCTGACCGGAGCTCACTTTGATCTGGTCCCCGTTTTGCACGAGCTTGCGTTTCTTGAGTTTCTCGACCAGAGATTCCGTTATTGAAACTAAGCTGGGCTCCTTGCCGTCTTTGGTCTTCTTGAAAAGTGGAGCTATTTCCTTGGCGTAAAACTCTTGATCGACCTCGTACAAACTCGCATTCATAACGACTGCGACGTCGGCCAAGTGGCGCAAATCGTCCAAACGAGATGCGATTGCGCGGTGGCCCGCGGCCCCTGTGAACACTCTGAGCACCGTTCCATTAAGGACCTGAACCCGACTTTCAACGTCCGGTGTCAAGTCGTTGTGAACCAAGCGCACCAGCAAAGCCGCGCCGTCATTCGGACCGATTTCCTCCAGGTCGTACCAATCATTGCCGGCCCAAGTACTCTCGGCCGTGCGCCGAATGCTGGGCAGGATGAACTTGGCCTCCCTCACAAGATCGTGTACGTCGTACTCCTTGGTATGGGCCCCAGCTTTGAAAGTAGTAATCGTCACGCCGTTCGGACCAATCACATAATCGCCGTCATTGGTCGGAACCTGCGAAACCACAAGACGGAGCGCAGTGTAAAGCGTCATTACCTTTGGATAGAGTGGCAAGTGTACCGGCGTCTTGGCGGTTTCCGGCAAGTCCTTCGCTCGATCTCTTCGATCTGTTTTTTCTCTTCCTTGGCGGGAAATGCTTGGGGCTGGGCTTGTCCGAATGCCGTCGACAAATGTGCAATCGAGACACACAAAGTGAGAAAAACGGTCCGCATTCGTGAATTCATGGTTATCGCTCCCTTTGAACATGCGCACCCGAGATCTTGCCTCGCCGTCTTCGCTATCCGTCCGAAATCGGGCCAGCGTTCAACGACTGCGTTACGTCGGATTAGCCACCGCTGGCCGCCGCGCTTTCCGACGACTGCGCCAATATCGCCACGCCAAGATCAGAAAGCCAAGCGCCGCGGGGCCACCGACGATGTAGCGCCAGGGTTTGGGCGGCGGGATGTCCCAGACGCGGATTATCGGCGCCGATTCGCTAGTCACCCGCGTGATAAGGTGCTTTGCGTCGTTGAACAAGTATTGGGAAGGGTTCGAATCGTCTGCCAAGCGCGCGAGTTCGCGCCCATTTTTCACGTCGTATAGCGCCAGGTAGTGTTCCGTCTGTCGTCGGTTCTGCTTCGGCAAGAGCAGCTTACGGATACTCTCCCAGATTCCGTCGCGGTCCTCATTCGGATCGGGGGGAATCGACCTGCCGACAACCAGTAAGTCGCCCTTTGGAGAAACCCACCACAGATAGCGCATATTTGGGATGGCGATTGTTCGGATTGTCTTGCCCGTATGTGGGTCCACTAATTCCACTTGTTCGACGCCCGGCCAGACACCGACATTCGACGTCGTGTGGATCGGATGCCAAGACCGCCAGTGCGACCGGCTCTTGCGCTCCCAAAGTTGTTCGCCCGTCTGATAGTTGAAGCACGCCAGAATGGTCTCCTGACGATCGCGCAAAGTCGTCGCCAGAGTCACGACCTCGCGCGAATCCGGTGAGAAGGCGACCAGCTCGACGTTGGACGCCGTGGACGCCATGCCGAGTTTTCTCCCCGTTGCGGAATCCCAAAAATCCAGCCACGAGACGCCCCGCTCATCCTCAAACCAGCCGACGACAACCTTGCCATCCGGCGAAAAACGCACGCCGTGATTGAGTGGATGGCAACCCAGCGCCAGGACGGGCTCCCATGTGGCGGTGTCCCAGACCGTCCAAGCGGCGAATCCGTCCTTGCCGACGTGGGCGGCGCACAGTCGATTGCCGTCGGGCGAAAATACGACATCGTCGGCAAGGCCGTGAAATGTCTTGACGACTTTTCTCCCTTCAAGGCGCCAAATGTCGATGGAAAAGGGTGTTTCTTTTTGTAACGCGACACGAAGAAACCGGCTGGACGGATCGAAGTCACATCCATGGACCATGCCGGCGAACTCTTCGATTCTTCGTCCAGTGGCCGTCTCAAAGAGCTGAAGATTGCCTTTGTCTTGCACGGCGAGATACCGGCCATCGGCGGACAAACGCTGGACCTGCAAGCCCCTTGTGTTTAGTTCAAGGCGAACTTCGCGCTCATGCTGAAAATCGACGAGCCCGACGTTGCCGCCGTCCAATTCACAAAACAGAAAGCGCCCGTCTTTGTTTGGATTCCACACCGCATGGACCGTCGCGTTGTTGAAGAAGGATGGAATCTCTCTGCCGAGATCTAGGTCCCAGAGTCTAACAGGGCCGAAGTGCTCGAAGTTTTTCCCGCTGAGTTGCCGTCCGGCTTGCAGCACCACTACGGGACGGCGATGGTATTCGACCAAGGCAAGTGGAAAACCATCGCTGTCGATGAGCCAACGCGGCTCGGGCGGCAACCAGCTCCACAGCAGTACACTGAGGGCGCCGAGAAGGGCAAGGAAGCACAGCCAGCCAAGACAACCGCGAACGCCGGGACGGGACATGAGTGCACGAGCTTCGAAAGGACGCTTCCCCGCACCTATTTTCCACCAATTGCTCGAACAGCTCAATATCGAATTCTTAGAACACAGTCGGGCGCGCTAGTAAGGGCGACGGGCAGCCCGAGGAGAATGCACTTCTCTGCAACGATTCACGCCGTGGCCATTGCAAGGAAATAATTCTCCCCGCGCGGTCATTGCTTGGTCAATTCTTGTGCCTTGGTCCATGGTTGCGACGCGCGGCCGGCTATTTCCCCCAGCGCTGTGACAAGGCATGCTCCACGCCAAGCTGGTCACAAATCCGACCGACGACGAAATCGATTGCATCGTCGAGCGTTTTGGGTTTGGTGTAAAAGGCAGGCGTGGCCGGCAGAATCGTAGCGCCCGCTTCGGTGCACAGCGTCAGATTGCGCAAATGCACGAGGCTGAGCGGCGTTTCGCGCGGCACCAGGATCAGCTTGCGCCGCTCTTTGAGGTGCACGTCGGCGGCGCGGTGAATCAAGTTTTCTGAGATGCCGTGGGCCACCGCGGCCGCGGTCCCCATGCTGCACGGGCAAATCACCATGCCGCCGGTCAGGAACGAGCCGCTGGCAATGCCGGCCATGAAGTTGCGATAGTCATGGTAAACGGCCTTACCCGGCGCCACGGATGAACACGGATCGAACACGGATGAAGGTTCGCCCAGCAAGTCGCTCAATTGAAAATGGTCCAGACGCACGCGCCGGTCCATTTCCAACGAGATTACCTCGACGGCCGCCGGACTGAGCACGAGATGGACGGTACGGCCCGCGCGCAGCAGCACTTCCAGCAAGCGCACGCCATAGGGTGCGCCACTGGCGCCGGTCATTGCCAAAACCAGGTCCAGATTATCCATGGCGCAAGGCCCGGATCATTCACCACAGAGACACAGAGGCACAGAGAAAAACACAAAGAAGAACAAAGAATGCGAGTTCCTTTCGCGTGCCATGTCACTGTTTGAATCCCAAGTTGTCCCCGTGCATTTTGAGGCCCACGGCGGTCCAGGGATCGCCGGCGGCGACCATGCCGGCGGCGGCGGCTGCTTTGTAGTGGTGCAAGGTGAGCGCCGGCGCCGGAGTGAACCACTCCAATAGCCGCGGCGTCAGCGCCAGCAGCATCACCACGATCAACAGCGCCCAGCCCAGCCGAAACGTGTCCTGCACGGTGCGGCGATTGAGCAGCGCATCGAGTTGGCGCTGGTCGCCTTGCTCGGCCGCGATCTGCAAGGACATCTCATAGCGCCCGGGCGGGTATTCCGCCGCCTGTTCCTCCGACGTGTATCCTTCAAAGTCGGCGGCGTAGAGGCGCGGCACGACCAACGCGTCGAACCCAAGCGCATTGGTAAATGCGAAGGTTGCCGGCCACAGCTTGGCACGAGTGCGGTAAGGCAAGAGCGTCCACAGTCCCTCGATCAGCTCGGGGTCAGGGCCCGGCCGCTCGAAGACAAGCCGGCCGCCGTCCACCAGCGCCTGCACGCCGCCCAAAAGCGCCGGGCTTTCGCTGTTTTCGACCGTGCGCTCGAACGCGGGATCTTCAGGGTTCTGGTCTTCCGCCAGCGCGAAGGCTTTCACGCGCTTCAACACGTGTTGCACTTGGGCCACGGTGCGCGGCGGCAGCGGCGCGCGCGGCAGCGTCAATGTCGGCAATCCGCTGCCTGACGGGCGCGGCTCGGACAAGAGTAGCCGCGCCAACGCGAACGGATCGCCGAAGAATTCTTCGTAATCGTTCCGCGTTAGAACGCACAAGTGGAAGGCCAATCCTTTGGGCAGGTGGTCAACCTGTCCGCTTGGCCGGTCGCTCACTTGGACCAGGGCAACACGGTCGTCGCCGAAAGGCTGAGCGAACAGCGCCTGCGGGCACGCCAGACCCGGGGGACGAACGCCGAAGCCGACGACCAAACGCTCGGCCAGCGGACGCCAAGCGTCTTCGAAGCCCGGCGAGCGCGCCTCCAGCGCGGCCGGGCCGTTGTCCCAGCGCAGAAAACGCACCTGTTCAATGGAGATGGAATTCATCGACATGGATCATCTTATGCGCAGCGACAATCGCAGGCACAGTCCGGTGCGGCGCCGGAATGCGTTCAAAGACAGCCGCTTGGGACTTTCTTGGTTTTCCTTGCATTTTGGCATAGATCGGGTAGATGTAGGCGGAGCATCCGGCTGCTGACTGCTAAAGGACTTTTTCCATGGACGTTCCCGAAGCCCAACAAACGCCGTCGATTTCGTATGGACCGCCGTCTACCTTGTGGCTGTGCGGCGCTCTGGCTGCCGCCTTGATCGCCCTGGCCGGCTCGCTGTACCTCAGCATCGGCATGGAACTCAAAGCCTGTCCGCTGTGTTTCTATCAACGCACCTTCGTGATGGCGACGGTCGGCGTATTGGTCATCGGCTTGTTCGCGGGCGGCTTTCGCACCGGGTTGGTCGGGCTCCTGGCGCTGCCGTTGGCGTTCGGCGGCATCGCCGTGGCTGCCTATCACTATTACCTCGAATCGACCGGTTTTCTCGAATGTCCGCTCGGCATCGCGTCGCTCGGTTCCGCACCCATGCAGAGCCTGTTGATCCAACTCTGTGTGGTGGGACTCTTGCTGACCGACGTGATCAAGCGCGGCCAGGTTCCAGGCGCTGTGGCAAGCATGATCGTCGGCGGCTTGTTGGCATTCGGCGGCATCAAGAGCGTGCCCAGCAGCGTGGCCCCAGATTACAACCGGCACGTGGACTCGGACGGCTGCCGGCCAGCGAAGAAATAACCTTGGCGAGCCGAGGGGCGTAAGCCCCCGGATTCTGAAGATTTCAACAGGAGTACCCCATGCGCCACGCTCTTGCACTTAGTCTCGTACTATTCGCGTGCCAAGTGCACGCGCAGGATTTCTACGGCTCCATCGCGGACCTGAAACTGCTCAAGCCGGAAGACGGCAAGGACATCACCTCCGTGCCGCCGCCCGCCGGCGCCGTGGTGCTTTTTGACGGCAAAACACTCGACAACTGGACTCACAAGGACGGCAAGAAACCGGCCCATTGGAAGCTGGTGGAGGGCGGCGCGGTCCAGGTCGTGGGCGGCGGCGGCATCATCAGCAAGGAGAAGTTCGACGGCAAATTCAAGCTGCATGTCGAATTTCGCGTCCCCTATGAGCCCAAAGCCGGCGGCCAGGGTCGCGGCAACTCCGGCGTCTACCTTCAGGGCCGTTACGAAGTGCAAGTGCTCGAAAGCTATGGTCTTAAGAGCAAGGAAGGCGACTGCGGCGGCATTTACGGCATCGCGGCCCCTTTGGTCAATGCCTGCAAAGCGCCCACAGTCTGGCAGAGCTTTGACATCGAGTTCACGTCGCCCCAATGCGAAAACGGCAAGAAGGTCGCGCCGGGCCTCATCACGGTATTGCACAACGGCGTCAAGATTCACGACAACGTCAAGATCACCAAGGACAACACCACTTCCGGCATGGGCGGCGACCCGTGCACGCCCGGGCCAATCTATTTGCAGGACCATGGCAACCCGGTGCAGTACAGAAACATCTGGCTGGTGCGAATGAAGGATTGACACCTTGGTGTGCGGCGTTTTTCCGCGGCTTTGGTTTCTCGCTGACGTCCGGGGGCAAAAGGAAAAAAATAAAGAAAGCGGCGGAAAAGCGCCGCACTCCAAATCTCACTTCGCCAGTGTTTGCTCGATACGTCGATCGGGGATGAGCCACATCACGGCGACGAGCACATAAAGCGCGCACGCGATCCACGGGCTTACAAACGCAAGCGGGATCGCCGCGGCATAGAACACGACCGATACGATGCCTTTTGCATCCCGGCCAACCGCAGTTGCCAAGATCGAATCGCCGCCGTGTGCCGCGATCAGGACTCGGGTAAGAATGAAATAGGCGACGCCGGCGCACCACAACACCGCTCCGTACAACGCAACTGGCCAGGACGCGAACTCATTCTCGCCCATCCAGCCGGTGACGAAAGGGATGAGCGACAACCAGAACAAAAGATGCAAGTTGGCCCAAAGAACGGGACCTTTGACAAGCTTCACCGCCTGCAACAGGTGATGGTGGTTGTTCCAGTAGATGCCGAGGTAGATAAAGCTCAGCACATAGCTCAAGAAGACAGGGATCAGCGGCACGAGCGCTTCCAAGTCGTGCCCGTGCGGGACCTTCAACTCCAGCACCATGATTGTGATGATGATGGCGATCACGCCGTCGCTGAACGCCTCCATTCGTCCTTTGCTCATGGCTCAATCCTTCGTAGGTCAGGATTCCGCTCCTGACCATTGCGCCCCAAGCGTAATCCAACGAGGTAGGACAGGAACGGAATCCTATCCTACGAAACGCCGGCACAGGTCGGCGGCTGCCTCAGCCCAGGTCGGAAAACGGAACTCGAAGCCCGATTGTAGCAAACGGCCGGGAACGACGCGCCGGCTCTTGAGCACCAGTTCGGTTTCCGTGCGCAGGAAGAAGGCGCCAATAGCCAGCATCCATTTCGCCGCCGGCAAGCCGAGGCGGATTCCCCAAGCAGCGCG
>JAKEHV010000516.1 GCA_022614915.1 Gemmataceae bacterium | reverse complement strand
GCTTCGGCCCATTCGTCGGCGAGACACTGGTAGCTCGAAATGTCGAGGTTGGACAGGCTGGGAATACTCTTGGCTACGAGCAAATTCATCACCAACGGGTCTGTCAGCGCGAGGACGTCGTCGGAGTACGCAAGTAGTTGGCGATAGTTCATCATGCTTTCTCCTTTGCGATGGGCGTTGGAGAATGCAGCTGTACGCATGAGACGAGCGCCGGTCACTGTAATTGGCGGGAGACGGAATTGCAAGTAACTTCCTGAGAGAATGTTTCGGATTTCGGAGTTTGGCCTATTTCCGCAGCTTCAGCTCAGGCAGGTTGCAGTCAACATAGCTGCGGTGGTTGTCCGAAATCCCGGTCGCCGGATCTTTGGCGTAGTCGATGAGCTGGGCGAAATTGCTTTGGTCGTAGCGCGGGTCATTGGCGGCTTGCAGATCGACCACTCGCGAAAGGCCAACCTGATGCTAATCTGGGGACAAAGACGGGCGGAATCCGCGCTTCGTGATTGATGCCACTGCAAGCAATGCGCGTTTGCCGGACAGGGCATGGAAGGGTCCCATCGCGGTAGATTTTTTTCGACGGAGTGTAGAATTCCCGACATCCTGAGTTGCCGTGTGCTGGCCGCGACCAACGGGGCGCGGTAGAAGTTGCCGACTCACTTGCCAGCGCCAATGCAATACAGAAATCGGTCCGAGCGAAGAAAGAGTGCGCCGTCCGACGCCACCGGCGTGGCCAGAATCGTGTCATCCAGCGAGTTGACGCCCAGCAGGGTCGCGGCCGCGCCGAGTTGAACTACTGAGGTCTCGCCCTTCTCGTTGACCGCGTAGATCTTGCCGTCGGCCACGAGCGGCGAGGCTGCGTAATTCCCCTCCAAGCGCACATCCCAAAGCGCTTTGCCCGTGACCGCGTCGGCACAATTGAGCACGCCGTTGGTGCCCAACGCATACACTTTTCCTTCGTGATACACGGGCGAAGAATAGCCCGTCCCCAGCTTGCTCGATTGCCATACCACTTCGGGCTTGCTCTTGTCCGTGCCAGGCCGGACCGCTTGGAACTTGCCGCCCGGCGCGAGCACCAGGCCGCCGCCGAATGCGGGCGACGGAATGCCCGCGAAGCCGCCGCTTAGCGACCATTTCTTCTTACCGCTCGAAGGATCGTAAGCCGTCAAGTCGCTGGATTGGTAGATCACTTCCGGCTCGCCCTGATTCTGGATCAAGATGGGCGTGGTCCAGTTGATGCCGCGCTGCCTTTCGACGCGCCAGCGGTTGACGCCGGTGTCCTTGTCGATGCCCGCCGCGAACGACTCGCCCACATTTTCCATCGCCAACAGGACGAGATCATTCCACAGGATGATGGAAGCCGCCATGCCGACGTTATTGCCGATGGTGGGATAGTCGCCGGCAAGCGAGCGATACCAGACGAGGTGGCCTTCCTTGTCGAGGCAAACGAGGTCGCCGGTCGCATAAAGGGCATAAACGCGCGCGCCGTCGGTGGCCGGCGTGGGTGCAGCCATGTTCGTCTTCGTATGGCACTGTGTGGTGCCGGTGGCCCAGAATTGCCGCTCCCAGAGCTGTTTGCCGTTTTTCAGATCGAAACAGAGCACGTGCAGCCGCTTTTGCTCGAAGCCGGAGCAGGCAGTGACGTAGACCCGGCCGCCGGCGATGACCGGATTGCCCAAGCCGCGGCCGGGCAGCGCCGCCTTCCAGCGGATGTTCTCCTTCTCGCTCCACTCGACCGGCAGCCCTTTTTCCTTGGAGACGCCGCTGCCGCCGGGCCCGCGGAATTGAGGCACGTCCTCGGCGCGGAGAGCGGGGAGGGGAAGAACCAGCAATAGAGCGACGAATCCCTTTTTCACAGCGCAGTACCTCATTGACAAGTCCGCGAGCACTCGAGAGGACACGAAAACCAAAAGAACGAGGGTATCAGGAGAAACCAATTAACGCAAGCACCGCGCAAGCAAGTTGGACTGGCCCAATTGGAAGCGGTATGCTTCACAAAGATAGAGTATTTTGCGGGATTGCATACCGTGCTCCTTCACCATGGAACCACACGAAATAGGGCTGATGCTATCCTGTTAAGAGGACCGGATGGTCGAAATCAAATGCAAGAACTTGAGAAAGATTGCCGGCGTTACTTGGCGAGTGGACTTGACGTACCAAAACTCGACGCGTTTCTGGACAGTGTTTTTGGACTGGCTCGGCAAGTTGGAAAAGTGACCTGCATCCTTGTCAACGATAGAACAATTGGTTTGCAATCCGGCAACAAGAAAGTGCACGAGGTAGATTTGAACCGAGCCAAGACAAAATTGCGAATGCTTAGCGCACGCTTGGCAGCGCGCTGCAGTGATTGGTCCGGCAAGAGTGTTTCGCCCTATGGAGATTCGGTGGACATTGAATTTCCTGCCACGGATACACCAATCACCGATGGGGCGGCACGCTGCCACGTTGACTTTACGAACACTGCCCAATCACAACGTATCATCGTGTCAAGCTTGTCGGCAACGCGTAAGCGTATGAAACGCGCCCGTAATCGATCTGCGCGCTCCTGAGAGCGATGCCGACCACGCCTACTCCTCCTCTTCCCTCAATTTCGCCAGCACCGAGTAATCCTCCAGCGTCGTGGTGTCGCCCGTGGTTTTCTGGCCGCTGGCGATGTCGCGCAACAGCCGCCGCATGATCTTGCCGGAGCGCGTTTTGGGCAACGAATCGGTGAAGCGGACTTCGTCGGGACGGGCCAGCGCGCCGATTTCCTTGACCACGTGCGCTTGCAGCTCTTTCTTCAAGTCGTCTGTCGGTTTCTCGCCGCCCACAAGCGTCACGAAACAAGCGATGCCTTCGCCCTTGATCTCGTCCGGTTTGCCGACCACGGCGGCTTCAGCGACTTTGGGATGGTGCACAAGGGCGCTTTCCACTTCCATTGTCGAGAGGCGATGCCCGGCGACATTGATCACGTCGTCCACGCGGCCCATGATCCAGAAGTAGCCGTCTTCGTCGCGGCGGGCGCCGTCTGCGGTGAAATAGACGTGCGGCACCTGCGACCAATATTGCTGCTTGAAGCGCTCGTCGTCGCCGTAGATGGTGCGGAGCATGGCGGGCCAGGGTTTCTTGATGACAAGCAGGCCGCCCTGATTCGCGGGCAGGGAATTGCCCTGGCGATCGACGATGTCCGGAACGACGCCGGGCAAGGGTCGCGTGCACGAGCCGGGCTTGGTCGGGATCGCGCCCGGCAACGGCGAGATAAGGATCATGCCGGTCTCGGTTTGCCACCAGGTATCGACGATCGGGCAGCGACCGCCGCCGATCGTCTCGTGGTACCACATCCACGCTTCCGGGTTGATCGGTTCGCCGACCGTGCCCAAGAGGCGCAGGCTCGAAAGGTCGTGCTTCTTCGGCCACTGGTCGCCCCATTTGACGAAAGCGCGAATGGCGGTGGGAGCGGTGTAGAAGGTGTTGACGCGGTACTTTTCGATGATGTCCCAGAAGCGGTCCTCGCGCGGATGGTTGGGGGCGCCTTCGTACATGAGCGTGGTCGCGCCGTTGGCGAGCGGGCCATAAATGATGTAGCTGTGACCGGTCACCCAGCCGATGTCCGCGGTGCACCAAAAGGTGTCCTCTTCCTTCAGGTCGAAAACGAGGCGATGCGTGTAGGAGGTGCCAAGGAGGTATCCCGCGGTGGTGTGCAAAACACCTTTTGGTTTGCCGGTCGAGCCGGAGGTGTAAAGGATGTAGAGCGGGTGCTCACTGTCGAACGGCTCGGCGGGGCAATCGGCGGAAGCATTCGCCATGAGCTCGTGCCACCAGAAGTCGCGGCCTGGCTTCATATTCACTTGCGTGTTGCAGCGGTTGTAGACAACGCACTTTTCGACAGTCGGTGATTTTTCCAAAGCGGCATCGACGTTTTGCTTGAGGGGGACGACCTTGCCGCGCCGCCAGCCGCCGTCCGCGGTGATGAGCAGTCGCGCCTTGGCGTCGTTATTGCGGTCGGCGACAGCGTCGGCCGAAAAGCCGCCGAAGACGATCGAGTGCGGCGCGCCGATGCGGGCGCAGGCGAGCATGGCGATGGCCAGCTCCGGGATCATCGGCATATAGATGGCGACTCGGTCACCCGCCTTGATGCCGAGGCCTTTCAAGACGTTGGCGAATTTAGAGACCTCGCGGTGCAAGTCCTGATAGCGCAGCACGCGACTATCACCCGGCTCCCCTTCCCAAACGATGGCGGCCTTGTTCTTGCGCGCTCCGGTCAGGTGCCGATCCACGCAGTTGTAACACGCGTTGATCTTTCCGCCCACGAACCACTTGGCGAACGGCTCCTTCCAGTCGAGCACCTTGTCCCATTTTTTGACCCACGAGAGCGAGTCGGCTTGCTCGGCCCAAAACTTCTCCGGATCGTCATGGGCCCGCTGCCAGAGCTTTTCGTAATCGGCAAGACTCTGCACGTGCGCCTTGGCCGCGAAGTCTTTGTGCGGCGCGAACTTGCGGGTTTCTTTGAGGACGCTGGTGATATTGGCAGCCGTGGGAGAAGACATAGTTGCTCCAAGTTTAGCGTTCGCTTCACACGGTGTTGTGGCGCACCGCAAAAGCGACCCAATAAGCCGACGTTTCAGTGGACGGTGTCAATTCTAAATGTGGGCGCGTGAAACGGAAAGCGAGGAATGCTCGTTCCCGCCCGTATAGCAAGCAAGGAATTGTGCGCTCGGAGGTAGAAGGAGCGGCAAGTCGAGACGGTCGGCTTGCCGCTGGAGAGTCGTCTAGAAGTCAATATTAACGATCTTGCCGTCGGCGCGGCCGGCGAGCCAGCGCACGACGTTGACGTCACCGCCCTCGCGAAAGAAACGGATGGAGCCGTCACAAAAACCGAAGAAGGCGCCGCCCGTGTGCCGGCTGCTGAACGCTTGGGGCGCGGAGCCGTTGATGCGGGCGCTGGCCTCGTCCACCCACCACATGACGTCGCTGATCCACACGGAGCCGTTGCGCAAGCCGGTCATGCCGGCCCAAAGGGCGGCGCGCTTGCCCGATTTTTCGTCAAACATGCACTCGCCGACAGCCAACGTGTTCGAAGTGCCGTCGCTAATGTACGTGAATTTGATCTTGCTGTTCTGATACATGACGCCGCCCATGTCTTGATTGGCAAAGAAGAATGGAAAAGTGATCGGGCCCGCTACAGCGCGGTAGTTTGACATGGCGTGATTGAGGCGCACGGGATTAAGGTCGGGACCGGTGTCCGAAGGGCAGCGATACAAAGGCAGCTTGGATTGACTATGTACGGTCGGTAGCGCGGGGTTCTTACCGCCGCCGAAGAGAACCTTGCTCACACCGGCGGCTTCATACAGGTTATTCTGTTCCACGAAGGGCAGAATAGCCGCCCCCCATCCCCAGCCCGGACTGAAGCCGGGCGCTTCATAGGCCGACGGAAACGACTTGCGGACATCGGCATAGTTGTGCAATGCGAGACAAAACTGCTTCAAGTTGTTCGCGCATTGCGTGCGTGCGGCCGCCTCTCGCACTTTTTGCACTGCCGGCAGCAACAGGCCGATGAGAATCGCAATGATCGCGATGACGACAAGCAATTCGATCAACGTGAACGCCGAGCGCGCGCTCCCGCCGCCACGGCCGAGATTCGGCCGAAGAAACTTCAACATGACCAACCCTCCCCGAAAAACGCAAGATAACGATGGCCGTCGGCGCCGCGTTGCGAGTCCGGCGCCGACGGATTAGGCACGAGACGGAAAAAAGCACTCAACCTCAGCGCGGCTGGTTCTCATTCGGATAGCTTACCGCCGCGGCTTTATCTTTGACGAACTCAATACGAGCGTCCGTAACCATCGTGCTCGGGTCTTTTATGACATCGGCATAAAGACAATGCACTTCGTTCGCATTGGGACTGTACGTTGACAATGGCTCGCCCAAGGTTGTCTTGATTTCGTCTTTGGACTTGCCTTTGACGAGCTTTTCAAACTCCGCGCGCGAAAAGCCCCTTTTGTTGGACGGCGCATTGTTCTGCCCGCCACATCCTACCGCCACCGCCAGGCTCAAGAGCAGAAAGCCGATCCACCGCATAGGTAGGAGACCCAGCAGAATATTAGAGGATTGTGAGAGTGGTTGGAGTATAGCCAGGGAAAGTCTCGATGCAACACGATTGTCGACAAAAAAATGAAAGAGTTTTCCGGCTCCCCGCACCGCCTGTGTTGATAAGCCTTTGCTCGCGCGTTGGGCTCGTGTTCACAGTCCCTGGCTCTCGTTTCAAAAAGAAAGGGGACACCTAGGTGTCCCCTCCTGCCAATTTGCTCCGACAAAAAGCAGTCGGGCTTCTCGCGTTGGCACTAGTTCTCGTCAAACGGGTTGTGCCAGTTCACCACTTCCACGATCGCGGAAATGACACTCGGGTCAATGGTGACCGAATCGTCGCCTCCCAGCGTGACGATGCGGATCTTCTCGAACCCGCTTGCCAAGGTGGTGTTGCCGTTGACGTCGACTGAAGCGGCGCCGACCGCCAGGGTGATGGTCGTGCCCAAGGCGTCCTTCGTGTTGGTGGAGAACGACCGGTTCACAACATTAAACGTGTCGTGGGTCAGCAGCCGTCCATAGACGTTCAAGATGTCGCCCGTCCCACTGCCGCCGTACGCGACGACACCATCTTCCAACCCGCCGTTGGCGCCGGCGATGAACAGGTTGAAGAAATCGGGCGCGGTGTCTGAACCGACCAGGATCACCTGCGACACATTGCTGAGCGTATTGAGGGCGTGAACCTGACCGGTGCGGTTGTCGACAATGGACACGAGGCCGAGACCCGCAACCAGCGAAATGTTGGAGCCTGCGTCCGGCGCCTCGAAGACGATCACGGACCTGTCGAAGAAGACTTGGTCCTGGATGTTGAAGATTTGCGTGTTCCAGCGAATGATGTTCGCCAGGCTTACGTCTTCCATGTTGAGGACGGCCTGAACGCCGGGGGAATTGAGGAACGTATCGTTGGTGTAGAAGAACCGGTCGCCGTCGCGCAAGCGCGTGAACTGATTGCCGATAATAGCGAAGAGCGTCGGCCCGACGCTGATGCCGGGCAGATGGTCTTCGGCCAGCATGCCGACGAAGGGATCGATGTTGTTGATGCCGGTGTTGGCGGGGTCGGCTGGGTTCGTTGGATACAGCGCTTGCAATTGCGCCTGTATCGCGGGGTCGGAACTGATCTGGTCAAAGGAAGTCAACGCCGGTCCAACGCCATAGAGTCGCCGCAGGGTGTTGAAATCCGGTAGGCCGTGGTCGCGGCCACGCTGGATGTCCAGAGCGGCCAAGTCCAAGCCGCCGGGACCCGGCGGGCCGAAGAGATTGTTGCGGACTCCGTTCACGAGCTTCAAGTCAACTTCCTGCCCTTCCTGAGACGCCAGCCCCTTGAGCATGCGCCCGATCCGCGCCGGGTCGTCCTTGAGGAATTGCGGGTTGAAGAACGCCTCCGCAACAGACAGGGAGCCGACCGTTTGGTTGAAGTTGTTGACCAAAAGCGTCGCTTCGTTGATCTGGCTGTGGCCAAATCGGAACGCCGCATGAGCGAACGAGTTGGTAATCGACGCGTTGACGATCCCATCGCCATCGGAGGTGGTCCCATCGTAGACTGCGTCATCTGGGTCGGGCGCGAGGTCGTAACCCATAATCGCCGGAAGGTATTCCTCGTAGGTGATGACCTGTTGCTCGGCGCCGACGAGGCGCTTAGCGACTTGGAAGATCTGTTCGTCGGTGAACGTTGGGTTCTGCTGGGCGATGATGTCGGCGAGCCGGTTGTGTTCGCGCACGAACAGCGTGTGCACGACGGTCAGGTTGACCTGCTCGTTGGCGCGGAAGTCGCCGGCCAGGAACAACGCGGGGCCCAGCCCCAACGCGTCAGCGTTGGGCAGCGGGTTGGGCCCGTCGTTCAGCGGCAACAGCTGACCGTCGGCACTCGTCCTGAGCTTGCCGCCTGAGAACGTGCGCAGGGCCTCCGCCCTCACCCCGTCGCTGCCGTACACGTTGGAGGCGTCGATGTACGACGTGATGCTGTTGACCACCTCGCGACGGGTGCCGAGCACGCCGGTCCCTGGGACGATCTGCGAGCGGTTGAACGGGATGAAAGTGCCCTGGCCAAACGGGTCGCCTAGGTCGGTGACGGGAATGCGGAAATCACCTTCAACGCCGGTGGACAGCACGTTGAATTCGGGCCCGGTGCGGGTCAGGTCCATGTCGTGGGTGACCCACTGGCCCCACTGGAATGCCCAGTCGGTCAGGTGGTGCTCGCTGACAACGCTCGCGTCCTGGTCGTGGATAGCGTTGCTGATCGATCGGGCGCTTAGTCGCGCTCTGGGCGTGGTGGTGTCGGTGATGATGGCGTCGCCGAACCCGTCAGGGAATTGCGCTCCGTAGCCGAATCGGATTTGCTGGGTTTCGGCCGCCCCCTGCGAGGTGAGCGTTTGGTTGTTGCCGGTACCGTCGATGGTGCGGAATTCGATGCCAGTCAAGTCGATAGACAAGGCGAGCCGTTCTTCGAGTGGCTCGGCCCACAAGCGCGCACGCAAGCGCGCACGACGATTCTTCGCCATGTTAAGGCTCCTTGTTGCAATTGGTGCTACTTAGAAATGCCAAACAACCAACGGTTGATTCGGCGCGCTGGCACATCCCGCGCGGCGCGCACAACGGACCCTCCGGAGCGGCTCCGCCGCTCCCGTGTAGCACGTTTCCTACATGCTTTCCTTCAGGCACGATCTCGTCGTGCCGCTAACGATGGTTGACGGGCAATGGTCCCATCGAGATGTTTCTCATGCGCGTCGGATGCCTCCTTTCCGGCTGCACTAGATGGACATGGAAAGACGCTGCTGAAGCTGCCGTGGCGCAGGCTGAGCTAATCCGGATCGTGGGCAGACTATGATCCCAGACTAACATGGGCGGATTGCGCACTACCGCGCCAGGACAGATTCATGCCGATTAGAATGGGGCGAGATCACGAAGAGAACGGATGGGCGAACGACCCACAAATGAGGCGGGAATGACGAATTGATTATGATATTATTCGCGAAGCTTATCACGCGCCGGTCGAATAGCAAGAGAATCCGTTACAGATTTCCAAAATGAACTTTCCGTAGGCTAACAAAAAGTGAACAACATATGAGAGGTTAAATCGTCTACCAGCGTGCTCCAAGCGTTCGTCGCGGAGAATGACAATGGACAAAGTAAATCTCGCGGAGAAATTCGGCCATTTCTCTGAGCAATGGAAGCCGAAGATCGTCGGCGAATTGAACGGGCAACTGGTCAAGCTCGTCAAGTTCCAGGGTCCGTTCGTCTGGCACAAGCACGACGCCGAAGACGAATTGTTCTTGGTAATCAAGGGACGCTTTCGCATGGAGCTGCGCGATCGCCACGTCTGGCTTGAAGCGGGAGAATTTCTCATCGTGCCGCGCGGCGTCGAGCACCGGCCGGTCGCCGACGAGGAAGCGGAGGTGCTGTTGTTCGAACCGGCCTCGACGCTGAACACCGGCGACGTCCGCAACGAGCGCACGGTGGAGAAACTGGAACGTATTTGAGGCGAATCAATGCGGAGCCCGTCGCGTGAGCGAGGGAGTTGAGTGCGAAGCAGATCAGCAGAACTCGGCTTGATTCTCTCCAATCATTTCGTTAGAGCAGTTGCCGCTTCCACATCCGGCCCAAAAAGCAAAATCGAATTCCAGGAGGTTGCCATGGTTCGCAGGTTTCTCCAGTTTGCGGCATTGGCCGTGCTGTTGTTCACTAGCAGCGTTTCCGCGCAGGAACGCATTCCTCAGCCAAAGAATCAAGCCCGGTCCGCGCTCAAAACAGTGACCTATCCTGTCGCCGACCTGGTGATTCCGATCGAGTCGCGACCCAATCTGGAAGTGCCCGTCATGCCGGGACCGCGCACCGGCGACCCGGTTCCGTTTCCCCGCAAACTCGCCGAAACAACGGAGGAAGCCAAGCTTATGCGGCTGCTGGCAAACTCCATCGCACCCAAGACCTGGTCGGAGGCCGGCGGTTCGGGCACGATTCAGTACTTTCCATTGGGCATGGCCTTGGTCATTTCACAGACACCGGAGGTGCACGCCGAGATTCAGGCGATGTTGGCGGCGCTGCGCAGGCTGCAAGACGTGGAAGTTTGCCTGGACATGCGCGTCGTCAGCACCACGCCGCAGGCTTTCGAGCGTGCCTGCAAAGTCTTGAAACTGAAACGCCAGAATGAAAAAGACAACGAACCGGCGAAAGAAAAGTGGACGGTCGCGCCAAAGGGGACGCGCTGGACCGCATTTCTGGAGGCGGGTCAACAACCCGTCTTGTTGGAATTGCTAGCGAACGACCAAGCGACCAACTTGTTGCAAGCGCCGAAATTCACGCTGTTCAGCGGACAATCCAGCGAACTCCTGCTGAAGGACGCCAAATTCTTTCTTACCGGCATCGATGTGCAATATGACGGCGACGAGCTGTTTTTTAGTCCCAAGCAAACGCCCTTCGACGTTGGCCTGCACCTTGCCTTTAAGGCAACCGCCTCTGCCGATCGCCGCTTTGTCGAGTTGAATCTTAATGGTTTCTGGTGTCAACTCTCAGGTCCAGTTGAAATGCAGCCGATTCAGATGCCAATTCCGCGCGCATGCGAGAAGGACAAGAAAGACACCACGCCGTTTCAAATGTTTCTGCAAAAGCCGAAGTTCTCCCAGGTGCGCTTGAATCAAGAGCTGACAGTGCCGGACGGCGGCACAATTCTCGTGAACGCCGGCGTCGTGCCTTTGGAGACGCCCAAGAACGGTTGGACTTCCTGGCTGTCGCAATGGGTCAACGGCGAGGCGCCAACGACCAGCGCCGAGCGGCAAGTCTTCTTCCTGTTCACCACGCGTATTCATGTGCGTGAGGAAGCCGAAGCGAAGGTCGACAGACCGCTACCGTAGCATCTTCAACATTTGCTCCGCGACAAAGCGGTGGCCCGCGTCGTTGAAGTGGTTGCCGTCATAAGTCAGGATGCCGCGGTCCTTGTTGTCCGGGTTGTTTGCTTTCCAGTGCGCCACGAAGGCTTTGCGCAGGTCGTTGAGCGGCACGTTTTTCTTCTTCGCCACTTGACGGGCGACTTCAGCGAATTCCTCCATCTTGGCGTCGCCTGGATTCGTGCCGTCGTGTTTCTCGCCCACGCTGGTGAGCGAGCACTGGATCACCTGGATTTCGGCTTTTTGCAACCGGCCGATCAATTCCTCCAAGCCGGTTTGGAACGTGTCCTTGGGAATGCGTCGCGCGTCGTTGCAACCGATCTGGATGAACACGATGGTCGGCTTCTTCGCGATCACGTCCTTATCTACGCGCTTCAATAAATCTGGAACCGTGTGCCCGCTGGTGGCCACCCAATCCAGTTCGATGTTCTTGTCCTTGTGCATCTCTTGCAATTTTTCCCGGACAATGCGGACATAGCCCTTCTTGACGTGCTCTTTGGGCTGTTCCGTACCTGCGAGTTGGGTCAGTGAGTCGCCAAAGAAAAGGATGCGGTCGCCTTTCTTCAGCTCGACCTGCGCCGGCGCGGGGGTCTGGACAGCGCTGACGGCCAACGCGCGGCGCAACGCCCGCCCCGGCTTTGCCCCAGTGTGCTTGCCTTTTTCCAGGACGATTTCGCCGTTCACGAGGACGTATTCGATCCCCACGCTGTACTGAAACGGCTCTTCATAGGTCGCTTTGTCGATGACGCGCTCCGGGTCGAACAGTGTCACATCGGCGTAAAAGCCGGGACGCAGTAAGCCGCGTTCGTGCAGACCGAGCTTGGTCGCATTCAGCGAAGTCATGCGGCGGACCGCGTCTTCCAGTGTGAGCAAATTGCGCTGTCGTACGTAGACGCCAAGGACTCGGGGAAATGTGCCGAAGCTGCGCGGATGCGGATGTCCGCGCTTGAGCGGGCCTTCCGTCGCCAAGGCCAGTCCGTCGGAGCCGATCGAGCACCACGGCTGCGAAAGAGCCAGGTTCATGTCCTTTTCGGTATGGTGGTCGTAGACCGTGGGAATGGAGCCGCCTTCTTCGATCAACAGATCAAACAATTCATCGAGGTCGTCCGACCCTCGCTCACGCGTCGGGTTTTTCTTCCGGGCGGCCAGGATGCGGTCCACGGTCAGGCCTTTGTAGCCCGTGTTGGCGCTTACGAGCATGCGGCTCCAGTCGCCGCCCACGGCCGTGAAGTGGTTGTACCAGCCTGGGATGCCACCGCGGATGTCCTTCTTCAACTTGGCGCGGTCGCCGCCGTCCTTGAGGCGCGCGAGCATCTTGGCCGTGCCGCCTTCATGGGCCCACGGTGGAATAATGCTGGAAAGATTGTTATGACCGCGCGTGTAGGGATAGATGTTGGCGTGCACGTTGACGCCTTCCCGCCGGGCGTCGTCGACAAGCTTCACGATATCGCTCATCTTGCCCCAGTATTTCTGGTCGGCAATCTTGATGTGCAGAATCTCAACCGCGACGCCCGCGCGGCGGCCGATCTCGATGGCCTCACGGATGGCCTCGAAGACGATGGTGCCTTCGTTGCGGATGTGGGTCATGTAAGTGCCGCCGAAGCGGGCCACGACTTTGCACAATTCGACAATGTCGTCGGTCGTGGCCAGCGACCCCGGCGGCATGGCCAACATGCTCGACAGTCCCGCCGCGCCGTTCTGCATCGCTTCTTCCACGAGCACCTTCATCCGTTCGAGCTGCTCGCGCGTGGGCCGCGCGTGCGACTTGCCCATCACGCATTCCCAAACGGTGCCGAGCCCCACGAACGAGGCGACGTTCGTGGACACGCCTGCCCGCTCGACCACGTCGAAGTAGTCGCCCAGCGTGGTCCAGCGCGTCGGCTTGCCGTTGACCAGGTGTTGCGGTGGCGCGAGTTTTTCTCGATAGGGACCGGGGGAACTGCCTTCGCCCAAAACCTCGGTGGTCACACCCTGGCGAATTTTGCTTTGTGCCAAACCGTCTTCGAGGAGCGTGAAGTCCGAGTGCGAATGCATGTCGATGAAGCCGGGCGCGACGACCAGGCCGCGCGCGTCGATCTCGCGGCGGGCTTTGGCGTCCGGCAGCTTTCCGAGGGCCGCGATCTTGTCGCCGCGAATGGCCAGGTCGGCGTGAAACCAAGGATTGCCACTGCCGTCGACAATGCGGCCGTTGCGGATGACGAGGTCGAAGGGTTCGGGTTGGGCGGACATTGACTCGCGCGACGTGGCGACGGTCCAGAAAAAGACGCACATTAGAACAAAAAGCGCATGACGCTGACACATGATGTTTGCCACCTTGGTGCTTAGTTACGCTGCATTGGGCTTGGCTGAGGCGCGGTTATGGTTGCGCCGAGGCTAGCCATTTTCTGGTCGTCACTAAGATCGTTACGCACTTCAGGTTTGTCAAAGAGAATCCGCATAAAGCGATCCAAGGACCTTTGCTGAATCTGTGCACCGGTTTCCCACCGGGATAGGGTCGCGTCGGCGATGCCAAGCAACCCCGCCAATTGCCGCTGGGTGTATCCGAGGGCCTCGCGATTCCTCTTGATCTGCTCCGGTGTCAACAGACCAGCCGCTTTCCGTAAGGCGTTGCTGACTTCTTCGTTGACCGCATCGGTCATCACTAGCTTGCCGCAATTCCTGCACTTCGGCGTGTGCAGTGACGGAATATGGACGGGGTACGCACGTCCGTCGTGCTCTACGGAAACGGAATAGTCGACCAATGCAGGCACAACTGTCCGTTGTCGGCAACTGTGGCATATCCACGGAAAAGGCTTTGAGATCATGGTCTATCTAGTTTGTGGATGGGCGTTGAAGATCGTAACACTCGGCAATTCTGGATCCGGGTCGGTCAATTCCATCTCGACGAAGACACCGTGC
>JAKEHV010000515.1 GCA_022614915.1 Gemmataceae bacterium | reverse complement strand
TTCGGAACTCGTCAATGGCAAGAAACCGGCGCGTCTGTAAAGCGCCTCCCCGGCATCTCCCGCGCCAACCGTTTGCCGAATGGCAACAGTCTCTTCGACGTAAGTCGTTGGGAAGTAATGAAATGGCAGGATTCTTGGCTAAAAAGGGCCTCTGACGTCAGGATCTGGTGTCGGCCGATTCGGTTGCTTGCGCAGGATCTTTCCGAATCCCAAGAATCTTTGTCCGGTTCCGCAAGAAAACACGTATGGGATAATAGGGAGACGTCAGCCGGTGAATTGAATCAGACGTAATTCACTCCCTCGCTGGCGCGATTTGGCCATCATGCGCTGGATTCGATGAAATTCTGCGCCCTTCCGGAACGAATCAGCGCACTTCGATCGCGATAGAACAAGAATCACCTCAAGGAACCTAGCAATGAGCCAAGCGCCGACTAATACCAGCACGGGAGGCGCGCGCGGGGGGAGGAAACCCTCAAAGCCGCCGACTGACGAACGGAATGCATGGTCGACAACTGCCGGGCCAAGCTTCACTGGCTTGGTACAAACGCTGTTGGACATCACGGCCCGCTACCCGTTCCTAAACGCCGTGTGGTTCGTGGTCGTTGTCGCAATCGCGCTGGCCATGTCGAGGCTGCTAGGCGTCGACGACCGAACGACTTTCGTTGCCGTGGTCGTAGCAGTATTGTTGTTTGTCGTCATTGTTATCTACAGGGTCGTAACCGGGCTGGCCAAAGCGAAACTGACGCCGCACGCCATGGTGATCGCCTGGGGGGCGGTGATCCTTGTCCTCGCCTTCGTCCTATTGCTGATGTTGAGCGTGTTCTTCGGCTGGCCCCTCGGTTTGCAGTCCTGGATCGCCGGCGAGGCAGTCGCCCATTGGGAGTATTTCACGCCGAACTCGCCGGACGCACTCAAGGTGCCTTATTACAAAAAGACAATGCTGCGCGGGAAGGACGGCGGCCGGCTGGAATGCAAGATAGTCGAAGAGACGGAAAATGCGCACGCGCCTTGGGGCGTGTTTATTCGTTTTACCGGCGCCGAAAAAACGATCCAAGCGGTTCTGTCGATACCCAATCACAATGCCATCACGGTCGAATTCACTCCCGGCAAAAAGACCTTTGAATTGCGCGGCTTAAGATTAGAGGGGGCCTGACCAATGAAATCAGCTACCTTCTGCATGCTTGGCGCCCTGTGCGTACCGACGTTGTGGAATTCCCAGCCAGCCTGCCGCGCCGGCGCGCCCATCAAAGCGCCGAGCGAAAACCGCGTCTTGTACAGTGATTCTCTGGCCACTGCCAGGTCTTATTTGCAAGACCGGAAGTTCAGTAACACGAAACTCGGCGACATCTTTGGCAAAAACTCCAAGACCCTCTACACGTTCGTCATGTTGGAGATCAAACGCGTGGACAAGAGGGTCACAGAGATCACGGTGCACTTTAACATAGCAGAATTAGACGAGGAGCTTGTCCTCGTGGACACGTTCACGCCACAAGAGAACAAAGACGATTTCAAATTCCTTGTGGAAGGACTGAAGCTAGAGAAAAAGTAGGGCCGTGTTTCGCCGGCGTGTCGTCTGCCAGACTCGGATTCCCATTTCAGCACGGAGCGGATGAAAGGAACAACCATGCGACTCATGCAAGCAATCCTCCTGGTCACTCTGATCTGTTTCATGTCGCCGGAAGCGGTTGGTCAGCCGCCGACAAAAAAGGTATACACCGGCAAGCAACTGACCGTGGCAAGGGACGCGTTCAAGGATTACAGGTTCTCCGACAAAGAGATCGGCGAGTTATTCGCACGTGACAACACCAAGGTCGCTGCGATTGTGTTGGAGATATGGCGCCCAGGCGGCGAGGTTGCAGAGATCAAAGTGCTGGTTGGTTATCAAAAAGAAAAGGATTTGAAATCTTTGAAAACGCTCACCCGGAAAGATAATGATTTCAAGACTGTAGTAGAAAGGCTAAAGCTCAAGGGTTAGCATCGGGCCAAGCGAATGCTGCCGCGAAAAACACAAAGAGCACAAAGTTAGAAGTAGTGTGCCAGATATCGTTATGCGTCTTTTGCGTTTTTCGCGGCCTCGGTATCGCTAAACGGTCGTCGTCAACCCTTGCGCCATCTTCACTTCCTCCGCGTGGTTGACGGTCCAGGACGTCTTATGCGTTACGGCTTCGACAAGGCCGGCCGCGGAGGGATGGCCGTTGCCGCTTTTCTTGACGCCGCCGAAGGGGAGGTGCACTTCGGCGCCGATGCAGGGCAGGTTCACATAGCCCATGCCATACTCACACTCTTCGCGGAAGAAGCGCATGGCGCGATAGCTTTCCGTAATGACCGCGAGCGATAGGCCGTAATCCGTGTCGTTGTAGATCGCGACCGCTTCGTCGTTGTTCCTAAACGGGATCAAGGCCAGATGCGGGCCAAACACTTCTTCGCGTATGGAGCGCGCGCCCAAGCCGTGGCGTTGCCGGTAGATGAACGGCGCGAGAAAAAACCCGCGCGCGTGCTCTGAGCCGTTCAGGCGGCCGCCGTCGAGAAAGACTTCGGCGCCTTCTTTTTTGGCTAAAGCGTTGTAACCAAGAATTTTGTCGACTGCGGCCTGGTTGATGACCGGGCCGGTGAAGTTGCCGGCGTCGAGGGGATTGCCGATGCGCAGGCGTTTGGCCAGGGGCAGGAGTTTTTGCGTGAACGGCTCAAAGATCTTTTCATGCACCAGAATGCGGCCGGCGGACACGCAGCGCTGGCCGCTGGTTTTGAAGGCGCTGATGAGGGCGCAGGTGGCCGCCAGATCGAGCTTGGCGTCTTCGCAGACGATGACCGCGCTTTTGCTGCCCATTTCGCAAGCCACGATGCGGTCGGGAATGCTCGCCGAGATTTCTTGGATGCGCCGGCCCACGTCGTAACTGCCCGTGAACAATACTACGTTGACTTCCGGATTGCGCACGAGTGCTTCGCCGGCTTCCGCCTCGCCGTGCACCAGGTTGATCGTACCCGGCGCAAAGCCCGCTTCCACGAACAACTCGACCAAGCGCTGGCCGATCGCCGGCGTGTCCTCCGAGGGCTTGAAAACGACCGTGTTACCTTCGAGCAAGCTCGGTCCCAGCATCCAGAGGGGCACCGCGAACGGGAAATTCCAAGGCGTAATGACTGCCGCCACGCCCCAGGGTTTGCGGCGCATGAACGCGTCCTTCTCGGCGATTTCCGAGGCCAAGACGTCGCCCATCGGCATACGTCCCGTGCCGAAGACATACTGAATCATGTGCAGGCCTTCGACGACCTCGGCCCGGCACTCGGTGACGACTTTGCCGCACTCGCGCGCCATGAGGCGGGCGAGATTGTCGGTCTCGCGTTTGACAATCTGGGCGAGTTGGTCGAACAGCTCGGCGCGCAGGATGCGGCTCGTCCGCCGCCAGGCAGGGTACGCGGCCCGCGCGGCCGCCACTGCCCGGTCGGCTTCGTCCTTGCCGCCTCTGGGAAAGACGCCGACGACTTCTTGCGAGTCGGCGGGGCTGGCGCTTGGGAAAGTGCGCGCGGACCCGAGCCATTCGCCGGCGATAAGGTGCTTGCCGTCTGTCTGAAGTGAGGGGGATCCAGACATATAGAAAACCTCCTTGATTGGTTTCATTATAAGCCGGCGAAAAATCCGAACAACGCCGGGTTGCCGCCGCGACGCGCCGCGCGAACAATAGCAGCAGGCCGTTCGCTTCAAGTTTGCGCGGCACATTGCGAGCGCGAAGCCGCAAGCGGCCGTGGGGAAGATTGGCTGGATGAAATCGAGGTTCCTATGCGCACCCTTGTCTTTGCTGCCGGTTGTTTCTTTTTCCTTCAAGCGGGCAACCCAAATCCTCCTGCGAAGCTCGAGCTATTCTCTAAGGAGCCTTGGTACAAGGCGCAGGAGGGCAAAGAGACTTCCTTCGTCGGCGTCCTCAAGAAGGCGGCGCCCCCCAAAGGATTCGGCTTCGGCCGTTACGTGCCCTATCACCTGGCGCTCGAGGGCAACGCGCAGCCCTCTGTCCGCGGCGTGTACGTGGGCAACGCGAAAAACATTCTCGACCCCTATGTAGGCAAACGCGTCCGGCTCATCGGCAAGTCCGTCGAGTTCCGTAAACTCGAAGGCAAAGACCATTTCGAAGTCTGGCCCGCGCGGCTGGAACTTGTGGCCCAAGACGACGACAAGGGCAAACCGAAGGACAAAGACGACAAAGACAAGAAAGACAAAGGCAAAAACTTGAAGATTCTGGGTCAAGGGAGCTGGCCCTACGGTCCAAAGGCGGGGCCAAATCGAACCGAACAGCAAAAGCTCGTGCTGCGCAGCGTGGACGAGTTGATCGCCGCCACTCCGTTCAAAGACCTCGACGCGCCTCAGCCCGTGGTAGAAAAGGCGGCCGTGGAAGCCCTTGTGAAGATCCTCAAGGTGGACGGCATCAACTGGAAAACGCACATGCTGATTGTCGTTACCGCCGGCAGCAAGCCGACCGGCGGCTGGAAAGTGGTTGTCGATTCCGTACATATCGAGGGCAAGAAGGCGACGGTGCATTGGCACGCGCAGCCGCCGGAGGGCAACGTCACCCAGGCTTTTACTCACCCTGGCGTGGTGGCCTTGATTGAGCGGTTCGAAGGGAAAGTGGATTTCGTTTCGAAAAAATGAGGAAGTCGCATGCAGGTGCGTTTGAATTGGGGCCGGCACGTGCTGGAACTGGATGTGCCCGAGCGCGGCTTGGTGGCCACGCACCGGCAAGCGCTGGCGCCGCCGATCGCCGATCTGGGAGCAGCCGTTCGAGCCGCGCTGGACGCCCCGATCGACTTTCCGCCACTCTACCGCGCTCTGACGCCGGACGATCATGTCGCCGTTGTCGTCGATGAGTCGTTGCCCCGGCTTGGAGAGTTGTTGCCGCCGCTTTTGAGCCATCTGCAATCCGCGCAAGTCGCGTTAAGCGCCATTACCTTGGTGTGCCCGGCGCCTTCGACCGGCCAACCTTGGCTGGAAGACCTGCCGGATGAATTTCAGGAAGTCCGCGTTGAGACACATCAACCCAACGATCGCCGCAAGCTCAGTTATCTGGCGACCACCCGCGCCGGCCGCCGCATTTACTTGAATCGCACCGTTGTCGATGCCGATCAAATCGTGCTGCTCACCGGACGCGGTTACGACCCGCTCGTGGGCGTGCGCGGCGCCGAAACCGCCCTCTTTCCCACGCTGGCCGATCAGGAAACGCAGCAAGCCCTGTTTGCCAAACTCAGCATTCAAGCGCCGGGCCGTGCCGTTTCGCCGTTGCGACAAGAAGCGGTCGAGGTGGCCTGGCTGTTGGGCGCTCCTTTTTTGGTTCAAGCGATCGAAGGAGGCGACGGCGAGTTCGTCCACATCATCGCCGGACCGGTTGAATCGAGCGGGACCGGCGTAAAGCTGCTCGATGCCCGCTGGCGTCTGGAAGTCGATCGGCTCGCGGACCTCGTCGTCGCGGGCATCGGCGGCGACCCGGCCCGGCACACCTTCGACGACCTGGCGCGCGCCTTTTTGTGCTGCGCGCGTGTCGTCAAGCCCGGCGGCCGCATCGCGCTTGTCACGGACGCCAAACCGCAGCTCGGCGCGGCCGCCCAGCTCTTGCGCGAAACCGACGAACCCGCTTTGGGACTTAAGGCACTGCTTGCGGAAATGCCCGAAGACGCGGCCACGGGGTTTTCCTGGGCCAGCGCCGCCCTGGAAGCACGGCTTTATCTTCTAAGCCGATTGGCGGACGAGGCGGTCGAAGAGCTGTTCGCCACGCCGCTGGAAAAACCGGGCCAAATAACACACTTGATCGACAGCGCGGAATCCTGTCTCGTCATTCCCGACGCGCACCGGTCGCTCGCCGTTCTGAAAAAGAGCTGACATGTATCCCGATTACCATGCCGCCTTGGAAAGGGCTGCCTGCTTCGACTTCGCCGGCACGGGCCTTGTCGAAGTGTCCGGTCCGGACGCGCGACCTTTTCTGCACAACCTGTGCACGAACGACATCAAGAACTTGCCCGAGGGCTTTGGCTGCGAGGCGTTTTTCACGACGCACAAAGCCCGCGTCGTGGCGCACGGTTGGATTCAGTATGAAAAGAGCGTTTTTTGGATCGACGTTGTCCCCGGTCTAGCGGAAAAGCTCATTGCTCACCTCGATCACTTTCTGGTAAGCGAACAAGTGGATATCGCGAATCGTTCCGCCCAGTGGTCGATGCTGCGCGTGTGCGGACCAAAGGCGGAAGGGCTGGCGGACTTGGCTGCGCTTAAGCCGTTGCAGCAGAGATTTGTTGAATTGGCGCCGGGAATAACAGTACGGGCTCGACGCTTCCCCGGACCAAGCGTGCCGTGTTTCGACCTCTTTTTCGCTATGGACGAGCGAACCGCGCTCGTGGATTGGCTGCAGAGGCACGGCGTGGTAATGGCAGGCATGGACACTTGGGAGATATTGCGAGTCGAATCCGGGCTGCCGGAGTATGGCAAGGACCTCGACGAAAACCGCTTGGTCATGGAGGTGGGCCGGACGGCGCAGGCAATCAGTTACACCAAAGGCTGTTTCCTGGGCCAGGAACCGATCGTGATGGCGCGCGACCGCGGCCAGGTGAACCGCACGCTGCTCGGATTGAAAGTCGAAGGTCCGGACCCGGTCGCCGTGGGTAGCCCCCTCACCCTCTACCCCTCTCCCCCCCAGGGGCGAGGGGAGAATCTGCCCGAAGTCGGCCAGACTACGTCGTCGGTGTTTTCGCCGCGGCTCGACCAGGTAATCGCATTGGCCTATCTGCGCCGCGGCAGCCAAACGCCGGGAACACAGATGCTTCTGAAAGGGGGCCGGAAAGTTGCCGTGAGTGAACTGCCTTTCACGAAAGAAGCTTAGCGCAACACGTCGCGAATCGGATTGAAAGCGCTCTGCACCGTCTTGAGGTCGGCAAGCAGCGGCTTGATGGCGAGGTCGTCGCAGAATGCCTTCACGACAGCTTCGTTCTTGTTCCGCTTCAGGAATTCCTTCGGCGTTTTCAAGACCCCGTAGGTGCCGTGATCGAATGAGCGCAGGTCGCTTTTCTTCAAATCGCTGAGGTATACATCGGTGACCAGATTGGCCGCGAATTCCTCGTGCGGCTGGCTGGTGTGGCCGTCGATGCTGATCCGGGTTTTGAGCTGCGTGCCGGTCATGATCCGGTAGGCGTGAAACAATTCATGAAAGAGGACGGCGTCGGGGGTGCTGCCCGGCCCTTGAAATTTGCTGCCCGGCATGCGACATTCGCCGGTTGTCTCGGCCCACACGCCGGGAGTGAAACGGACGGTGGCGTCGGTCCCCTCGCCGCTGCCGAGCGCCTTCTTGTCGTAGATCGCCGACTTTGGATTCTCTTCCGCCTCGTAGCCCATGAGCGATTTTCCCTTGGCCACGCTTTTGCGTTTCTCCGCCGCCTTTTGCTCTTCCAAGACGTAGATATCGCGGCCGCCGGTGTCCAAGTCTTTGGCCGTGTATGCACCGGCGTTGCAAACCTGCTCCAACGATGTGCCGGAGGGCTTGCGCTTTTGGACGACGAGCTTTTTCCCCGCGCACTGAATTTGAATCGCGGTGAACAGCTTCTTGCCGACCGTTTGGCCCTCGAGTTCTGCCAGTAATTTGAAAATGGAAGCTTCGTAGTCCGTGTCGGCAAGGCCATCGATGTTCATGGTGTAGCCGCCCTTGCCGCCGATGGTGTAGGTCTTCATGCGCGCTCTCCGGAATCCGCCGGCGACCATTGCCGCTTGGGCGGGCTAAAGGTATTATCTGCGAAACGATGCCGATGCGGCCAAGTTGCTCGAATCTGCGGAAAGTTTAATGTCCACGCGCATCGAAGACTATGCCTTGATCGGCGATTGCCATGCCGCCGCGTTGGTCGCCAAAGACGGCTCCATCGATTGGCTGTGTTTGCCGCGCTTTGATTCGGGAGCGTGCTTCGCTGGACTCTTGGGCACGCACGAGCACGGCCGCTGGCTTCTGACTCCGGCAGGCGCTAGCCGCACGCGCCGGCGCTACCGCGAAGGCACGCTGGTCTTGGAAACGGAGCATGAGACAGACACCGGGACGGTCACGGTGATCGATTGCATGCCGCCGCGCGGCGATACGCCGACGCTGGTGCGGATGGTTGTGGGCAAGCGCGGCGTGGTGCCCATGCGCATGCAGCTTGTCATCCGGTTCGACTATGGCTCAATCGTCCCCTGGGTGCGGCGGACCCAGACCGGCATCCGTGCGCTGGCCGGCCCGGACGCCTTGCTGCTCGACACGCCGGTCGAATTGCACGGCGAAGACCTCACCACGGTGGCCGACTTTCAAGTGGCCCAGGGGCAACAAGTGCCGTTCGTACTGAGGTGGCAGCCATGCCACGAATCCACGCCGCCGCCGATCGAACCGGAGAAGGCGATTCGCATTACCGAGCGCTGGTGGCGGCGCTGGTCGAGCCGCTGCACGTACCAGGGGAGTTGGCGCGACGCGGTGCTGCGTTCAGTGATCACGCTGAAGGCGCTCACGTATGCCCCGACCGGCGGCATCGTGGCCGCGGCAACGACTTCGCTTCCGGAACAGCTCGGCGGCGTGCGCAATTGGGACTACCGCATTTGCTGGGTGCGCGACGCCACGTTCACGCTCTATGCCTTGATGCTGAACGGTTACACAAAAGAAGCCCAGGCTTGGCGCGACTGGCTGTTGCGGGCGGTGGCGGGCACGCCGTCGAACCTCAGAATCATGTACGGGCTGGGTGGCGAGCGCCGGCTGCCGGAGCTGGAGCTGGACTGGCTGCCCGGCTATGAAGACTCCCGACCGGTGCGCATCGGCAACGCCGCCTCCACTCAATTCCAGCTCGACGTGTTTGGGGAAGTTGTCGATAGCTTGTACATGTCCGAACGAGTCGGCTTGAAGGCGGACGAAAACGCCTGGCGCGTGGCGCGTGCCCTGGTCGGATACCTGGAAAAGGTTTGGCGCGACCCCGACGAGGGCATCTGGGAAGTACGCGGTCCACGCCGTCACTTTACCCATTCGAAGGTGATGGCCTGGGTCGCGGCCGATCGCATGGTGAAGGCTGCGGAGAATTTCGGCCTCGATGGGCCGGTCGAGGGCTGGCGCAACCTCAGAGACACGATCCACGCGGAAGTCTGTGAAAGAGGTTTCGACGCCAAGCGGAACTCCTTCGTGCAATACTTTGGCAGCAAGGAGTTGGACGCCAGCCTGCTCATGATCCCGCTCGTCGGCTTTCTACCCGCAAGCGACCCGCGCGTGGGTGGCACGGTCGCGGCGATCGAGCGCCATCTCAAGAGCGACGGTTTGGTTGCTCGTTACTCGGCATCATCGGCGGTGGACGGTTTGCCGCCTGGCGAGGGAGCGTTCTTGGCGTGCAGCTTCTGGCTGGCGGATAACCTTGCCCTCCAAGGCCGGCACGAAAAAGCCTGCGAGCTGTTCGAACAACTCTTGCAATTACGCAACGACGTTGGCCTGCTCGCCGAGGAATACGACCCCGTGGTGCGCCGTCAGGTGGGCAACTTCCCGCAAGCGTTTTCCCACGTCGGCCTCGTCAACACGGCGTCTAATCTGTGTCAGGCCGTCGGCCCCGCGACGCACCGTATCGAGACTTAAGCGCGAATATTCTCTTTGAAACAAATCTCCAACCCAATCGCAGTATCAGTATTCCAAGCGCCGCGGCCAATCCCCAAACCACACAGCGCAGCCACGGCTCAGGCGGTGGAATGTCCCAAATCTCGACGTTGCCGCTCACAGTGCGCACAGCTAGCGTTTGGGCGTCCGGCGCAAATAGCGCGACGCGTCCAGGGATATCTTCGCGCGGCTCACCAGTTGAAACGTCAATGATACGAATCACCGATTGACCCAAACCGTCCATTCCCCATAAGCGACGCCAGCGCGAACTCCAGGCCGACTCAGTGCTGACCGCCAGCCATCGGCCATCGGACGAGACGCTTTGCATGGAACAGTCTGAGACGTTGGCTAGGCGACGGCGAATCCCGGTCCGCGCATCGCACACGTGGATGCCGACAAGGTCCTGATCGCCCGCGTAGAGGTAAAGGTCGGCGGCGAGCACTTGGCCGTCTTCACTCCAGCGAAAATTGCGTATGTCCTTGGGCAGCGCGAATTCGCCCACAACTGTGCGCGTTGCCAGCGAATACAGGCGCACGTGCCGGCCGCCCTCACCCGGAAAGCCAAAAAGCGAGGTTTCCCAGTTATGCGGCATCGGCCCGATGGGCACCAACATCTCAAAAGGAGCAATCTTGCGTTTTGCGATGACGTCCCAGATATCGAAATTGGCAGCGCCCAAGAGCAATTGTTTCTCGGAAGTGAACGCGAGCGACGAGCCGGACATGTTCCAAGGCATGGCGCCGGGCAGGTTGGCCCAGCGCAGATCCCTTAGTTCTTGGCCGGTTTCCAGGTCCCAGATTCCCACGCGGGTGTTCTTGGCTGAATCGTCCTCGGTAAAGGCCTGAGCGAACCAGCGACTGTCGTCGGAAAAGGCGCGCGCGTAAACACGCGCCGCTCCAAAGCGCAGCACCGCCCGGCCTTCGGTGAGATTCCAAACCTGATGATCCAACAAATCAATCTTCGCAGTTCGCCTCTCCACAACGAGCCACTGCGAGTCCGGCGAAAACCGAACGGGCCAGAGATGTTCCCCTTCGCCGTCCAGCACTGCGCGTGGCAACGGACCTTGAAGCCACACGGCGCCGGCAACGATGTGGCCGACTAACACTGCCAAACAGATCAAGCGCCCATTCTTGAACATGACTCGAAGCAGTCCTAACTCACGCAGATCACTTGCGGCGCGACAACACTAAGACGATTTTCGGTTACCGATCGACCGTTATGAATTCGAAGTCTCATTTGCGTTTGGCTTTCGGTCAGGGTATTATCAACCAAACGCCGACGCAAGGACTTGGGGGAAAGCCATGCTGCCCGTGTTTGGCGCTGACGCGCGTTTGTGCGATCGATTGACGCGGCGCGAGATGCTGCGCCTGGGCGGACTCGGCGCCTTGGGTTTGTCGCTGCCGGCCCTGCTCGGCAGCCGTGCCCAGGCTTCGGCCCCTCGCCCCCAACCCGTCTCCCAACAGCAGAGAGGGAATTCAGCCTTTGGCCGCGCCAAGTCGTGCATCGTTCTCTTTCTGATGGGTGCGCCGCCGCAACACTCGACGTGGGACCCAAAGCCCGATGCGACCGCCGAAGTGCGCGGCGACTTTGGTCCCATCGCCACGGCGGTTCCGGGCATTCAGATCTGCGAGCTAATGCCGCGGCTGGCGCGCTGGACGGACCGACTCGCCATCTTGCGGGCCATGTCCACAGGCGACAACGCCCATTCTTCCAGCGGCTATTACATGATGACCGGCCGGCCGCACGTGCCGATGAACTTCGAAAACGCCAACCCCGGCGCGCCCAACGACTGGCCCTCGCTCGGCGCTCTCGTTCAATCTTTACGCAATGAGGGGCGAGGGCAGAGGGGCCAGGGGCGCGCGGCGCCCGGCTCGCCGCTGCCGCCCTCCATCCGGCTGCCGCATAGGATTTTCAACACGGACGGGTCGGTTTGGCCGGGACAGGATTCGGGATTCTTGGGCCGCGCCGCCGATCCTTGGCTCTTTACTTGTCAACCCGGGGCAGCGCAGTTTCGCATTCCGGAGTTTTCGCTCGACAACCAAACGCCGTTGCCGCGCCTGGGTAGCCGGCATACCTTGCTGGAACGTCTCGACCGGCAACTGGGCAGCGTCGCCGAAAGCGGCATGCTGGAAACCTACAACCGGCAACAACAGCGCGCTTTCGACATTCTCTTGTCGGCGCAAAGCGGCGGCGCTGTGCAGCTCGAGCGCGAGCCGGCGGTCATGCGCGATCGCTATGGCCGCAGCCCCTTTGGCCAAAGCGTCCTCTTGGCGCGGCGGCTGATCGAGGCGGGTGTCGGTCTCGTGCAAGTGAACTGGTATCGCGGTCCGGACGAACCTCCCGACAATCCGTGTTGGGATTCGCACACCCAAGAAAGCGAGCGGCTGCGCACGGTACTCGTACCGCCCATGGACCAGGCCTTCGCCGCCCTGTTGGAAGATCTCAGCCAGCGCGGCATGCTCGACGAGACCCTGGTTGTGTGCATGGCGGAATTTGGCCGAACGCCGCGCTTCAACAACCGCGGCGGCCGCGACCACTGGGGCCCGGTCTTTTCCGTGGCGCTGGCCGGCGGCGGCATCCGCGGCGGCATCGTCCACGGCGCTTCCGACGCCATGGGCGCCCAACCCCGCGACGGCCGGGTGCAACCCCAAGACCTGACGGCGACCATCCTGCACTGTTTAGGGATCGAACCGACGCGCGAAATCCATGACCGCCTGGGCCGGCCCGTCGTCGCCTGCCAAGGCGAAGTGATCAAGCAAGTCCTTTCGTAGAAAGTTCATGGCAATTTGCCGCCCGAATTGTCCCGTTTGAGGACATCTGAGGGCTGTTGCAGTCGTTCCCGAAGATGCTCGGGCAATCCGCGAAAGGCGTTTTGGTAGGTCGTTTCCAAGGGAACGTTCACATAGCGATCGGGCTCGAGGAACAATGGCATTTCGGGGAGCGCGTCGCCCACGGCAAGGGGTTCGACATATGCGTCGGGCAGTTGATCGACAGCGTAAGAAGTAAGCGCGAGCGGCTTGTCGTCCGCGATGGCATAATCCCCGGCATTCAGGTCGTCCCAAATCGCGCCGTGCATACCGCTGGGATCATGTTCGCCCGGCGGCAACAAATCCAAGATCAAGTGGTGAATGCCTTGCTTCATGGCGCTGACCGCTTTTTGCACGAAGTCGCGCACGCTGGCACGGCGATCCTTGTTTGCTGGTGACACGACTTCGAGCAGCGCGACGATTTCGTCGCCGCTTACATGCCGAATGGTCATGACGCGTTGCCGAGCGCGATAAGCCGCCATCTCACTTGGCCGCAAGGTCAGTTTCACACGCGGCGGAGTTTCCGCAAGCGCACGGCCGGAAGGAGACTTTCGATCGTCGAACTGGGCTCCGCGGCGCTCAAGAGTGATGACGTCTGGAATGACGATGTGCGCCTTCTGTTCCGCCAGGGCATAATAGCCCTCCGGCAAAACGCCGTCGTTGAGGCTCTCCTTAAGATGGACGATCCAGGAACAATGGAAATCGTGGAATATTCCAGCGTCCACGAGTGTCCAATTATGAACTGGCATAGTCATCCCTCACGTTGGTCTCGTCGACCGATTATTATACCGTGGTGAAACCAATGCAATCCATTTGCGCAGACAATCAGACGTCATGAGGTGCACGTTCACGCGTCGCCTCGGGCACTGCGGAATAAACGTCATTTGCCCGCCGGCTCGACGTTAAGAATCTTTACTTTGGGCTGCGACAGATCGACCTTGATAAGCGATTCGGTGGCGGCTTCGCCGATGTTGCCGGCGCGGTCGAGCGCTTCCACCTTGAGATGAAATTGATACGGGATTTCTGCGGGCATTTGCCACACATAGCGGCTTGAGTTCGGCTGCTTGTCGGCGATCGTTGTCCACGGACCGGAGAGCTGTTCGGCGTACGCTAATGTGATCGGCTGCGGGTGCATATTCTTGTCCCGTGCGGTCCACGTCATGCTTAGCTTGCCTTTGTCCGGCCCCGTGCCGACCATCACGTTGTGCAGTTGCACTAGCGGCTTGGTGGTATCCACTTCGATCCAAACCTGAGGCCGATCCCCCGTCTGCGGCGGGCGTTCGCCGAGGCCCACGCCGCTTTTGGCCACGAGCGAGATGCCGTAAATGCCTTCGCCGACCACGTCGAAAACAATGTTCTTCTGCGTCGGGTCTTCACCAAAGCGCAGCGGATACTTGTTCCAGCCGCGCCCATCGGTCGTATACCAAAGCTCAACTGCGGAGACTCCGGAGGGTCCGACTTCTTTCAGCTCATAGTTGAGGCTGACGCGCTTATTGTTGACGAGTTTGCGTTCGTGTTCGGCGGGGCCGTTGAATACGGGTTGTTGTTCGGGCGACTGGCCGAGGTTGGGCTGAGCGTTGCCGAACGCGGGGTTTTCGTTAGCGAAGCCGCGCGCGGGTATGGTGGTGGTCGCTTCGCCGACATTGCCGGCGCGGTCTTTCACGCGCATGCGCACTTCCAAAGGCGTCGTCGTTTGCGGATTCCAGTATGCCTGAGCGGCGGCGTGCGGCATCGGCGCCGCGACCCAACTTCCCTCGCCAAGTCCCTTGCCCGCGGGACGAAATTCCAGCTTGGCGGATTCACGATCCGCCAGATCGAGATTGTCGTCGCGCACGTCCCAGGCCACGCCGACCTCATGGCCGCGCGGCTGCAGGGGTTGCAAGTGCACCGTCGGCGGCAGCGTGTCGATGACGACTTTCAAGCTGGGTGTGACGCCTTCGAGGCTCGGCGGGTTCAGGCGTTTGTCCAGATCGAGCGTTTGCACCGCGAACCAAAAGTAGCCGTCGCGGTCGGCAACGAACAGAAATTGCTTCAGTTCAGGCGGCGCGGTCGCGGACGGCTGCCACGTCTTGCCTTGATCGGTAGAGACATAAAGTTGAAGTTGTTTGTAGCGGCCGTCGGCGGGGACGTTGAACGGAATGCGAAACTGGCGATAGCGCGAAAAGATCGGGCTGCCTGATAGCTCTTGTCCCCAGGCGGACCAGAACAGCCAGGCCGGCGACAACAGCATCAAAAGAACCGCTACTTTCCGCATGGTCGAAAGAGCCACGGATTAGCGGACATAAAGCGGCCACGGAACTTCCGCGAGCCGTACGTTGGTTCAACATCGTCGGGGGTGTGGGGCGGACTTGAGGAGAAGGGCCGAAGCGGCAGACTAGGCAAAAGGAAGGGGCCACAAAACAGGCAATTCCATGGACAGATTCCCGCAATTCGAGGATGTTGGAAGTGCCACGTCTTATTAGCGATACCTAACAAACGTCCAAGCGTTACCTTCAAGTTGCGCCGATCCATTAATACGCGAACCATGCAGGGTGATGACGATGGCGGACTGTTCCCATTGCACAACGTCATAAGTTCCTGCGTCCCAGCGTTTGACGGAGCCGCGATTACCACTGAGGGGGCCTTCATAGTCCAAATAAGCCAGGCGATGGTCGCCCAAAGCTGTTGCCGCAATCGTCTGGCTGTCGGGGCCTGACACCGGTGGTTTTTCCAACCTCCAGGTCTTGAGCATGTCGCCGCGTTCCAACATGAAATCCCAATGGAGATAGGGGTGATCGTGTTCCAGTATCACGAAGCGCGGCATGAAAAAAGTTCCATTTTTTGCTGGCAGCTGGCCAGCAGCTGACTATAATCTTACCTGCAGCTGCAAACCTCCACTTTGGCCATGGCTTGGCCTGTCTTGGTGAGGAAAGGAGTCCCGTATGTTCGCTTCCCCCTCCACAATCCGTTTGGCCGTCTACGGTTCCGAAATTGCCCGCCCCGGCCGCGGGGTCGGCCTCTGGAGCGCCGGCTACAAGGGCACTATCATCGCCGCCGGCGCCGAGCCGGTCTTTCTCGAGCCGGCCAAGGGCGACGCCCCTTGGTCCGAGCTTTTAGACGGCTGCAAAGGCGTCGTCGTGTGCGGCTTTGGCAAGAACGCGCCCAACAAACAGGGCGACGCCGAATCGCTGTGTCTTTGGTGCCGGAGCAATCGCTTTCCGCTGTTGGTCATCGACCAGGGCCTCTTGGCGATGAACGCGGCGTACGGCGGCATCAATTATGAAGACTTGCCGCGCGAACTGCCCGACGCCCTTCAGCATCGCCATCCGCCGGAGCCGGGGCTGCGCCACGCCATTTTGGTTCAGCCGGGCACGCAGTTGTCGCAGATCTATGGCGAGGGCGAAATTGTCGTGAACAGCGAGCACCGCCAGGCGATTCAGCGCTTGGCGTCCGGCTTCCGCATCGGCGCCACGGCGCTCGACGGCGTGATCGAAGCCGTCGAATCGACGAACGAAACCTGGTTCGCGATGGGAGTGCAATGGCAGCCCGCGTCGCCCAGTGCATCGGGATTGGACATCCAGGTTTTCCGCGCGGTTATCGACGCGGGCAACCCGCAAGCGAAGAAGCCGGCGCCGGTCAAGCAACGGCGGCTCGCAATGGCGGGTTGACCGATCACCCTCGGTCCCAAACAGGATTTTGGGAACCAGGAGAAGTTTTTACTTGGCGCGGATGCGCTCCAGCGAAGCCCGCGCTTCTTGTTGCAGGTATTGCTCCGGCGCGCCCTCGCTGAGCTTTTCCAAGACTTCGATCGCTTGCGGCGAGGCGATCTGCTCCAGCGCCAGCATCGTGCGGTGCATGCGCAAGCGCTCTTGATTGAGAGTGAGTGAGCCGGGCACTTGCAGCTTGGCCAGGAGTTGGTCCACGCGCCTTTGCACTTCTAAGGTCGGCGGGTTTTTTTGGATCTCCTTGAGCCGGCCTTCCATCCAGCGGCCATACTTTTCGATTTCCTTGCTCGCCTTGTTGCGCACTTCGAAGATGTCGGAATTCAAGTCTTTGAACAACTTGTCCACATAGGAAGGGTTCACGAAATAGACGGTCTTGTCGATGTGCGGCACGCCGTCGCGCGCGCCGGCGACCAGCTTCCACAAAGCGCGATGGCCGACAGGCGTGTTTTCCGTCGCCAGCTCTTTCCAGATGGTGTCGAGATCGGGTGGATTGAGCGTCATGGCCGGCAACAAGCCGGCCGGGCTGAATCCGGTCACGTCCCAGAGGAGAACGCTGGTATCGGCGCTGCCGGAAAAGACGCCGCGGCCGTCGCCATGGAACGCCAGTGCAGGAACGGGGCCTCTGTGCCCGGTGAACGAAGCAATCTGGCTGCCGCTGAAGGTCTCCCAGAGCCGGACGGTCTTGTCGAAGCTTGCCGAAGCAAGCGTGCGGCCGTCTTTGGAAAAAGCGAGGGCGTAGGGGACGTTGCCGTGGCCTTCCATGGCGCGCAACTCCTTGCCGGTGGCGGCGTCGAGAAGGCGAATCGCGCCGTCGTAGCAACCGGCAGCGAGCACCTTACTGTCCGGAGAGAACGCCAGCGAGGCGACCGTCGTGAGCGCGGCGGGGGTCGCGTCCGCCTTGCTATCGAACAGGGAAGATTCCTTCGGATTCTTGAGCGGGATCATCGCAATCTTGCCGGCGCCCGAAAGCGCCAGCCGCGAGCCATCCGGCGAAAAGGCCAATGCGTAGACCGGACCGGGATATTTCCATTGCTCGACGATTTTTTTGGCGGCGATGTCCCACAACTCGGCGTGTTGCAATCTGCGTCCCACCGCCAAGTGTTGGCCATTGGGCGAGAACGCAATGCTCAGCACCGGATCGGCGGGGTTGCCGGGCAGTTGCATTTTCTCTTGGCCATTTTCGGGATTCCAAAAGCGAATGGGATCTGTTCCGCTCGCGGATACGACGGTTTGTCCATCGGGAGAGAAGGCGAGCAGGAACTCGCCGGTGTGACCGCTTTCCCAGTGTCGGAAGTCTGTTCCGGTGCGAAGGCGGATGAGCCCGGTAGCGACGCCCATGACAAGCTGACGGCTATCGGGCGACAGAGCGAGGCTGGCGATGCCGGCTTGCGGGCCCGCGGCCGGAATCACTTCCTTGCGCGATGCCGTTTCGAAAATGCGGATGGTGTTGTTCGTGCCCGCGCTGGCGATGAACTTGCCGTCTTTGGTGAGGGCCATGGCGTCGCTGTCGCCCCGGTCGCGCGCGATGACGCCTGTCTGCTGGGACGTGGTTAAGTCCCAAATGCGAATCGCGCCGTCGGCGCCGCCGGAGTAGATGGTCTTGCCGTCGCGCGCAACCAAGAGGGAGACGACGGTGCCCTTGTGTCCTTCCAACGTGACGCGCGGCTTGCCGTCGACGGCGTTCCAGACGCGCACGCGCTGATCGTCGCCGGCGGACAGCACGCTCTTGCCTTCCTCGCCGAAGGCGACGGCGGACACCGCGCAGCCCGCGTCCCAGCCGCGCACGAGCTTGCCGTTGTCGCAATCCCACAGCTTGACCGTGCGGTCGCTGCTGCCGGAGATGAGCTGGCTGCTGTCCGGCGAAAACGACAGGGCAGTGATCTCGTCGGTGTGGCCTTTGAACTGCGTGATGATCTTCGCCGTCAACAGTTCCCATAGAAGGATCAATCCGTCCTGGCTGCCGGACGCGAGCATGCTGCCGTCGGGCGAGATGGCCATCGCTTTGACGGCAGTGGTGTGGCCTTCGAGCTTGTGCGCTTCCTTGCCGGTGGCGGTTTCCCAAAGGCGGATGGTCTTGAAGGCGCCCGCGGTGGCGATGATGGAGCCGCGCGGCGAAAAGGCGAGGGCATAGACCCAAGGCTCCGGCAGGGTGCGGATCTCCTTGCCCGAGTCGGCGTCCCAAAGGCGCACGGGATCGTCGCCGCCGCCCGCGGCCAGCATGCGGCTAGTGGGCGCGTAGGCCAGACACAGAATCCGGCTGCCGTGCCGCAGCCGCGCCGTGCCCAATCGCAAGAGCGCGTTGGCCGGCAGCGGATCGCCGGATGCATCGACGCCGGGATTGGCAATCGGCGCCTGTTGCTCCTGGCCGACGCCTATGTTCCAGGTTGCCACGAACACCAAAGCCGCCGCGACGAAGCTCAGTCTTGTCAAGGTGAGACGCATGCCTGATCCTCTGGGGGGTGATCCATTTCCGCAAAAGACGTGGACACTGAATAAGACGACAAAGCCGGGCAAAAAGAAACAACTTCTATTGTTTCCTTTGGGGGCGGTCAGGAAAAGCCATTTCTTTTCAATTCGAACCGTTGGTAGAATGTCCATTTGAGCGACTCCAATGCGATTACAGAAGCGGACATCCTGAAGGAAATCATTGACCCGGAGCTCGGTGATTTTCCTTCGGAATTGGCCAAACTTGTTCTCCGATTGCGTTTTAGCCCGGCTGCAAAAGAAAGGCTGAATGAGCTGGCTGAGAAAAACCGCCGCGGGATACTTTCAAGCGCCGAGACTTCGTTGCTGGAAAAGTACCTAAGGGTCGGCAACTTCCTCAATCTCGTGCAGGCGAAAGCGCGCGTGTGGCTCAGCGGCACCAGTTGGCCCGACCGCCGATAAGGCATTGGGCCATTCATGGAGAATGGAATTTCCATTGCTTCGCGACGACAGCCGAATTGACTGAGTTATTTTTGCGCGGACCCCTAATCTATTCGTCAGGTTAAGCGCGTACGCCAAGTGGCGTGGGTCGAGAATCTGCAAAAGAGTCCTGACGCGTCATCGCAGTCTTTGTCGTCCACATACTTTCACAAAAAGCTATCTACGAGGTCCCAGTCAATTTCTTGATTAATGAATCGCGGCAATTGCCCAGGACTTCTATGTCGGCGCGAACACTCCAAAATCGATGCTTTGTTGTTGATTAATTGTAGGCTAAGGTAGGCGTAATGCCGAACCACATCCGACTCCTGCGGGTCGCGCACGATTGACGCCAGCGCGCGCGACGCTTGCTTATCGCGTGTTCCTTCAAGCCAGAGTCCGATGTCACCGGCGCCCAAAATGCGATCCGAACGATTCGAACTCGCCATCAGCTTGAGACAGGGTTCGGCCAACACAGGATGACAGGCCCGGAGTGGATAAGCCGGTCTCGTTGCAAGGACTAGATAGGCATGTAGAAGCTGCTCGCCATCCAGCGACCGTAAGTGCTCGATCGCTTCGCGCTCCGTCATGCGAGCAAGCTCGCGCGCGTAGTTCTCGCCCACAATGTCGTTTAGCGAAACGTCCTTGCTACCCATTTCCTCAAGCTGTTTATCTAGCCAGGCTTTAGTTTCCTCGAACTCCTGTCTATTCACGGTCCGCTCCTTTTCTGATTGTAGCCAGTTGCTACTCATGGAATCGATGTGACGGAGTCTTTCTGCACGGTCTTAAGAGCTTTGAATTCCATTGAGCAATGATGAACCAGCATTGCAATGGTATTCGATGTTCTACCATCCCCTCAGTTCTCGAATTAGTTCAAGAAGTTCTCGTAAAGCGGCAGTCAAGCCCCTCATTCTTGCGAAATCGCCAGCTATTATTGCGTCCAGTATATCGTCAGCATACCTCTCTGCTTGTGCTTCCAAACGCGCAATCTGCGCCGCCGCTGTTCCTCCCCCGATCCATGGTAGTCGGCTCCCAATCCATCTGACAACGCTAGGGCCATATGCGCCCGCGATAACGCCGCCATAAATCGCCGCAGGAACTCCGAGTACCCATGGCGCCGTTTCCCGGTGCATCTGAATTCTGCGCCGAGCGCCTTCGGCAGTTGCGAAGTCCCGGTCCATTTCTTGCGTTAAGCGCGTGGCCTGCCCGAGAGAAGCAGATGACACAGCGCAAATCACGGGCTCAACGTGAACCGCGGCGAGTCCGGATGGGTCGGTGAAATTCGTCGGACTGTTGCCCACATATCGGTACAGGTTTGTCGGATCCGGGGCGATGACCTCCCCTTCTTCCGAAATCCAGCTTCCCAAGCGTTGGATGTTGATCATGGACATCTCCTTTGCTGAAACAGTGGGCGTGGAGCGGTTGAAACGCGAATCTCAGTCGGAACGTGAGGCGGCCGGTAGTGGGCGCATTCACGCAAGTCTTTCCACCACGTCCGCTCGTGAAAGTCGTCTTCAAGAAGAGTTTCCAGCGTTTCAAGGCCGATGATATCAAGCTCAATTTCATGCGGAATCCTGCTTGGAAAACGGCGCGGCGCCGACCTATCAATCAATAGCTTCGGAAAACGCGGGGGGCAGCAAAGGCCGTAGCTTGGCCTGCCAGGCCAGCATCAGCCGCTCAGTTGTGCGCTCGTGCAACTTGTTTTCAGGTGCTGCCACGCGAGCGCCAATGCAGGATTCCACGGCTTCTTTGTGGCGATTGTTGTGGAGGAGACAATACGCGCGCTGAATTAAGAAGCCTGCCAACTCCTGACGGGGCGACATCGATTGGAACCAGGAACCGGCCTGCGCTTCCTCCGGAACAACGAGCGCGGGCCAGGTAAGGTAGTACTCGTCCGGCGGAGTGTCCAAGCCCGGAACGGTACACTCGACATTGAATCGTTCGCAACCGTCCCAGCGCGCAAAAAGGTGATGAGCGGTCTGGACCAGCGTGAGAGGGTATCCCAATCGCCTTGCGACTGCCGTGTAAAGTACGGGCAATGATGAACAGCTGCCGCCTTTTCGATCGAGGATGCCATGAAGGAAAAGATCCTGTGAATTGGAGCAGTCTGGGTTATCGCCGTTGAGCTTTTCATCGCCATAGACGCCGAGATCACGCTGCAAAACCGTCACCAAGCACAGCATTCGAAAGATGGCTTCCGAGCTTTTGAAGCGCTCGGGATGATGACGGAAGTTTGGCATCAACCTGTTTGTCGTGCGGTCCACTTGGAGCGCGAAGGAGTCGACACCGCGAAGACAGCCGGGAATGTCAAGGCCTTCAGCGCCTGGCAACCCGACCGCGCAAGCGAGATGGGTTTCGGCGATATCGCGCGTCGCAAGCTCCGCATCTGTCGCTTCGACGAGTTCTTGCCAAGCGAGCATCTGCGACTACCTTTCGTCAGCGGGCGATACTCGCGCGATTCAGTCCTGCATGAGTTCTATGCTCAGTCTTTGGACATTTCAACAGAAAACACCTTTGTGTCGCTGTTGTTCGAGTCGGCCTTAATCATGCTGCTTTTTCAAGTTGCATTCCGATTCCTCTAATCCTTCCCCGCCAGATTCAGCACCGCCAGGCTCATCATTAAGACGCCGCTGCGGATCGACGGTGTCATTTCCGGATAATAAAAGTCCGAGTGCAACGACGGCAGCGGCGGCCCGCCTTCTTTGGCTGCTTTAACTTGCTCCGGCTTCATCGTTCCCAAAAAGTAAAGGAAGATCGGCACGCCCTCCCGGCCATAGCGGCCGAAGTCTTCGCCACCCATGATCGGACCGATGTTGTGCACTTTGCCCTCGCCCAAAACCTGCCGAAACACCCCCGTGGTTTTCTTGGCCAATTCCGCGTTGTTGAAGACCGCAGGAGTAAAGTCGTCGACCTCTATTCGAACCGTCGGCTCCGGAGCGCGCGCGCCTTCCGCCGCCGCCTTCGCCAAACGGACGATGGCTTCCAGCACGTGTTTGCGAACGCTGTCCTTGAGCGTGCGCACGGTGAGCTGCAGTTTCACCTCGGCGGGGATGATGTTATGCTTGGTGCCGCCGTGAATGGAACCAACGGTCACCACGGCGGCGTCGGTGGGATCCACTTCGCGGCTGACGATGGTCTGCAGGTCGAGGATGATGCGGGCTGCGAGCACGATGGGATCGATAGTGGTGTGCGGGGCCGAGCCGTGGCCGCCTTTGCCGCGCACGGTGATATCGATGGTGTCCACGTTGGCGAGCAAGAGGCCCTCGTTATAGGCGACATGTCCGTGGGGCGTTTTTGAATCACAGTGGAGAGCCAGGCAAAAGTCGGGGCGCGGGAAACGCTTGAAGAGGCCGTCTTCGAGCATGCGCCGGGCGCCGCCGCCGACTTCCTCCGCCGGCTGGGCGATGAATACCAGCGTACCTTGCCAGCGGTCTTTCAATTGAGTGAGCACGCGGGCCGCGCCGACCCAGCAGGTCATGTGCATGTCGTGGCCGCAGGCGTGCATGACGCCGACGTCGTTGCCTTCCTTATCGCGCGTGCGTAGTTTGCTGGCGTAAGGGAGGCCGGTTTTTTCCGTGACGGGCAGGGCGTCCATGTCGGTGCGCACGAGGATGGTTGGGCCGGCGCCGTTCTTCAGGACACCGACAACGCCCAGGCCGCCGATATTGCCGGTCACCTGAAAACCGAGCGCTGTCAATTCCTTGGCCATCCGCGCCGAAGTCTTGAATTCCTCAAAGGCCAATTCGGGATTGGCATGCAGGTGCTGGTAGAGCGCTTGCAACGATTCGATTTCCGCGTCGATCTTTTCACGGACAAGCGTCGCTGCTTTGGACCAATCTTGCTTCGACGTTTGAGGTGGCGGGCCGGCGGCCTGCCCCACGTTGCCCGGCGGCAGCGAAAAATGCATGAAAACAGCGAGCGAAATACACAAAGGAAGAAGACGACGCATGGTGAAAATCCTCGAACCAGGGTGGAGCAATGTCGTCTTTATAGTAAGGAACGCCTGAGACTGCCGGTTTTTCCGAGGAAGCCGGAAACATCGACTGTGCCGAGAGTTGCGCGAAAGACAATCGGGCAACCAGAACCAGTCGGGTAACCTTTGCGTCAGGGGAAAACAGGGAAATTCTCGGAATTCTCGCGACCCCTGCGCAGGCCGTGAGTATACTGAACTAAAGACCGAAATTGGGAGGTGGCTATGGCCAGTAAGCGTCTTACCATACCGCAACGCAAAGAAATCTTCCAGGATTTGGTCGCCACGCAGGATTCGGGCCAAAACGTGCGTAAGTCCTACGAAGCGATCACGGAAAAATACGAAATCACTGAAAACCAGCTCAAGCAAATCGAGGAAGAAGGCCTCGACAAGGAATGGCCGCCTTTGTGCGAAGTGGCTGTCTGACGGTGTTCGAAAACGCGAAAACAACAACCCTCGGCGAAGAATCGCCGGGGGTTTTTTGTTTCCAACTACGACGCCAAGACGCGCAACTCCCGCGGCAAAGGGAAACTGACGTGCTCTTCGCGGACGGTGCGGCTCTGGACCGTCGCGCCGAAGTGATTTTGCAAGAACGTCACGCACTCCTGGACCACGTCTTCCGGCGCGCTGGCGCCGGCAGTGATGAGCACGGTGTCGTTTTCCCCGAACCAGCGCGGCTCGATTTCGCGTGCCTCGTCGATGAGATACGCCGGCTTGCCGCAGCTCTGCGCAATTTCCGCCAGTCGCAAACTGTTCGAGCTGTTCCTGCTGCCCAAAACCAGTACCACGTCCGATTCGGGAACCAGCTCCTTAACCGCTTCTTGCCGGTTCTGCGTGGCGTAACAAATGTCGTCGCGCGACGGGCCGACGATGTGCGGAAAGCGCCTGCGTAAGGCGGAAATGATGATCTCGGCATCGTCCACGCTCAGAGTCGTCTGCGTCAAGTAGGCGACTTTGGCGTCGCTAGGCAAATCCATGGCCGCGACTTCTTTCTCGTCCTGCACGAGCCGGATGCACTGGGGCGCTTCGCCCAGCGTGCCGAGCACCTCATCGTGGCCTTCGTGGCCAATGAGAAAGATGGTGTAGCCCTCCTTGGCGAAGCGCACGGCTTCCAGATGCACCTTGGTGACCAGGGGACAGGTGGCGTCGATGGCCCGGAGATTACGTTCCTGCGATGCGGCGCGGATGGCCGGGGCGACTCCGTGCGCGCTATAAAGGACATTGGCGCCGCGCGGGATATCTTCGATGCGATCGACAAAGACCACGCCGCGGTCGCGGAAGCGCTCGACCACGTGGCGATTGTGCACGATTTCGTGATAGACGTACAGCGGCGTGCCGAAGAGCGTCAAGGCCTGTTCGAGGCTTTCGATGGCCATGTTGACGCCGGCGCAAAAGCCGCGCGGATTTGCGAGAATGATTCGCATGCGCTTATTCTATGGGCCAGGCCAAAGAAAAACGCCGCCCGGCAAGAGGCGGCGTTCGTGTGCTTCATCGTTTCGCGCTCGATTTATCGCTTCGCGCTCGATTTATCGCTTCGCGCTCGATTTATCGCTTCGCGCTCGATTCGAACGCGAAGCGATGAATCGGGGGACGCTGTAAGCGCGAAACGTAAACGCGCGATACGTCACTCGTCAAATTTCAATTCCTTGACGGCGATGATGGCTTTCTTTTTGTCGCCCTCGCCTTCGTACTTCACGGTTGCGGTGAGCGTGCCCTTCTTGGCCTCCGTGCAGATCTGGCTGTGGTACTTCTTGTTGGAAGCTTCGTCGAAATGGAACTGCACTTTCTTCTTGTCCTTCTTCTCGACGACGATGAGCGTGGCGCAGGTCTTCGATTCGCCCAGCTCGCACTTCGGGCAGCAGATGAGGCCCTTGAGCTTGATCTCTTTCTTTTCCTTGTCCTTTTCCTGGGCGTCGGCATTCGTGAACAACGCCGTCAGACCGAAAAGCAAGCAAGCGGCAGCAACGAAGAAACGCATGTGGGAACCTCCTGTGGTTGAATTATGCCTTATTGCAACGGAGATAAGTATAATCGGCTTGCGCCGAAAAGAAAGCCATTTTTCCTGACATTTCCGCAATCGCGGGAGGTGAACTGACTGCCGCGCAGTGCGAGGGATGACGTTCGCTATTGACAGCGCTTATTTGCGCATGTAGACACCATGAGTATTTGAGAAAACAATGCGTGAGAAGCGTTTGACGGACGAAGAATTGGCGCGTGAGGCTCAACTTTGGGATAACCGTGAGGCAACGCCTGCGGACTGGGACGACGCGCCTGATTCAGTGCCGCGCGTTGCCGAATCCGAAGCGCTCAGCATCCGGTTGCCGAAGAAACAGCTCGCTCTCCTGGAGGAATTCGCGCGCCGCCAAGGGATCAGCTTCCAAATCTTGATCAAACGCTGGCTCGACGATCGCATTCGTGCCGAGTATATGCAATTAAGCGCTGCGACAAGCACTGCCAAAGGGACGTCGGCATCGTAAACTGAGGCGCTCAGCGGTCCACTGTGATTTTGGGTATGCGTGCCTTCAGTTCGTTTATGCCTGCGTCCGTCACTTTGGTGCCAGGGATCCTGCAGGCTGAGCCTGCGCCACCTGTGATTGCAGCGGCCGCCGCAGGAACTGCAGGAAATCCGGCACATTAAAAACTTGTCCCGTTCGCGTGTCCCGGACTTTTCCCGTCGGGTTGCCGTTTTCGTCAAACGGCTTGGAATCGGTAGGCTCAAGGATGACGTAGGTCGGCAGTGCAACGCCCTGGGTCAACGTTTTGCACCATTCGGCGTAGCGCTCGGCCAGTCGCTTCGCCTCGCCTGGAGCAAGGCTCGGATCAGGTACCGTGTCCGTATAGAGTTGCACCAAGACGTATTTCTTCAGTTCGGCATGCACGTCCTGACGCGGGAAAACGTTGTTTTCGTTGAATCGGCAATTCTGGCAGTTTTGACCGGTGAAATCAAGAAAGAGGAGTTTCTTGTTTTTCGCGGCATCGTTCCAAGCCGCGTCGTAGTTTCGCGTCCAGGCCAGCCTTTCGGCCCCCTTGCCGCCGCCATGGAGGGGGGAACCTTCATCAAGCCTCAACGGGGCAAAGGCGACCAGGTTCTCGCCAACGACGCCGGTCGGCTTGCCGCCGAACAAGGCCGGCAACATGTAAATGGCAAAACCAACAAAGAGAGTGGCGAAGATCATACGCATGACGCCGACGTGTTCCGGCGGATCGTCATGAGGCAAACGAAACACGCCGAAAAGATACAGACCGCAAGCGAAGGACAAAGCGATCCAGCCGCAAATCACCGCGTCGTAGGTGAAGAAGCGCGGATTGCCCGGAAAGAACTCATAATCGGCGATGGACAGGAATTTCAGGGCCGCGCCTACTTCCAAGAAGCCCATGGTGACTTTCACCGTATTGAGCCAGCCGCCGCTCTTGGGAAGCTTGCGAAGGAGATTGGGAAACAACGCCAGGAAGAAAAACGGCGCGGCGAACGTCGCGGAATAGACAAGCGCCGCCAGGATGAGCTGAATGAGCGGCGGTTTCAAGACGCCGAACGGCGCGAGCATGAGCCCCAAAAACGGTCCGGTGCACGTGAAGCTTGTGATCGTAAACGTCATCGCCATGAAGACCGCGCCGATCAGTCCGCCTTGGCCTTCACGAGCCGAAGTAAAACGCGCGAGGAACGACGGCAGTTCGATCTCATACATGCCAAAGAGGCTGAGCGCGAACACAATCAAGAGCACACCAAAAGCGATGTTGAACCAAGCGTTGTTGGCCCAGGCGATCACGACGCTGCCGAGTGCAAACATCGCCAACATCAACATGACCACAATCGTTCCGGAATAGACGCTGGCCATGAGCATTGGGTTGTGATGCTCTTTCTCCGACTGCTTGAGAAAGAAGTTCACTGTAATGGGAATCATCGGGAAGACGCAGGGCGTGAGCAGCATCAGAATCGCCCCGCCGAATGCCGCGCCCAAGAGGCCCCAAAAATCCTGCGGACCTTGGACGGTAGGTTGGGCAGGCGCCGACCCCACGGCTTTCGGAGGCGGATTGGGAAGGGGGGCTTGCGTCCTCAATTTGGCGACGACTTCGGCAGACGGCGCAATCACTGCGATCGGCGGCTGCTTCAATCCTTGACGTTCTTGGATTTCCTTGGGAACTGCGACCGCGGCTTCGGGAACTACTTCGAATTCCGCCTCGAACGGTGGGAACAAATCCGGACCGATGCAAATATTCTTGCACACTTGAAGCGTGATGAAGACATCGAACACCTTCTTCCCTGGCTTGGCATCGGGAAACACGAGGAAATCTTGTGACCAAGTAAAGTCCTTTTTGTGTTCCAAAACGATTTCGCCCAGGTCATTGAGCACGATTTCCGGCTCGCTCTCCTGAACCGGCCAAAGCAACTGTAAATCGAGATTGTCCTCGAATCTCAGTTTGGCGAGGCTGCCTTCACTTTGTTCGTTCGTACGCTTCGTGAGGGGATATGTGTAATAGCCGGGTTTCAGTTGTCCGGTAATCGTCACCCTGACAACCTCGCCCGGTCTTGCTTTGGGGGGCTCGGCTCTTACTGAGAAGGAGATGACATTCGGAAGTTCTCTCGAGAACAGACCGAGCTTCGGCTTGGCCCGGTTTTCGCGCGCGAACGGGTCGTCTGATTCCTGGCCAGCCGAAGGCCGTAAGGCCCCGGTTACGACCAGCGCCACAACGGCCACCGTCAGCAAACGGACCAAACGGCATGCATGCTTTGACATAGTAAAAGTTACTTCTTCTTCTCCCGCACCGGCGCCTCCACGCCCTGCAATTCCAGCGTGCTGACCGACCGGGTTTTCATATCGACGACCCGGATGCGGTGGTTATTCGTATCCGCGACGTACATCCTGTCTCCGGCGAAGCTTAGGCCGCCCGGCTCGTTGAACATCTTCGGCTTGAGCCAACCGGCCGGATCGCCCAGAAACGTCTTGCAGGTGCGTTTCTCAGGGTCGATGAGCTTGATCTTACTATTGTACGTGTCCGCGACGTAAAGCTGGCCGTCGCGGAAAATGACGCCGAGGGCATGTTGCAGGCGAACCTTGCTTCCTTGGCCGTCCTCGTCGCCGAAGTGGAACAGTCCGTCGCCTTCGACCCCAACCACGGTCGTGACGTTGCCTTTGCCGTCCAGGGGCAACGCGCGAATGGCGCTGGCTTCGCTGTCCGCAACCCACAGAGTTTTGCCGTCCGACGTCAAGCCGCTCGGTTGGGCGAAGGTGGACCGGGCGAGGGGGCCGTCGTCAATGTGCTCGCGGCCGTTGCCGGCATAGGGATCAACGGTCAGCTTGTCGGGATCATAGGTCCAGATTTGGTGATGGCCGGCCATGGCGATGAACAGTTTGCCGTTGTGCCATAAGAGGTCCCACGGGCTGTTGAGTCCCGTCTTGAGCGCGGTGCCGCCGCGGTCGCGGTTTTCGCGATCCTGCTCGCCGGTGCCGGCTATCGTTGCGACTGTTTGGTCTTTGAGATTCAGGGCGCGCAGTGCGTGGTTCTTGCGGTCAGCGACGTAGAGCACGTCACCCTTAAGCGCCATGCCCTGTGGGTCGCTGAAGCGGGCTTGGGCGAAGGCGCCATCCTTCAGGCCCTCCACGCCGTCGCCGGCGACAGTGATCTTTTTGCCGTCCAAATCCGTAATGACAATGCGGTGATTGGTGCTGTCGGCGATGAAAAGCCGATTCGAAGCCGCGTCGGCGAGGACCTTGCCGGGGAAGTTGAGGGCGCCGGTGTTTTCCTTCTCGAGGCCGAAATCGATGACGTCTTCCTTCAGGATTTTCTTGTCGCGCGCCTCTTTGACAAGCTTTTCAATGTGCTGGTCTAAGACTTCATACACTCCTTCCCCGGAGATTTGTCCGTAGTAGTTGCCCTCGGCGTCGATGAGCACCAACGTGGGCCAGGAGTTGGCCCGGTAGCGCCGCCAGATTTTCTGATCGGCGTCGTTGATCACGGGATGCTTGACCTGGTAGCGCAAAATCGCCTTGCGGATGCTCTCGGTGTTTTTCTCGTTTTCAAACTTGGGAGTGTGCACGCCGATGACGACGAGCATGCCGCCGTACTTGGCTTCCAGCTTGGCTAGGTCGGGCAAGGTGTGAATGCAATTGATGCAGCACAACGTCCAGAAGTCGAGCAGAATGATACGGCCTTTGAGGTCGTCGATCGAAAGCGGCTTGGAGCTGTTGAGCCAAGCGGAGCCGCCGAACAGCCCGGGCGCGGGGTTGCGCTTCTTGAGCGGCTTTTCACCCCCGAGCGCGACCTGCTGCATGGGGCTGGGATCGCGGCTGCAGCCGGTGAAGGCCAGGACAACGAAGAAACAGACCATGGCGATACCGGGATAGGCGTTTTTGCCTGCCCAGAGACGAGCATGTCTGCCCCACCGGACCGCGGTTCGACCGAGCGAAAGCAACAGCTTGATCATGCAATGACCCCCGCAAGAAGTTGGACCCGGAAACGGCCGGGCTTTTGTATTCTACGATGCATCCGGAAGCGGGTGAACGCCAATCTTCGTTTAGCGTTCGCTGCATCCTAGGTTCGGCATCGCGTTTGTCCGAACGCTAATCGGTTGAGCTTTCCGGTTGACCCGCTGCCCCGCAACATCTACCGTTAAGACAACATCATTCGTAATTCTTAACCGGTTCGAAGAAAGAGACATTATGCCTCAACAACCCGAACACGGCATTCAGCCAACGGGCAGCCCGCTCCCCTCATCCCCACTGGGGCGAGGGGACACCCATTTCCAAGAAGGCGCGCCGCTGGACGCCGAGGTCATTCCGTTGCCGCCGCCGCCGGCGCCCGCGCCCGCGCCCACGCCTCCCGCCTGGCTCGACCGTTGCGATGTGATGCTGGCGTTCTTGTTGCTCGTCCTGACCTTTCTCATGGGCTCATTCGCCGCCAGCAACAGCGACATCTGGATGCAGCTCGCCACCGGCCGCCTCATTGCTGAAGGAGACTGGACGGTAGGCCATGATCCGTTCTCGGTGGCCACCGAAGCCGCCGGCAGCCGTCCGGCCGTTCCCTGGATCAACCATTCGTGGTTGTGGTCGCTCATTCTCTACACTCTCTACGGTTGGTTCGGCGGCGCGGGTCTCATCGTCTTCAAAGCTTTCTTAGGCGTACTCTTAGTGGCCTTGCTCTTAAGCATTCGCGACGCCCAAACCAAGCGCTGGCTGTCCGTCGCGTGCGTGTGCCTGGCGGCACTGGCTTTAAGCAGCCGCCTGCTCATGCAACCAATGGTTGCCTCTTTTCTGCTTTTGGGCGTTTCGCTGTGGATTCTCCACCGGAGTGGAGCGCTCAGCCATAGCACGAACATGTCGGGAAATCCGCGGCTGTTGTGGCTGATGCCGCTTGTCTGCCTGCTTTGGGCTAACTTGGACAGTTTCTTCATCCTAGGGCCATTGTGTTTGGCGCTCTTGTGGGCAAGCACCGGAGTCGCGAAACTCTTCGCCATACCCAACGCCGTGCCCGGGCGCACGCTGGGACTTGTCTTTGTCGCCAGTTTGGCGGCGTGCCTGGCCAACCCACACACCTACCGCGTGTTTCAGCTTCCGAGCGAATTGGCGTACCTCCTGCTTCGGGTAGTTGACTTGCCGGACTTCCTTGCAGCAGGCGGGCGGACATTTCAAAACTTGCAGCGCCATGAACCGGGCCTATTTCCCTTGCACACACCGTTTCACCGAACGTTTTGGCACACGGGGGTGGGACTTAACGCGGCCGGAATGAGCTTTTGGCTCTTGTTGCTCGTCAGCTTGGGATCGTTCATCGTCGCCTCCGTAACGGCGGGTTGGGCCGGCGCGCGCGGCTTGCAGCCGGGGCGGCTTGCCTTGTGGCTCTTGTTTGCGATATTGGCGTTCACGCAGCACCGTCTCATTCCTCTTTTTGCCATCGTCGCTGGTCCGATCGCCGTTCTCAACTGGGGCGATTGGTTCGCCTGGCGCGAAAGCCAATTTCCAAAGACGATGCCGCGTTCGTGGCAAGGAGCCGGCCTGGCGCGCATTGGCACGGTCGGGGTGTTCTTGATTCTCTTCTATTTGGTCTGGCCGGGCTGGCTCAATTGGGCCCCTGGAAACTTTCGGTCGCCGCGCCGCGTCGCCTGGACTGTGACTTCCGATGCGTCGCTGGCGGCAGCGGCCCAGGAGTTGGGTGAGCTGCACAAGGCCGGGCCCGCCCAGCGCGTCTTCAATTTCACCGCCGATCTGGCGCACTACTGCGCCTGGCATGCGCCCGGCGTGAAGTGCTATTTCGATTTTCGCTGGCCGCTGTTTCCCGCCGAGTCCGGCATTTCGGCGAAAACGAGGAAAGCCCTGCTGGAGGACACACGCGACGAGGTGTCCGGCAAGGGCGGCGGCGCCGCCGCCGAGATTTGGCAGAAGACTTTCGCGGACCGCAAAATCAATTTGGTGGCGGTCACGAACTACGAGCAGCCCCGCGATGACCTGAGCCGCGAGTTTGTCGGCCTAGCCTGGCAGTATCCGAAAAAGTGGGAAGTCCGCTCCGGAGACGGCCGAACCGTGCTGGTGGCATGGGGCGAAGCGCAGCCCGTACAAGGCGAGCGCTGGGACCAGAAGCTTTTGGCGCAAGCTTTTGGCGTGGAGGCAGCGCAAACCAAGCCCCCCGAAAATGGCACGCCGCTCTTGCCGGGGCCACAGAGTGATTGGGATTTGTATCGTCACGGCGTCCAACCGGGGCCGCTCGACGCCCATCGCGCCAATTTGCTTTTGGGGTACACTCAAGTCCGCAGTGTGCAATGGCAAAAGCCTTTTGTCTGCATGGCGGAAGTGGCCCGCTGGATCGAGCCCGCGAGCCTTTCTGGCATTGCCCCCGGAACCGTCGGCACATTTGCGGCCATCCTCGATATTCCGGGGCGCCTTTTTTCCCAGCAATACCAGTCCGGCAGGCCGTTTCTGCGCGCCAAGTACGGCGGACCGCCCGCCGCACCGTTGCTGATGGTGCGTTATGCCCGCCGCGCCGTCGCGGACAATTCTCACGACGCGTTCTCTTACAAAGTATTGTCGGATGCTTACCAACGCGTTTTTCATCAGCAAGAAGAATACTGGGGAAACTACGGCGGCAACGTCCCCACGGGCTTTCGCCAAACCATCCGGCAGATTCAGATCATCACGGCCTTGCGCAGTTACCTACTGCTCCAGCCGGAGGACTACGATATCCACGAAATGGTCGCCGACTTGTTCCTGGAGCAGCACTATCTCGACGTGGCTTTGGAGTACTTGCGGAATGCGGTCAAGCATTTGAACGAGGTCAGGTCCGTCGAGCCGGTGTTTCTGGAAGCGTTCAAGGATCGCAAAAGAAAACTAAACGATAAGTTCAAACTGCTGGACATGGAAGTAAAGAAGCGCCGCGGCGATTTCGATCTTATGGCCGACACGCGCAAAGGTTTGGACAAATACCGGCTGGCGGTCCGCATGCCGTTTCGAACCATCGACATCAACAACAAGGAATCGGAAGATCCGCGCGGCATGGGGCTGGCCCTGGAAGCGCTCAATCAACTGCAAAAAGAAAAGCTGATCGAATCGCTCAATCCGCAAGATCAGCTCGAGGCGTTTTATTGGCAAGTGCGGCTGCTGCTCATGATGGGCCGGGGCGCGGAAATCGATTCCGTCTGGCCGGAGATCGAGAAAGCCTTGGGCCCCTTGTATCATGAGGCCCGCGCCATGCACGCGGCGGCCATGGGCGATTACGCCGGCTTCGACAAAGCCATGGTGGAGTTGGAAAAAAGGATCGATTTCGAAAAGAGCGCCGCGCATGCCGGTCAGGTCTTGGCCGAAAGCCTGATGCTCAGGGCATCCCTAGGCACACCCCTGGTCGCGCGCTGTGCGGTAATAATGCGCAGCGACGCTGTCTTGCAGGGCTTGAACGCCTCTTTGGAGAACACCATGCGTCAGGCCGCCGATTGGCGCGTGCTCCGCGGAATCTTGGCGCTGGAAGGGGGGGACATCGCCAAGGCGAAGCAGTTGTTTGAGCAATCCCTGAAGATAACCGACACGGAAATTCATTTTGCAGATCGCCCCATCGCCGAACGCTATCTGGAGCTGATCGCGCGGCAGGAACAGTGACAAGGCGTTTTCCTCGACAACAATCCACCGCCTATTTCTTGCTGGACGCTTTGAGCAAATCCCGGTGAATGCGGGCCACGTCCCACATGTAGTGATCGATGCGGTGGTCGTCGGCCGCCGTGCTCAGATGCTCCAAGGCCTTCGCCTTATTGCCTTCGAGGTCGAAATAAATGCCGACATAGAGGTGGGCGTAGAAAAGCTGCCGGCTGCGTGTTTCCGGTTTGGGGTTGCCGGCGACGGCGGCCGCCAACACGTCGGCGGGTTTGAGCCGCCCCGCGAACAGCTCGTACACTTGGCGCATCGGCACGCGCTTGTCCGCGCCGATCTTGAGAATCTCTTTGCGGGCTTTGTCCATGTTGTCGCGGCGGGCCATGCACATGAAGCGCCAGACGGCGTTCTCCACGTCATTGCTGTCGAAGTCCTGATAGCCTTCGAATTGCCGCCGGCCATCCTCGTATTGTCCGGCATAGTAGTAGGAGATGCCGCGCTGCCAATGGCTCGCCTTGCGCTGGGGCTTCAGCTCGATATATCGGTCGAAATCGCGCACGGATTCCTTGAACTTGCCGAGCTTGAAGTAGGCGCAGCCGCGCTCGTGGTAGGCGTCCGCCAGCTTCGAATCGAGCTGGAGCGCCTTGGAAAAGTCGGCGACGGCGTCCAAGTACTTGCCCAGAGAGCCGAGCAGGACGCCGCGCTGCAAGAGAAGCCCGGCGTTTTTCGGCGCAGCCTCAATGGCCCGGTTGAGCATGTCGAGCGTTTCGTTCTGTCCCGTAGTGCAAGCTGCCAGCTTGCTTGTCAGCGCGGCGCAGCATGTCGGCGTCGCCGCCAGCCCTACACAAAGTACAAGGTTTGACAAACGCATGCAGCAATCCTCAAGTGGATAAATGCGCGGAGCCCGACGCGTGAGCGAGGGAATTTTAGTTGTTCGGCCGCGCGTCCCTCAGCCATTCCTCGATCCGTTGGCCGATCTGCTCGCGAATCCGGCGAAAAACCGCCAACTTTTCTTCTTCGGTCCCTTGGGCGGCGCCGGGATCGTCGAATTTCCACATTAGCCTGTGCTTGACCTGCGGCAGGGCGCCGGCCGGACAGGACTTGTCCGCCTCGGCACAAACGGTGATGAGCACCGACACCGGCTGATCGCGAAACTCCGACAGGTGTTTGGATCGTGCCTTGGACATGTCCACGCCGAGTTCGCTCATCACTTGCACGGTGAGCGGGTTGACGCCTTTGGGATCGGTGCCGGCACTGTGGACTTCGAAGGCATCGGTCGCGCCGCGCAAGAGATACTCCGCCATTTGGCTGCGGGCCGAATTGCCGGTGCACAGGAACAGGATGATCGGTTTGGGCATCAGGTTTTTTCTTGTGATGTTAGTCCTTGACTATTCGCGAATTCGTTTCATTCGTTCCAATTCGTTTCAATTCGTATCATTCGTGTCATTTCGTTTCATTCGTTTCGGGAAGGTGGGTGTCTGTATGACAATGAAACGAATCCTGCAACTCAGTTAGCAGAATCGAGTTGGGGAGCAGGTTTCGTTTCAGCCGCTTTTTGATGCTGTTTTATCGAAAATCGCGCGAGCGGGCGTGCAACTCGGCAAGCCGGGCCGACAGGTCTTCCAGCTTGGTCACGAGCACGTGGATGACGCCCGCTTCGCGCTGCAGAAAGCCGTGGGCGAGCAGGGCGTGGGCGGTGTAGGCGACGCGGCGATAGCTGTCCCAGACCTGCTGGCGGACGATGAGGTTGGCCATCCCGGTTTCGTCTTCGAGGGTGACGAAGGTGATGCCCTTGGCCGTGCTCGGGCGTTGCCTGAGGAGGACGATGCCGGCGACTTTGAGGTGGCGTCCGGGCGGCAGCGTGGCCAGGTCCGTGGCTCGGGCGACGCCGAGCTGGTCGAGCTGTTGCCGCAGGAAGCGCACCGGATGATCGCGCAGCGACAGGCCCGCCGTGCCGTAATCCGCCACCACCTCCTGCAGCGGCGTCATCGCGGGCAACAGCGGTGTCTCTTCGACTTCTTGGCGAGCCGAACGCCGTAAGGCGTCGGGTGCGTCGCGTGGCGAAGTACCCGGCCGCTCACGCGGCTCGGCTCGCCAAGCAAGTTCTTGGCGAGCCGGGAACGTAAGCGACTGGCGGACACCGTCGAACAGCGGCATCGCTTCGCGCTCGGGCAACGATCGCCATAGCGCGTGCCGTCGTGTCAATCCCAGCGACTGGAACGCCCCCGCCTGGGCCAGCTTCTTCAAGACCGCGCTGCGCAACCCCGTCCGCTGCGCGAAATCTTCAAACGAGGAAAATGTCAAGTCTCCACGCGCTTGCACAATCTGTTCTGCATGCGTTTGCGACAACCCACGCACCAGACGCAATCCAAGCCGCAAGGCGCACTCTGATCTATTCTCCTCTCTTCTCTGTGTCTCTGTGTCTCTGTGGTTAGTTTCCTCGCTCGCGCGTCGGGCTAGTGTCACTGTGTCTCTGTGGTTCATTTCTTCTTCCAGCGTGCAGTCCCATTCGCTGAAATTCACATCGACCGGCCGCGCTTCGACGCCGTGTTTGCGCGCGTCGGCGACGAGCTGCGCCGGCGCGTAGAAGCCCATCGGCTGGCTGTTGATCAAGGCGGCGGC
>JAKEHV010000077.1 GCA_022614915.1 Gemmataceae bacterium | reverse complement strand
TTCGTGAAGCCCAAACAATTGAAGGTATTCGCGGAAGCCACGGACGAGGACTATGTGATTTAGGCTTGGGCTCGGTCGCCGGCGACGAATACGTTTGCAACATGCAATCCGCCCGCCTCTCGTCGGACGGCAAGACGCGCTGGGTGGAGGTCTGCTTTTGCGCGACGCCGCTCGAGGAAGAGCGGCCTTATTGGGAAGCGTTTTTCGACTTGGTCCGTATTCAAGACGCGCACGCGCGCGATCGTTGCCGCGATCTTAACGGGACTGAGCCTTGGGCATGTGGCGACTGCGATTGTACGGAGCGGCTGGAGAAACGCATGGAAACTTGGGGCAGCCCCTTTGTGGACGAGCTGCGCGCGGCGTTGGAGCCGCGCCCGTATGGAAGCGTGAATTCAGAGCCGCGCCCGTAAGGAAGCGGATTGCGCCAGTGTCAGTGCCGCGCCACGTTCACGTTGTCACCACCGGACCGCGCTATGAGCAAGCCACACGCCGACGACACGATCCAATGGCTCCTGGAAGGCGACCCGGCCATCCGCTGGCAGGTGCTGCGCGATGTGCTGAGCGCGGCAACTTCAACTGTGGAGCGGGAGCGGCGCAAGATCGCCCGCGCCGGCTGGGGCGGCCGGCTGCTCGCCCGCCAGGACGCTGGTGGAACGTGGGCCGGCGGGTTGTATACGCCCAAATGGAAGTCGACCACCTACACGATGCTGTTGTTGCGCGATTTCGGCCTACCCGCCGCGCACCGGCAGGCGCGCAAGGCTTGCGCGCGGCTTTTGGATCAGGGCTTACGACGCGACGGCGGAATCAATTACGATTGGGGAGGACGGAGCGAAACCTGCATCACCGGCATGGTGCTCTCGATCCTGGCCTACTTCGAGCACGGCGACGATCGTCTTGACACCTTGGCCGGCCACCTGCTCGAGCAGCAAATGCCCGACGGCGGCTGGAACTGTCAGCGGCCGTATGGGGCGACCCATTCGTCGGTGCACACCACCATCAGCGCCCTTGAGGGGTTGCGGAATTACGAGCTTTGGGGCGGGCCGCATGCGCAAGCCGTGCGCGAGGCGCAACGCCGCGGTCGCGAGTTTCTCCTGGTGCACCGGCTGTTTCGCTCGGACCGCACCGGCGCGATCATCAAACCCATCTTCCTGAGTTTCTCCTTTCCGCCGCGCTGGCACTACGACATCCTGCGCGCTTTGGATTACTTCCAATCCGTTGGCGCGCCGCGCGACGACCGCGTGGCCGAATCCATTGGCGTCGTGCGCGAAGCCCGGCGTGCGGACGGCCGCTGGCCGCTTCACAACAGCTACAAAGGCAAGACTTTCTTCAAACTGGAGCGCGTGGGCGCAGCTAGCCGCTGGAACACGCTGCGGGCGCTACGAGTGCTCAAATGGTGGGATGCCTCGGGCCCTCGCGCGACGCCGGGTAACGCGCGGTAGGGATTCGGCGAAGTTTTGATGCAAGAGGGGGGTGGGCGTGCGGCTCTTTCTCAATCGCGGTGTTTAGCCATCGCGTTCGGCTAACGACGGTGGCTAAAAGCGACGTCGGGCCGATTCGCAAGATCAACATCAGCGCCCGCGCCAGCAGTTCTTGGTTGCCCAACACTCCGCACGGCGCCTTCGACGGCGGTCGCAACACGATGTGGAACTCCGGCGGCTATGCCCCGCAATGGATTGAAGCGGATTTAGGTGCGCCGGCTCAGCTGGACAGCATCCTGCTCGTCGCTACTCAATTGCCCGCCGGCGAAACCACGCACGAAATTTGGGTGTCCAGCGAGCCCATCGGCGAGAATCGCGCCAAGGCAAAGTTGATACGTACTCTCACGGGCATCACCGACGCCGGTCAACAACTCAAGATCGACTTCCCAAAGGAACTGTATGCACGCTACGTGCAAATCCGCACCACACAGTCGCCGTCGTGGGTGTCGTGGGAAAGGGTCGAACTGCGCGTGGGACGAGCCCGATTTGAGATTGGAAGATAGCGGCGAACAATGAACGCTTTCATTCCGCCATCCAATCGGGCCGGATGAATGTCTCGTCGGGAAGCTCAGTCGGCAGTTCGTAGCCCGCCTCGGCCATGCACTCCACAAACGACGCGACGCGACTCTCGTCCGCGAAGTATACATGCACCACGTCATGATGATCGGTACGGACAATCTGCCTCGCGTGATCGGGGACTACCAATACGTCGTCTAGCTGAAACAGCAGGTGAACGAATCCAACGGCGACAACGGCAGATAGTTCGTCGCGCTCGAAGCGCATCGCCCCCGTCCAGCCATTTGGGATGCCGGCCGCTTTGAGGACAATGTCACAGACGCCGAATCCCCACCACTCCGGCTGGGCGGCCGCAGGCCAAAAGCCGGTAGTCGGCCAGAGGAAGCCAAAGGACCACGGGTCCAGCGCAGTGAGGATTCGGGCAAAAAACGCAGGCAAACCAATTGGATCTCTGGGGAATGTCCAGAAGTGACTAAACCGCCGCGCTGCGTCAATCCGAAGCGAATAGCCTTCTGGATAACCGCTCGGCTGGGCCTTGAGTCCACGCCGATGAATCCAAGTCAAAAATTCGTTAGCAGCAACCGATTCCATATCAGCTTGGAGGTCGACAAGGTTACGAGTCTTTCTGCGGCATGGTTTCAATCAAGGCGCGCAGAACTGCATTGACGGACTCCGGAGACGAAAAAACGGCGGCAACATCTGGATCGAGAAGCACCGCACGACGGCCTTGCTTGAGCCGGGCCGCGAATCGGTTTGGCCGCGCTTTGCTGTAGTCAAAACGGTACTCGGGTAGCATCTCTTGCTTGTGTCTTTGTGACGGCTTAACGGTGCGGGTTTTCTTCATAGTCTCGACGCTCCTTTTTAGTTGCACGACGGGCGCTGATGATTCGAATGGCGCCCGCGCACTCGGTAAAACAGACCAAAAGCAATCGGTTCTCGGCGGAGTGGCCGATGATGATTTCGCGTTGCTCCTCCTCAGAGTGGGCCTCATCATCGAAAATTGCAGCGAGTGAGTCGTAAAAAACGGTAGCCGCCTCCTCGAAGGCTACTTGATGCTTTTTCACATTTGCGACGGCTTTGTCCTCATCCCATTCAAACTCTAGACTCATGTAGCATCCCATCCGACAACGCGTTTGCTGGAACTCCTTTTGCGAACGGCAAGCCTAGGATACAGCGAGCGTTAACAGAAAGCGATACTCGTCTTCATCGAGTGAGCGTGACTGCGCCACGTTGGAATTCTCCGGATACAATTGCTATCTTACTAGCGCAAAAAGTGAAAGGACCATCCACATGAGCCAGGAATCGCCCGAGCCAACGGCGCTTGCGGAAGAAGCTCAGTTGCAGCCGGTGTCCGCCGGCGAACGCCTATCCTCGGTCGACGTCCTGCGCGGCTTCGCGCTCTTGGGCATCCTGCTCATGAACATCACGTCGTTCGGCTTCCCGCACAACGGCCAAGCCGACCTGGCCGCCGCGAAGAGCAGCGCCGATCCGAATCTGGCAATTTGGATCGGCACGTCCGTGGTATTCGAAGGCAAGATGCGGGCCATGTTCTCGATGCTGTTCGGCGCCGGCATCGTCCTCTTCACCCTGCGCGCCGAAAAGCGCCAGGGCGTCGAGCAAAGCTCCAAGGTTTTCTATCGCCGCGTGCTGTGGCTTTTGGCTCTGGGCTTTCTGCATTTCAATTTACTTTGGCCCGGCGACATCCTCTACGAATATGCGGTCGGCGCGTTTCTCCTTTTTCCTTTGCGCAGGTTGTCGCCCAAGCTGCTTCTCTTGGCGGGTTTGCTCCTCCTCTTCACCGGCAGCCTGCGCTCCATCCCGCGCAACTGGGAACTGGAACAGAAACGCGTGGCTGCCGCGGAGGCCAACGCCGCCGAGGCCGCCGGCAAAACGCTTACGGCCGAGCAGCGCGACGCGCAGGCAGAGTGGGCCGCCCGGATGCGCTGGCGAAAGCCCAATGAGACCCAGATCGCCAAAGAGATCGCCGACCACCAGCAAGACTACTGGTCCATGTTTCTCATGCGGCAGCGGCAGGGCTGGGCCGGATTCGTGAGTTCGTGGGACACCGCCGGCATGATGCTGCTCGGCATGGGACTCATGAAGCTGGGCGTCTTTTCCGCGGCATTCAGCATCCCCGCATACCTGGCGATGATGCTCTTGGGCTACACCGCAGGCTTCTTGATCAACAGCTACACCGCCTACCGCGCGATCGAGACCAACTTCGAGCCGATCGGGCTTTGGTGGAACTTCGCCACCTACGACGCCGGCCGGCTGACGATGGCAATGGGCCACATCGGCCTCTTAATGGTGATCTACAAGGCCGGCTGGCTGCGCTGGCTCATGTCGGGCCTCGCCGCCGTCGGCCAGATGGCGCTCACTAATTACCTCCTGCAAAGCCTGATCTGCACGACGATTTTCTACGGCTATGGCTTCGGCCTTTACGGACAGCTCGAGCGCTATCAGCTTTATTACGTGGTCTTGGGCGTCTGGATTGCCGAATTGATCTGGAGCCCCATCTGGTTGCGTTATTTTGACTTTGGGCCGGCGGAGTGGTTGTGGCGTTCGCTCACGTATTGGAAATGGCAGCCGATGCGGTCGCGGGCGCGTGCGCCGGTGGCGGAGGAGCCGGTCGCAAGTGCGATTGCTTCGTAGCGTCAACGGAATGCGGTCACGATGCCTTGCGCCCGCGGCGCTTTTTGTCCTTGCCGTTCGCTTTACCGTTTTTCTTGGCGGCCTTTTGGTAGGCGTCGATCTCGGCACGCAACTCGGCGATCTGGTCGACGTAGCCTTCCGAATAAATCGCGAAGTTGCGTTCGTTTTTGACCCTTGCGCGCAAAGAAGTAAGGGCGCGTTCGATGCGAGCAAGTTGTTCTTGCACGACTTCCAATTGAGAGTTGTTTTTAATCATAGCGCTACCCTCACGATACCTTTCGTCAGCTTATCGGGCCAGCCGAACGCTGTGCACCACTTCACGTTGACCTGGCAGAAAAAAGAAATCCACTCTTTCTCCTGATCTGAATCTGGCTGAACCGAAACCATGTCGAAACCGTATGACTTCTTTACTCGCCGCTTGGACACCAGATTGTACTGGTACGGTTTCAAGTCAGCGTCCCCATCCCAATCCGCGGGCAAAACCAGAATCACGTCGATATCGTCCGGCTCGTCCACACAGCCCATTACGAAGCTGCCGTTGATGATGACACTGGTTCCGCAGCCCGCCTTCTTTACTGCCGCCAGATAGTCGCGCAGCTTCTTGAACAGCTTCAACCGGCGGTCGCTCTTTTGAAAGCCGCCGAAGAATTCCTCAACCTCTTTCAACGATGATTCATGAACGCCATCCGGCAGCAGCTTGCGGTCGTCCAGGGCGAGCGCCATTCACCCTCCCAAAGCAAGGCAGTGTTCCCGTCATTATACATTGCAGCCAATTGCAATTGATCGAATACGCACACGAAAAGAGTGCGGTACAAGGCCGGGCTTCAATGCATAACCGTCGTTCGCGGATTGTGGCTCCGGCAACACGTCCGTCGCCCTTGCTAGCGCGGCGGGTTCGACTCGTACAAATCTATCACTCCGGCGTCAAGTCCGCCAGCACGCCGAAGTGATCGGACGGCAAAACACCGTTCGGCTTGACGTTCAGGACAGCATAGTGCTCGACCTGCCAGCCCGGCCCCACCAGAATTCCGTCAAGGCGGCGCAGCGGCAATCCGTAGAAGTGGTACGTTCGCTTGCCGAGCTTGCCAGCCAAGGCGGCGGTTTCGGACAAACCGGCGTCGGCGAATACGCGCCGGCTTGGCGCTTCCGGGGTGGCGTTGAAGTCGCCCGCGAGCACGACCGCGTCGGACGGGTCGCCGGCCTTAATGTGGTCGAGGGTAATCCGCGCCGCAGGCAGTTGCGAGCCAGCCGTCAAGTACTGATGCGTGTTGTAGACGCGCAGAGTGCGGCCGCTGACCTGGTCGCGCAGGCGCACCCAAGTGCAGATGCGTTTCACGTTCCAGCCCGGCCCGCGCGGCTGGTCGGTTGGCTCCTCCAGCCAAAAAGTGCCGCCGTCAAGTTCTTGGAAGCGGCCGACTTTGAAGTAAATGGCGCAATGCTCGCCGCCCGACTTGCCGTCATCGCGGCCAACGCCGACACGGCAATACTCTGACCCCCTCACCCCCAACCCCTCTCCCTCAGGGCGAGGGGCGCCATGTCCGCTTCCTGACGGGCGCGGCTCTGAAAGAATCTCATCAAGGAAGTCCAATTGGCCCGCCCGCGCCTCTTGGAATAGCACGAGGTCCGGCTGGGCCTGGCGCAACGACTCGGCCACCGCCTGTTTTCGCGCCGGCCAGTTGTTCTTATGCCAAAAAGGTCCGCGCTCTTGCCCGCGCAGGATGTTCCAAGTAACGACACGAATGCTGTCCAGCTCCGCCTTAGGCGCCGGCATCGGACCGCCGGGGGCGAGCTTGGACCAGGCGATCAGCCCGAGCCAGGCCGCCAGGCCGACCGCGAACAGCTTTGTTCCGACGCCGCGCAACCGGCGCAGCCAGCGCTGGCGGCCGGTCAGCAAGTTGTGCTCGCTCAAGAGCGGCTGTGGAGTCGGAAAAACGCGGCGTTGCAGGCGCGGCCACAAAACCAGCGCCGCCAGCAGCCCCAAAACTGCGGCGAATAGTCCCCAGCCCACGCCAAAACTCGCGGCGGCGAAAATCACAAGAGCTAGAACGAATAAGAGGAGCAGAAAACCGGACGCGGTCAGACCCAACGCCAAGAGCGTGGGCTCGTGGATTTCGCTACCATCTACGACACGCCGTTTCCGAAAAAGACTGCCGAACATGCGATTGCCCTCCCCGAAGCAGCGACGCTAGTCCGCGTAGGGTCGCATGCTTTCGCAAAGGCGCCGCGAAAGCATGGCACACAGCGGTTCCGCGTCGGAACATACTTTCCGCTGGTAGGGAAGGCACCAATCGAAGCCGAAGCGCAACGCGCAATGCGTTCGCTGTCGGTTCTTCAAGGTCCAATCGGAATGGTTAATGCTTGAGTTGGCTGATTTCCTTCAGAATTGCGCGCTCTCTGGTTATGCGCTCCGCAAGTCCCGCTTCGTCTTTCGCGTTTTCAAGGCTTTCCAGGGCCGCTTGAAACGTGTTGCGTATGTTCGCGTCCTGATCATCCAAACCCTTCTTCAACATGGGCAATGCCGTCTTTCCTTGAACGCCAAGGTGGGACAGGCAGCCGGCCGCGACCCGTCGAACCCATTCGTGCTTGTCCTTCTCGAGCATGTCGATCATGGCGGGGACGATTTTGTCGCTGTACCGAGCAAGTATGGTCAAATCCTGAACCGCCATGCCGCACACGGTGGAATCGGGATCCTTCAATTCCTTGAGCCGCACCGCCAACAGGTCGTCCACGCGAACCATCGTAATTCCCTTGGGCATTTCCAAATCGGTGACATCGAAGCCACGCAGCCTTTCGAGTAAGGCCTCCATGCGCCGTCGCGTCTCGAGGTCGGTCACTCTTTGGAGGGCCGCACGCAAAAACGGTTTGGCGTCATTGCCCAGCTTTTGCAACTCCTGGTTGGCGCTTTCGCGAATTCTGAACGAATCGCTGCTAAGCTCGTCGAGCCATTTTTCGACCAGTTTGCGCTCCAGCGGCCGCGGTTTGGCGGCGCTCACGTAGACCGTCATCACCGCGTGCTTCCTCTTGGAAACGGCCAAATAAATCCCGCTCGGCACGTGAAGCTGCCAGTCGAAGTCGATCGGCTTGCGGTCAAACGACTGCGTCTTGCCGGAACCGGGCAAGAGGATGAGGTGACGAATTTCCGCTTTGACTTCGGCGAATTTCCGCAGCGCCTCAGTGAGCGCCTGCGCGTTGCCGCGGTAATAGAAGTTCTCGTTGCCGTTGACCCATTTTGAATACACGCGGCTCTTCAGATTGACGACGTCGATCACGCCCTTGGCCCATTCCGGCTGTTCGACCGCGGGAGCGTTGCCGAACGTTTCCGTCCCCAGGGCGAAGACATTGCCGGGCAATGCAAAGAGCAGTGTGATGACGACAGCGCTTGCAAAAATCGTCATATTCAATCTGGCCAGGAAACAAAATGTTTGCGCTTCCACACGGTATGCGCTCCACCTAATAATAACGACGACGAAACGGCCATTTGGGCGCGCCGCTTCATCGCGGGTTTGTTCGTCGAGGTAGCACAGCACCAACGGCGCCCGGAACTTCTCCGGTAGGGCCATGAGTTCCTCGTCGAGCGCCGCCTGCACCTCGCGCCAACTCGCCTCTTTATCTGGACTCGACTGTTGAGTGCGCCTTGCTTGCCCTTCCCGGACACGCCGGCGCGTATCGGCCGTCTTAATCTTGCGAGAGAGGCGGTAGGCGACGCCGTAGAGCCAGCTTGCGAGCGAGGTCCTTTTGCGGATTGAAGCCGCGCTGCGGGCAAGTACGAGTAAGGACGCCTGGCAAGCATTCTCGGCATCCTGCTCGCGCTTGAGCACACGCCGGCAGACACCGAGGACCAGCGGCGCGTGCCGCTGCACGAGTGCGGTAAACGCGGCTTCGTCGCGATTTGTCCGAAAGCACTGGAGTAATTCGTGATCTGCCAAGCTGTCAGCCTGCTCGGCGGCAACGAGCTTTTGGACGTGGTGCAAAACTGTTGGCAGACCCCGGTTGGGCACGGCCAGTGTTTTCCTCAATTGGGAATTGGTTGTCGTTTCTCCAATTAGTGCCCGCCGAAGGGGAAAAGACAAACCATCGCCTTGCGACAAGAAAAGTTGATTGGCAGGTCTTAACGGCGTGATTTCTGAAAAGGCCGAAATTCTGGCTCGCCTACTCAGCTTGAAGAAAGCGATTGAGTGCTTCTGCAAATCGCTCAGCGCTTGATACCGAATCGGACTTCTGAATTGTTTCGAGTCACGCCGGGAGGGGCTGACGCAACGTAGTACAGAGCCAACCCAGCATCTCCTGCAACGCTCGAATATCGATCTTGGCCGATACTCCCGACTCTCCCGGCGGCAATTCAGCCGCGCCCACCAATGGCGCCACGTGCCCAAAACCGATAAGTTTGGCTGTGCCGTCCGTTCCCACTAGAACTCGTGATGGTCGTAAGTTGCGATGTGCTATCCAATGGCCATGCATCCGCTGAACAGCGTTGGCGATCGTCGAAAGAATTCGAATCCCCTCAGAAAGGCACAGAGATCCAGTGACGACCAGCTGCTCCAAAGACGTGTCACTCACGAATTCTCGTAAGTAGAAGTTCAACTGCCCTGAAACATCGCTCACGACATTGTAAAGAGTGGGCACAGCTGGATCGGGTTCCCAAGTCAAAACTCTAAGCACGTTCCACTCATTCTGATACGAAGAAAACCGCCTTGCCGTTTCCGACGGGGAACCAAGAAACGGCATTTTGAGCGCTACAAGCCGGTCGGGTTTGACGACGGAGTGCCTCGCCTTGTAGACGACGCCGGTGGTGCCGCGACCGAGCTCCGCCAGAATCTCGTAGTCACAAACTGAGGCGGGCGTAGTCATCGCATCACCTCCGCGAGCGATGCCGAACACCGAAAGTTAGTCATCGGACCGAACGGAGCGACGTTACGACGCCTTGCGCCCGCGCCGTCTCTTGTCCTTGCCATTCGCTTTGCCGTTTTTCTTGGCAGCCTTTTGGTAGGCGTCGATCTCGGCCTTGAGTTCGGCGATTTGATCGACATAGGCTTCCGAGAAAACCGCGAAGTTTCGCTCGTTGGTAACCTCACTGCGCAACGAAGCGAGAGCCCGCTCGGCGCGGCCGAGTTGCTCGCGCACGACTTTTAGTTCTTCGTCATTAGAGATCATAGCGATACCCTAACGATGCCTTTCTTGCCGTCCGCCGGCCAGCCGAACGGGCGACGCCACTTAACGTTGACTTGGCCGAAAAATGCAATCCACTCGCGTTCTTGCTCGGAGCCCGGTCTCACGAAGAACGCGTCGAAGCCATATTGCTGCTTCAAACGCCGCTTGGACACCAGATTGTACTGGTACGGTTTCAAGTCGACGTCCCGTTCCAATCTGATGGCAATACTAGAATCAAGTCGACGTCGTCCGGTCCGTCCACGCAGCCCATCACGAAGCTGCCGTCGATGATGACGCTGGTTCCACAGCCGGCTTTTTTGACGGCAGCCAAATAGTCTCGAAGTTTTTTAAACAGCGTCATCCGGCGGTCGCACTTTTGAAAGCCGCCGAAGAGTTGTTCCACTTCTTTCAAAGTCGCGTCATGGACACCATCCGGCAGCAGCTTGCGGTCGTCCAGGGCGAGCGCCATTCACCCTCCCACCAGGGCAGTGTCTCCTCATTATACCTTGCCGCCATTTGCCATTGAATCGAGTACGCACATGAGAAGCCCAGCACAGAGCCGGGCTACTATGCGCAACCGCGTTTCGCGTTTTTTGGTCCGGGCGACACGCACGCCGCCCTCGCTAGCGCGTGGGGCTAGTGTTTGGCTTCTATTTCAAAAATCGCCTCAACCTCCACTGCCGCGTTGCCGGGCAGAGAACTCATGCCGACCGCGCTGCGCGCCCCCGTACCGCGCTCCTTGCCAAAGACGTCGATCATGAGTTCGCTGAAGCCGTTGATGACTGTGGGCTGGTCCTTGTAGCCGGGCGGGCAATTGACCATGCCGAACGCCTTGACGACGCGGCGAACGCGCTTGAGGTCGCCCAGCTCCTCGCGGAGTGCGGACAGGATGCGCAGGCCGACGTCTTTGGCGGCCGCCTTGCCCGCGGCGATGTCGAGATCTTCGCCGACCCGGCCAATCCAGATTTTTCCCGACGGCGTGTGGCCGGACACGAACGCCAGGTTGCCGACGACGACGACGGGCGCGATGGGGATGTTGGGGCGGACGTACTTAGGCAGTTCGATGCCGAGTTCGCGCAGGCGCGCTTCGGGATCGTGCTTGCCCCCTTGGGTGAGTTGGGCCGCATAAAGGGAAAGCAACGCTTCACCTTCCGGCTTTGTGAGAAATCCAACGGCAAAAGCGCATAAGCCGACGACAGCTAACTTCTTCATATTCGTCTCCTTTGGTTAGGTATACCTATGAATCAAGATTAGACATATCTAACAAATATTCAAAACCGAGAGGGTTTGTGTGTGTGTCGCGCAACCAATTTGCAAATTCCTTCACATGAAATGACTTACGTCGACAAATGACAAAAGTAACTTCTCAGTAATTCTGCGCGAGGGGGACTCAATGTGTGTGCGTGTGTGTGCGTAAAACTAGCAGGCGCAAGGCAATCCATAAATAGGTTGCGCTGATCCGTTTTGAATCTGAAGACTCCCTCTTAGACCCGCACACTTCGAAATCGGGAGACAGCAAGTTTCCATAGCAAATTGCCAACCGCCAACAGGGCAAGTATCTCGCCTAACAGCAACAGCGATAGAGCCGCGACATTGGCGTCGATGCCGTAGTGCAT